>NC_022663.1:5126455-5452910 GCF_000157895.3 Mycobacterium kansasii ATCC 12478 | reverse complement strand
GGGGATTCTTGTGCCAAAAATCCGGAACGACGCCGCGCAAACCGGCGCCATTACTGCAGTTCACCGCCCTCCCTATGGCTCGGACGCCGAGGCCCGGGCCGCGTGGGTGTCCCAAGCCCGGTGCCGCAACATCGACCCGGAGGAATTGTTCGTGCGCGGCGCCGCCCAGCGGGAAGCGGCGACGATCTGCCGGAACTGCCCGGTGATTCTCGAGTGCGCCGCCGATGCTCTCGACAACCGCGTCGAGTACGGGATCTGGGGCGGCCTGACGGAACGCCAGCGTCGTGCCCTCCTCAAGCAGCACCCCGAGGTGAAGTCCTGGGCGGCCTTCATCGCCACCCGGCGCAACCACCACGCCGCGGCAGCTGGGACCGGCGCCGCCAGCGTGTAGCGCGCGACGCGATGTTCACCGGCGACAAACCCCCGGTGCTTCTGCAAGTGACTTGCAATAACTTAGGACGCAACCTACAGTCGTGCCTGTTGCGTTCGGCCCGCCGCTGCAAGGACCAACATGGCCCGTAGAGAACTCGACCGGCGCCCGTCATATCCCGCACAGACGACAGGTTTCTCCCGGGTGCTCGGCGTATTGGCACCAGCGGAGTGGTGGCGCCTGGCATCGATGTCGGCCGTCATCGTCGCGTTGCACCTGGTTGGCTGGATCACCCTCATCGCTTTGGTGGAGCCCGCGCAACTCGCCGTGGGCGGCAAGGCATTTGGCATCGGCATCGGCTTGACCGCATACACGCTCGGCATGCGGCACGCCTTCGATGCCGACCACATCGCCGCCATCGACAACACCACCCGCAAGCTGATGAACGACGGGCAGCGGCCGCTGGCCGCCGGGTTCTTCTTCTCGCTGGGCCACTCCACCGTCGTCTTTGCTCTGGCGGTATTACTGGCGACCGGAGTCAAAGCCATCGTCGGACCGGTTCAACAAGATTCCTCCTCATTGCACCACTACACCGGCCTGATCGGCACCGGCGTGTCCGGAGTGTTCCTGTATCTGATCGCCGTGCTCAACGTCATTGTCCTGGCCGGTATCCTGCGCGTGTTCACCCGGTTGCGTCGTGGCGAGTTCAACGAAGCCGAGCTGGAGCAACACCTGGACAACCGAGGACTGATCAATCGATTCCTCGGGCGGTTCACCAAGGCGATCACCAAGTCCTGGCATATGTATCCGGTGGGTTTGCTGTTCGGGCTGGGCTTCGACACCGCCACCGAAATCGCGCTGCTGGTACTGGCGAGCACCAGCGCGGCAGCCGGATTGCCCTGGTACGCCATCCTGTGCCTGCCGGTGCTGTTCACCGCGGGCATGTGCCTGCTGGATACCATCGACGGTTCGTTCATGAACTTCGCCTACGGCTGGGCATTCTCCAATCCGGTGCGCAAGATCTACTACAACATCACCATCACCGCACTGTCGGTAGCGGTCGCGTTGCTGATCGGCAGCGTCGAACTGCTCGGCCTGTTCGCCGACGAATTCGGCTGGCGGGGCCCGTTCTGGAAGTGGATCGCCGGATTGGACCTGAACGTGGTCGGCTTCGCGGTCGTCGGCATGTTCGTTGTCACCTGGGCCGTCGCCCTGCTGGTATGGCGCCTCGGCCGCATCGAAGAAAAGTGGACCACCGCAGCCAGCAGCGCAACGTGATCGCATGAGTGCTGTGGCGCCTCGGCGGCGGGGCGGCCAGTCCGAGCAAACGTCATGCAAACAGCGTCCCGAGTTACGACCCAACGTGGCACGCCTGACGTAAGACCCTGGGGATTCGGAAACTGACGGCAAGCGCCGTCTTTTCGGTGCGACACCGCGTGTCCACTCGTTAAACCCTGCGTCTGGGCCATGGGAAGGTCTGTCCGCCCCAGTGGATGCGCCAGGTGCCGCCCGCGGCGGCCCGCCGGGCCCCCGTGCACCTCACAGCTCACCCTGCCGTGGTCCGGCTCGCAGGCGTTCCCGCATCGGGGAACGCACATCAACCGTGGGGCCCGACTAACCCGGGAAGCTATATGGTAATGATTTTCATGTTCAATAGTATGCTACGTGAAGTTGCAGCGCGAAGATGGAGGGACCGTCGTGACGTTGAGCGTTGTTCCGGAAGGGCTGATCGCCGCGAGCGCGGCCATCGAAGCATTGACCACACGGCTGGCAGCGGCGCATGCAGCCGCGGTTCCGCTGATCACCGTGGTGGCCCCGCCGGCTGCAGATCCGGTGTCGGTGCAAAGCGCAGTCGAGGCCGGTGTTCGTGGCAGCGCACACGCTGCCGTGGCGGCCCGGGGCCTCGAGGATCTCGGCCGCTCAGGTGTCGCGGTAGCCGAGTCCGCTACCACTTACGCAACCGGCGACGCGGTGGCGGCCGTTTCCTACCTCAGTGCTGGACTATGACCGCGCCGGTGTGGCTGGCCTCACCTCCGGAGGTGCATTCAGCGTTGCTGAATAGCGGCCCGGGTCCAGAACCGTTGCTGACAGCCGCGGCGGGATGGTCCTCACTGAGCGACGAATACGCCGCGGTAGCAGCAGAACTGGGAACGTTGTTGGCCGCGGTGCAGGCCGGGGTGTGGCGGGGGCCCAGTGCCGACGCATTCGTGGCCGCCTACGGTCCCTACCTGGCCTGGTTGGCACAGGCCAGTGCCGACACCGCGACAGCGGCCACCCGGCACGAGACCTTGGCCGCGGCATACACGGCCGCATTGGCGGCCATGCCGACTCTGCCTGAATTAGCCGCCAATCATGCCAGCCACGCAGGTTTGGTGGCGACGAATTTCTTCGGGATCAACACCATCCCCATTGCGCTCAATGAGGCCGATTATTTGCGCATGTGGATTCAGGCCGCGACGACTATGGCGACCTATCAAGCAATATCCGGAAGCGCGGTGACATCGATCCCACAGACTGGGCCCGCCCCGCCGATCCTGAAATCGAACACACCGGCCCAGGAGTCCGGGAAGGCCGGCGATTCAGGCCACGCCACCCCGATAGACAACCTCATCGCCGAAATACTGAAAGTGATCAGCGGCGGCCGCATCATCTGGGACCCCGCGAACGGCACCCTCAACGGGTTGCCCTACGACGCGTACACGAACCCCGGACAACCAATCTGGTGGTTAGCTCGCGCCCTAGAATTCTTTCAGGACGGCGAGGAATTCTGGCGGCTCCTCTTCACCAATCCGGTGGCGGCGTTTGAGTTCCTGTTCGGCATCTTGGTGTTCGATTTGCCGACGCACATCATGCAGATCGTCACCTGGCTAGCCCAGTCCCCGCAGCTGTTGGCGGTTGCCCTCGGCCAAACCATCGCCACGCTGGGGGCGGCAACGGGCTTCGCCGGACTTGCCGGCCTGACTGCCACCCAGATTGCCGCGATCCCGGTACCCGGCCCGGAGCCGGTGCTGATGCTACCGATGACATTGCCGGGCGCCGGGATAGCTCCGACGCTTTCGACGGCCACGGCCTCGGCAACTGCTCCCGCCGCGGCGCCGGCGCCCGCTGCCGGCATCGTCGCGTCAACCCCTGCGCCGACACCAGCGGCCGGTATCGAAGGGTTTCCCCCCTTCGTCGTCGGCGGCCCGACCATCGGGTCAGATTCCCGACTTTCGACCCGTGCCCGGACGAAGGAGCCAGCTACTGATTCGGCCGCGGCCGCCGCGGCCGCGCAGGCATCGGATCGGCGGGAGGCCCGCGCACGTCGGCGCCGACGGACGCCGGCCGGCGAACGGGGACATCGCGACGAGTTCGCCGAGATGGAACTCGATGGGGACCTGGCCGCTCCCCGACCCGACGAACAGCAGGTTTCAGGTGCGTCGGCGTGGGGTGCGGGTCCGCTGGGATCCCGCGGCACGGCCCGCACCCAGACACTCGTCGAAGCGGCGGGTTTCGCCACGCTTGACGGCAGCGGCCTCGGCGACGGCGCACGGATGCCGATGATCCCCGGGACCTGGAATGCTAAGGCAGACAACGGGACAGACAACCCACACCACAATCAGAAGCAGTGAAGACGAGTTATTGGATCGATGCGGCTCGGCGAGGCGGCCTAGTGTCTTGAGTCATTGACCAGGCGGAAATCCGTTGCGGTACGCGTTGTCGCTCCTGGCGTCAGCGTCGATCTGAGAGCCGGTCCTCGCCATCGGCGATAGCTCGATCGACCGTAGACGGTGTAGAACATGCTCATGAGCACCCTGGTGCTTCGGCTCACCCAGCGACGCTGCGCCGGGCCCGGTCATGCATGAGCTCGCCCTGTGCGAGGCGATCGCCGGCGTGGTCAGGACACATGCCGACGGACGCCACGTCGACGTCGTCCGCGTGCGGGTGGGCGCGCTTCGGCAGGTGGTCCCGGAGTCGCTGTCGTTTTGCTGGACGCTGGTCCGGGACTCGGCGGACATGCCGGACGCCGAGTTGGAACTGGAATGCGTCACCGCCGAGGTCCGCTGCCGCGCCTGCGGCCGGCGGTCGGAAATCACCTCGGCCTGGTCGATCTGGTGCCCGCACTGCGACAGTCCCGACGTCGAGGTGCTACGCGGCAATGAATTTCTGGTGACGTCGCTCGATGTCTCGTGAAAGGTGTTGGAAATGGGCAGGTTTCACCGACACGATGACGGGACTGTGCACATCCACGAGCATGAGCACGGCGACCACGACCACGGGGACCACACCGGTTACCAGACCGGCGCTGCACGCATCGACGTCCTCGAAGACATCTTCGCCGAGAACGACGCGCGCGCCACTATCAACCGGGCGGCATTCGACAGCAACGGCATCCGCGCGCTCAACCTGATGAGCTCACCCGGGTCGGGAAAGACCACCGTGCTGCAAGCCACGCTCGACGAGCTCGCCGGCGAGTTCGCAATCGGGATAATCGAGGGCGACATCGCCACCGACCTGGATGCCGCCAAACTCAGCGGCCGCGGCGCCCAGGTGTCACTGCTCAACACCAGCAACGGTTTTGGCGGCGAATGCCATCTGGACGCACCCATGGTCAACCGCGCCCTGCCGGGTCTGGACCTGGCCCGCCTGGACCTGGTGATCATCGAAAACGTCGGCAATCTGGTCTGCCCTGCCGAATTCGACGTCGGCGAGCACGCGAAGGCCATGGTCTACTCCGTCACCGAAGGCGAGGACAAACCGCTGAAGTATCCGGTGATGTTTCGCTCGGTGGATGTGGTGCTGCTCAACAAGATTGACCTGGTGCCCTACCTGGACGCCGATGTGGAGGCCTACATCGCCCATGTCCGCCAAGTGAATGCGGCCGCGGCGATCTTGCCGGTCAGTGCGCGCACGGGTGCGGGTATGGCTGCCTGGTTCGGTTGGCTACGTCGGTTCGTCCGCGGCGTGCCCACCGGCTAACGCGTTGACGAATCGTCAATTGCAAACAATTTGCAATGATCACGGGCATGCCGGATTGCGAATTCCGTTCTGGCACTGATGGTAAGAAACAAAGACAGGCTATACAACAGACGGCCACCGAATGCCGAATCGGTTGCCACCTGCGAACCATTGACAAGGCATGACGACACGGAGTAGACCCAGAAATAGCGCTGCGCAAGTGGGCCGACGGTCGACTCCGGCAGTGTCAGGGGTTTCAGCTCGCCCCGGAAAGCTGCAATATGCCAACAGAAGCAGCAGTCAAAGCAGAAGAAGCATTGATTCACGTTCTGTGGATCAATGCAGGTCTCAGCTGTGACGGCGATTCGGTGGCGTTGACTGCCGCCACCCAGCCCAGCGTCGAGGAAATCGCTCTCGGAGCGCTTCCCGGCCTCCCCAAGGTCGCCGTGCACTGGCCGCTGATCGATTTCGAATGCGGACCCACCGGCGGGGCCGACGACTTCCTCGCCTGGTTCTTCAAAGCCGATCGCGGCGAATTGGAGCCCTTCGTGCTGGTCGTCGAAGGGTCGATACCCAACGAAAAGATCAAGGACGAGGGCTATTGGTGCGGGTTCGGCAATGATCCGGCGACCGGCCAGCCGATCACCACCAGCGAGTGGCTCGACCGGCTGGCACCCAAGGCCACCGCGGTCGTCGCCGTCGGGACCTGCGCCACCTATGGCGGCATTCACGCGATGGCCGGCAACCCCACCGGCGCGATGGGTGTTCCCGACTACCTCGGCTGGGACTGGAAGAGCAAGGCCGGCATCCCGATCGTCTGCGTGCCCGGCTGCCCGATTCATCCCGACAACCTCGCCGAGACATTGACCTACCTGCTCTACATGGCGACCGGCCAGGCGCCGATGATTCCGCTCGACGACGCGCTACGGCCCACGTGGTTATTCGGGCAAACCGTGCACGAGGGCTGTGACCGAGCCGGTTACTACGAGCAGGGCGACTTCGCCACCGAATACGGTTCGCCGAAATGCATTGTGAAGCTTGGCTGTTGGGGTCCCGTTGTGAAATGCAACGTGCCCAAGCGCGGCTGGATCAACGGTGTCGGTGGGTGCCCGAACGTCGGGGGCATCTGCATCGGCTGCACGATGCCGGGCTTCCCGGACAAGTTCATGCCGTTCATGGACGAGCCGCCGGGCGGCAAGGTGTCCACCACCGCGTCGGGTCTGTACGGAACCGTGATCCGCAACCTGCGGGGCATCACCAACCGCACCCTGGACAAAGAGCCGCGCTGGCGCCATAAGGGCGACAAACTGACCACCGGCGCGCAGCGCACTTGGTAGGTCAGGCGCTTCAATCTCAGCTCAGACGGAGAGACTTCGATGACCACTATCGTCCCCGAGCCGACCACCGCCAAGCGCGAACCCGGCCAGCTCGTCGAAATGTCCTGGGATCCGATCACCCGGATCGTGGGCAGCCTCGGCATCTACACGAAGATCGACTTCGAGAACAAAGAGGTCGTCGAGTGCCACAGCACCTCGTCGATCTTTCGCGGTTACTCGATATTTATGAAAGGCAAGGATCCCCGCGACGCCCACTTCATCACCAGCCGCATCTGCGGCATCTGCGGCGACAACCACGCCACCTGCTCCTGCTACACCCAGAACATGGCCTACGGGGTCAAGCCGCCGCACCTCGGTGAATGGCTGATCAACCTCGGCGAGGCCGCCGAATACATGTTCGACCACAACATCTTCCAGGAGAACCTGGTCGGCGTGGACTTCTGCGAGAAGATGGTCGCCGAAACCAATCCGGGGGTGCTGGCCAAGGCGGAGAAAACGGCGGCGCCGCACGCCGACGCGCACGGCTACAAGACCATCGCCGAGATCATGCGCTCGCTCAACCCGTTCAGCGGCGAGTTCTACCGGGAGGCACTGCAGGTCAGCCGCTGGACCCGGGAGATGTTCTGCCTCATGGAGGGTCGCCACGTACACCCGTCGACGCTGTACCCGGGCGGCATCGGAACCACCGCCACCGTCCAGCTGATGACCGACTACATGACCCGGCTGATGCGCTACGTCGAGTTCATGAAGAAGGTCGTACCGATGCACGACGACCTGTTCGACTTCTTCTACGACGCCCTGCCCGGCTACGAGAAGGTCGGCCTGCGCCGCACGCTGCTGGGCTGCTGGGGCTCGTTCCAGGATCCCGAGGTGTGCAACTTCCAATACAAGGACATGGAGCGTTGGGGTAACGCCATGTTCGTCACCCCGGGCGTGGTGGTCGACGGCAAACTGGTCACCCACTCGCTGGTGGACATCAACCTCGGCATCCGAATCCTGTTGGGCAGTTCGTATTACGACGACTGGGCCGACCAGGAGATGTTCGTCAAGACCGACCCGCTGGGCAACGCCGTGGACCGGCGCCATCCGTGGAACCAGCACACCAACCCCCATCCGCAGAAGCGGGACATGGACGGCGGCAAGTACAGCTGGGTGATGTCGCCGCGCTGGTTCGACGGCACGGACCATCTGGCGCTGGACACCGGCGGCGGCCCGCTGGCCCGGTTGTGGGCCACGGCACTAGCCGGCCTGGTCGACATCGGCTACGTCAAGGCGACCGGCAACAGCGTCAAGATCAACCTGCCCAAGACCGCCCTGAAAGGTCCGGTCGAATTCGAATGGAAGGTGCCCAGGCACGGCAGCAACACCATCGAACGCGACCGGGCCCGCACCTACTTCCAGGCCTACGCGGCCGCATGCGCGCTGCACTTCGCCGAGAAGGCGTTGACGGAAATCCGCGCCGGACGCACCAAGACGTGGGAGCGCTTCGAGGTGCCCGACGAGGCCATCGGCTGCGGGTTCACCGAAGCGGTGCGGGGCGTGCTCAGCCACCACATGGTGATCCGCGACGGCAAGATCGCCAACTATCACCCGTACCCGCCCACCCCGTGGAACGCCAACCCGCGCGACAGCTACGGCACGCCGGGCCCTTACGAAGACGCGGTGCAGGGTCAGCCGATCTTCGAGGAGAACAGCCGGGAGAACTTCAAGGGCATCGACGTGATGCGCACGGTACGCAGCTTCGATCCGTGCCTGCCCTGCGGCGTGCACATGTACCTGGGCAAGGGCAAGACGCTCGAGAGACTGCACACGCCGACGCAGTCACCGATCGAGGCGTGATGATCGCGAGCGCGGCGAAGCCGGGCGCTGGGGGCACCTCCCGCGTGCGGGGGCCGGGTCATCACCATCAAAAGGAGTGACGCATGGCCGATCGCCCGGATACCCCCGAGAACGACACACAATGGCGCACCGCGGGCGATCGAATCCAGACCCTGCTGGATTCCTGCGCGGCAGCCGGGCCGGTCGTGCAGGAACGCGCCCAGCAACTGGTCCGCGAGGTGGTCGGACTCTACGGAGCCGGGCTGGAACGGATCATCGGGCTGCTTGGCGAGGCGGCGCTCGACAACGGCCTAGCCGAGCGGCTGGCCACCGACGACCTGGTGGCCAGCCTGCTCCTGGTGCACGGCCTGCACCCCCATGATGTGCACCGGCGGGTGTCGGACGCGCTGGAACGGGTGCGGCCCTACCTGGGGTCGCACGGCGGCGACGTCGATCTGCTCGAAGTCACCGATACCGTTGTGCGACTGGCGTTCACCGGCAGCTGCAAGAGTTGCCCGTCGTCGGCGGTGACGCTGGAGCTCGCGGTGCAGGACGCTATCCGCGCGGCCGCCCCGGAGATCTGCGCGATCGAACTGGTCACGGACACCAAGCCCGGCACCGTTATTGCGGCCGAAACCCTTTTGGCGCGAGTGCATTCCAACGGCCACGGCGCTGCCACCTGGCATCCGGTGCCGGAGCTAGACGAGTTGGAGTCCGGCGAGGTGGGCGGTTTCCTGATCGCCGGCACCACCATGCTGGCATGTCGGGTCGGCGACGACATCTTCGCCTACCGGGACCACTGCCCGGTGTGTGACGACACGCTGGCCGGTGCGGCTCTGGCCGACCGGCTGCTCCACTGCCCGCGCTGCGGAACCGGATTCGACGTGGTGGGTGCGGGTGCCGGCGCGAACGGTGCCCACCTCGACCCGTTGCCGCTACTGACCCGGGACGGCGTGCTCTCGGTGGCGCTACCCTGCGCGGTGACCGACGCCATGGGAGCTTCGGCATGACCAGTCCCTATGAAGTCCTGGCGCGGATCAGGACCAACCAGCCGGCCCCCGAACCCGCCGGCGAGCGATGTGAGATGTGCTCGGAGTCGATACCCGACGAGCATCAGCATGTGGTGAATGTGGCCGGGCGGCAACTGATGTGCGTCTGCCGCGCCTGCTACCTGCTATTCACCGACTCCGAAGCCGAGCTGCGCTACCGCGCCGTGCCGGACCGGTATCTGGCGTTCCCCGATTTCGCTCTCGACCGGCCCACCTGGGAGGCACTGCAGATTCCGGTCGGGGTGGCATTCTTTTTCACCAACTCCGCCATCGGCCGCACCGTCGCCTTCTACCCGGGTCCGGCCGGCGCCACCGAATCGGAACTGGATCTCGACGCCTGGAACGCCCTCGGCGGGGCCGACCCCCGGCTCAGCCTGGTGGCCGACGACGTCGAGGCGCTGCTGGTCCGGGTCCCCGAATCTGGTTCTCCGCAAAGCTTCCTGGTACCGATCGACGCCTGCTACGAATTCGTCGGCCGGTTGCGATTGCTGTGGCGCGGCTTCGACGGCGGCCAGCAGGCGCGGGAATTCATCGACGGCTTCTTCGCCCAGGTCGCCGCCCAAGCACGGGAGACGCCGCGGTGACCCAGCCGATGGACCTGATGTTCGCCGTACTCGACGTGGCGCCCGAGCCGTACACCGTCAGCCCGTTGCTCACCGCCCGCATCGACATCGCCTCCAGCGGCTCTGAGGTAGGGGACCCGGTGCACGCCATCGCGCTGCGCTGCCAGGTCCGCATCGAACCGCTGCGGCGTTCCTACTCCGACGACGAAGCCGCCGGACTGCTCGACTTGTTCGGACCCCGGGAACGCTGGGCACACACCCAACGGACCTTCCTGTGGCAGCATTGCACCGCCATGGTGCCGGGTTTCACCGGCCACACCACCGCGGCGCTGCCCCTGGCCTGCACCTACGACTTCGAGGTGGCCGCGGCCAAGTACCTGCACGCGCTGCGCGACGGCGCGATCCCCCTCCAATTTCTGTTCAGTGGAACAGTTTTCGCGAAATCCGAGCGCGGCTTCTCGGTGCAGCACGTTTCCTGGGACTGCGAGGACCGCTATGACATGCCGGTCGCGGTATGGCGTGAGCTGATGGTCCAGCACTACCCGAACACGGGATGGCTGCGGCTCAGTCATGACACCATCAGCGCGCTCGCCCACTATAAGTCGGCGCGCGGCCTGCTCGACCTCGACCACGCTCTCACCGCGCTGTTGGCCGACGCATCGCAACGAGAGGCAAGCCCGTGACCTCCAGCTGGGACCGCGCCCGCGCCGTCGCCGACGCGGTGCTCTACGAAGGTTACCTGCTCTACCCGTACCGCGGGACGTCCAGCAAGAACCAATCCCGTTGGCAGTTCGGCGTTCTGGGACCACCCGGCGCGGCCGACGCCGGGCTGGGCGAAGACGACACGATGGCGGCGCAGTTCCTGGTCGACGGCGCCCGGGCGATCACCCTGGTGGTGAGATTCCTGCAATTGCAGCATCGCCGCGCCGAGCGGGCACGTGCCGGCGGCGGCTTCGAACCCGTGGCCGAACTGACCACGGCGTCGGGATCGTGGCTGTCCTGGGACGAAGCCGTCGAATGTGAAAGGTCATTCGGCCCGTTGGCATTCGAGGACCAGCCGTGGAGGCTGCCGGTGCTGGCGCAGGAGGCCAGCGATGTCGAATCCGTCGACGGCGGCCGGCTGGTTCGGCACCGCCGCCAGGTGCGTGGCGAGCTCAGCGTCTCCTGCGAACCCGACGGTGAGCTGCGCCGGGTCTCGTTGCGTGTCACCAACGTCGGTCCCAGCGCTTGCGATAAGAACGATGCGATTGCGCGGTCGCTGATCGGTACCCATATCCTCGCCGAAGTCGTCGGCGGCCAGTTTGTTTCGTTACTCGAGCCAGCGCCGGCCGCATCCGGGTCGGTGTCGCGGTGCACCCAGCACCGCTGCTTCCCCGTGCTGGCCGGGCCACCGGGCAGCCACGACCTGCTGCTGATTTCGCCGATCATCCTCTACGACCACCCCGAAATCGCCGAACAGAGCAGCACCGAGCTGTATGACTGCACCGAGATCGACGAGATCCTGACGCTGCGCGTGATGACCATGACCGACGAGGAAAAGGCTCAGGCGCGGGCCACCGATCCGCGGGCCGCCCGGATCATCGACCGGTGTGAGGCCATGTCCCCGCAGGACATGTCCCGGTTGCACGGGGTGCTGCGGGATCCGCACGGGGTTGTCGGGCTGGTCCCGGAGATACCTGTGGGGCTCGACTGGTGGGATCCGCTGGCCGACGACGCGGTTCGTCCCGAGATCGACGCCGTGCTGGTGAACGGAGTCCGGATCGCCCGGGGCAGCCGGGTCCGGTTACGGCCGAGGCGCAACGCCGACGCGCAGGACATCTTCGTCGCCGGCAAGACCGCCCACGTCGCGTCGGTGCACCAGGACGTCGACGGCAACACGCACGTCGCCGTGGTGGTCGACGACGATCCGGCGGCCGAATTGCACGAGTGGTATGGCCGCTACCGGTACTTCTCCCCTGACGAGGTGGAACCGCTACAAACTCACAACATGTGAAAGGAGTTCGCCATGGACGTCTTAGGTTGGGTGTTCATTGCCCTCATCGCGCTGGTGGTGGCCGTCGCGGTGGCCTTGGGTGTGGCATCACTACCGGATGCCCGCCGCTACCTGAAGCTGCGGCGGATGTAGCCGGGCCCGGGTCAACCCATGACAGCGCGCATCCTGGTCGCCGGAATCGGCAACATTTTCCTGGGGGACGACGGTTTCGGCTCCGAGGTGCTGCGCCACGCCGCGATTCCGCAGGACGGTTCGCAGGTCCGCGTCATCGACTACGGCATCCGCGGCATGCATCTGGCCTACGACCTGCTCGAGGGCTGGGACACCCTGGTGCTGGTCGACGCGGTGCCCAGCCGCGGCGATCCGGGCGCCTTGCACGTCTTCCAGGCCGATCATGACTGGTGGTCCGACCCGACGAGCCTGGACGCGCACAACATGGACCCGGCCACCGTCTTCGCCAACCTGCGGGCGCTGGGGGGCACGCCGCCCTACACCGTCGTCGTCGGGTGCGAGGCGGGTAGCGTCGAAGAAGGCATGGGGCTCAGCGAACCCGTCGCCAAGGCCGTCCCCCGCGCCGCCCGCGCGGTCGAGGAGATCGTCGCGGCGTTGCGAACAACCTCGGCCCCGGAAGCGATCCGAGAGGAGTGCTGATCATGTGTCTGGGTATACCCGGTCAGGTGATCAGGATGCTCGACGGCTACGAGGGGCAGCTGGCCCTGGTCGATGTCTCCGGCGAGCAGCGCAAAGTCAACGTGGGCATGCTTCCGGAGGAGACGTTCGCACCCGGTGACTGGGTGATCATTCACATGGGCTTCGTGGTCGAGAAGACCGACCGGGCCGGAGCCGAGCAGGCGATGGCCGGCCTGGAGCTGATGGGGCGGGGCCGCACTCCCGATGGCGATCGCGGCTGGGTTTGACATGACCGACACGCCCTTGTTGCTGCGTTCCGACGACCTTCGGCGGCGCATCACCGTCACCGGTGTCGTCCAAGGGGTTGGTTTTCGTCCGTTCGTCCACGTGCTGGCCACCGAGCTGGGGCTGGCCGGGTTCGTCGGCAACGATTCCCGCGCGGTCTTCGTGGAAGTACAGGGTGGGCGGGTCCAGCTCGACGAGTTCGCCCGCCGGCTGCGCGCCGAGGCGCCGCCGCTGGCTCGGATCAGCTCGGTCTCGGTGACCGAGATCGCGACCGAGACAAGCACATCCGGATTCCGGATCGTGGCCAGCCAGACGGTTGGGGGTGCCAGGACGCCGATTCCGCCGGATGTCGCGGTGTGCGACGACTGCGTCACCGAATTGTTCGACCCCCGGGACCGCCGCTACCGGCACCCGTTCATCACCTGCACCAACTGCGGGCCACGGTTCACGGTCATCCGCACGCTGCCCTATGACCGCCCGGGTACCACCATGGCGGGGTTTGCCATGTGCGAGCGGTGTGCGGCCGAATACCACGAATCATCCGATCGCCGGTTCCACGCACAGCCGATCGCCTGCCCGGACTGCGGGCCGTCGCTGTGGTTTCGGTCAGCAGCCGGGTGGGTTCGCGGCTCCGACGCCGCGCTGGCGGCCACGCAGCGGGCGCTGGCGGCCGGTGCGGTGGTCGCCATCAAGGGGATCGGCGGTTACCACCTGGCCTGCGCGGTCGACGACGACGCGGTGGTGCGCTCGCTGCGGTCACGAAAGGCGCGTGGCGCCAAGCCGTTTGCCATGCTGGTACGCGATCTGGACGTCGCCCGCCGCTACGCCTACGTCGACGACACCGAGGCGACGGTGTTGTCCGGTCCGGCCCGGCCCATCGTGTTGCTGCGCCGACGTGACACCGCCGCGGTAGCCGACTCCGTTGCGCCCGGTAGTCCGCTGCTCGGGCTGATGCTGCCCTACTCCCCCATCCATCACCTGCTGCTGGCGCCGGTTCCCGGTGGCCGCGGCCCGGTGCCCGACGCGCTGGTGCTGACCAGCGCCAACCGGTCCGACGAGCCCATCTGTTTCACCGACGCCGATGCGGCACGGCGACTTTCGCCGCTCTGCGATGCGGTACTCGACCATGACCGTCCCATCCACGTGCCCTGTGACGACTCGGTGGTACGGGTGGTCAGCGAGGGAGGGTCGGGGCGCGAGCTGCCGATCCGCCGCTCCCGCGGTTACGCGCCGCTGCCGGTCGAGCTCGGCTACGACGGTCCGGCCGTCCTGGCGGTGGGCGGGGAACTGAAGAACACCTTCTGCCTCACCGATGGCAGTCGCGCGTACCTGTCCGCCCACATCGGCGACATGGGTAGCTGGGAGACGCTGCGCGCGTTCGAGCGCGCGGTGCGCCAGCTTAGCGAAATACGCTGTGCGCCAAAGCGATTGGCCGCCGATCTGCATCCGGGGTATCACACCCGGGGTTGGGCGGAGCGCCACGCCGGCGATCGGCCGCTCGATGTGGTACAGCACCACCACGCGCACGTGGTGTCGCTGCTGGCCGAACACGGGCGCCTCGGCGAACCCGTCGTCGGAGTCTCCTTCGACGGCACCGGTTACGGCTGCGATGCCACCATCTGGGGCGGAGAGATCCTGGTCCTCGGCCGCGACAGCCACCGCTTCGCCCGGGCCGGACACCTCTTGCCGGTGCCGCTGCCCGGAGGCGACGCCGCGGTGCGCAATCCCTGGCGGATGGCGCTGTCGCAGCTGTGGCTGGCCCACATCGACTGGACCCCGGATCTGGCCCCGGTCACCGCCGCGACACCCGACGAATTACGGCTCATCCGTTCGCAATTGGAGAGCGGCGCCGGCTGTGTGCCCTGTTCGAGCATGGGCCGGTTGTTCGACGCAGTCGCGTCGATACTCGGAGTGCGCCACCGGATCGACTACGAAGGCCAGGCAGCCATCGAACTCGAAGTACTGGCCGAGTCGGCGGGCGGGCGCGCCGGCCCGTCGCTGCCGCTGACGGTGCGGGCCGACGGGGTCATCGATCCGGCCACCATGGTGCAAACCCTGGTGTCGGCCCTGCGCGCCGGCACTCCCCCGGCGCTGCTGGCGGCGTGTTTCCACCGGGCGGTCGCCGACGCCGTCGCCCGGGTGGTTGCTCAAGTGGCCGGCAGCGTGCGGCTGGTCGGCCTGACCGGTGGCGTGTTCCAGAACGTCCTGTTGCTGCGAGCGTGCCGGGAACGGTTGCTGCGCCTCGGGTTCGAGGTGCTGACCCACCGCACGGTGCCGCCCAACGACGGCGGGTTGGCGCTGGGTCAGGCCGTGATTTCGATGCTGACAGGGGCGGAGGCGGCTGAGCAGTGAGCATTCCCACCGCCATCGACCGCGGAGTCAGTTCCGAATTGGCCGCCGACCTGGCAGCCACCGCTTTCACGTTGGCCAGGCGATTCGCCGCGGGAGCCACCATGTGGTCGGTCGCGCCGTCGTGGGAACCGCATGCCCTGCACATTGCGGTCGAATTCGTGCACCCGGTGATCATGGGCAAACGCGCCCTGCCGGCGGTCGCGCTCACCGGGGCGGATCTGGTGGACCTGGTGCGGGTGTCGGTGCGCCCCGGCGACATCGTCGTCGCGGTCGCCGGCGCCGACCAGCCGGACGTACGCTCGATCATGCGCCGTTGCCCGGCCTGGGGTGCCACCACGCTGTGGATCGGCAGCGGTGAGCGCCCGAAAGCCGGTGCGGCCGATCATGTGTTGTGGCTGGATGATCCCGACCCGCGGGCGCCCGCGACCGGTGGCTTCGTGCTGTTCTATCACGTGTTGTGGGAGCTGACCCATGTGTGCTTCGAACATCCAGGGTTACTCAAACCTGAATGCGCGGAAGAGGTTTGCGTCACCTGTAGCGACGAGGGACGGCTGGGCGAAGTGGTGGCCGTGTCGGCTGACGGCCTGGCCGCCGTGCGCACCGGGCGCGGCGTCGAGGACGTGGTGACGACGCTGGTGGGTCCGGTCGCGGCCGGGGATCTGGTGCTGGTGCATGCGGGCACGGCGATCAGCCGGCTCGAGGAGGACACCTGATGAGCGACGAACCGACAAACTTCCTGTATCCGTTCATCGACGCACAGGAGGAAAACCCCGAATCGCTGCTGGCCGACCTGGCCGCCTCGGCGCAGGCGAAGGCCGCCGAAAGCCTGGCCCTGCGCCGCGCCACCCTGGACGCCAACGCCGACCTGGTGACGGCGGCCGCCACCGAGATGGCGCGCCGATTCGCGGCGGGCGGGCGGATGTTCACCTTCGGAAACGGTGGCAGCTGCACCGATTCCACCACCTTGGCCCGGCTGTTCGCCCGGCCGCCGATTGGCACCCCGCTGCCGGCCTGGTCGTTGACGGCCGATCAGGCGATCCTGACCGCCCTGGGCAACGATGTCGGGTTCGAGTTGGTGTTCGCCCGCCAGCTGATCGCCCGCGCGAAGGCCGGTGACATCGCGATCGCCATGTCCACCAGCGGCAATTCGCCCAACCTGCTGGCCGCGCTCGCCGAGGCGCGCCAGCGGGGTTTGTACACCATCGGATTCGCCGGATACGACGGCGGCGCCTTTGCCGACAACCCACACGTGGACGCCTGCTTCATCGTTCGCTCACAAAGCGTGCACCGGATTCAGGAATCCCAAGCGCTGCTGGGCTATCAGCTGTGGTTGGCCGTGCACGAACGGGGCGAACGGGATCTGGGGGCCGCATGAGTAAGTCAGCAGGCGAATACCTTTCGTCGGGGCCACGTTTCGCCGAAGGCGAGGTCATCGAGCGCATCGAGTCGTTCCGCAGGCGCCGGCCCCGGCTGCTGGACGACCACGTCACACTGGCCCACGGCGCGGGTGGAAAGGCGTCGGCGGCACTGGTCGATGCGGTGTTCGTGGAGGCATTCCGCAACCCGGCGCTGGAGTCGCTGGGCGATAGCGCCGTGCTCGCCTTGCCCAGCGGCGAGCGGGTCGCCATGTCCACCGATTCGTTTGTGGTGGCGCCCAGACGTTTTCCCGGCGGCTCGGTCGGTTCGCTGGCCGTGCATGGAACGTGCAACGACCTGGCGATGGCCGGCGCCGTCCCGTCCTGGATCTCGGCGGCCTTCGTGCTCGAAGAGGGCTTCCCTATCGCCGAATTGAAGGAGATCGTGGCCGACATGGCGGCCGCGGCCGCGCAGGCCGGGGTGCAGATCGTCACCGGCGACACCAAGGTGGTGCCCAAAGGCGCCGCCGACGGCCTGTTTATCACCACCACCGGCGCCGGCGTGATTCCCGCCGGACGCCGGCTCTCCCCCGGCGCGGTGCGCGCCGGCGACAAGGTGCTGCTGTCGGGGTCCATGGGCGATCACGGCATGGCGGTCATGCTGGCCCGCGGCGATCTGGCCATCGAGGCCGACATTAGTTCGGACACCGCGTCGCTCAGCCCATTGGTGGAGCTGCTGATCGCGGCCGCGCCGTCGACGCGCTGGCTGCGGGATGCCACGCGGGGCGGAGTGGGCACCGTATGCAACGAACTGGCCCAGGCGTGTGGGCTCGGGGTGCTACTCGAGGAGCAACGGCTTCCGGTGGCGCCGACGGTCAACGGCGCGTGTGAGCTGCTGGGCATCGATCCCCTCTACGTCGCCAACGAGGGCAAGTTCGTCGCCGTCGTCGCACCCGAGGAAGCCGAAGCCGGGCTGGCCGCGGTGCGTTCGCATCCGCTGGGCGCCGCTGCGGCCGAAGTCGGCGAAATCATCTCCGAGCCGGCCGAAACCGTGATACTGCGAACCGGATTCGGCGGTACCCGGATCGTCGACATGCTGGTCGGCGACCCGCTGCCGCGAATCTGCTGACCTGAGAAAGGAGCTGACATGTGCCTGGGCATACCGGGGCGGATCGTCGAAATCACCGACCCGGCAAACTATCTGGCGAAGGTCGACGTCAGCGGAGTGCAGCGGACCATCAGCGTGCGACTGCTTGACGAGGACATGCCCCAGCCGGACGACTGGGTGCTCATCCACGTCGGTTTCGCCATGGCCAAGATCGACGAGACCGAGGCGTTGCTGACCCTGGCCGCCATCCAGAAGCTCGGCGACGCCTACACCACCGAAATGCAAGCCTTCGACTCGTCGGCGATCATCTGAACAGGGGTGTCACACCATGAAATTCGTTGACGAATTCCGCGACCCGGCCGCGGCGCGCAAACTGCTGACCGCGATCGAGCACCTGGCCGGCTCCGGCCCTGAACACTTCAAGTTCATGGAGGTGTGCGGTGGGCACACCCACACCATTTACCGGCACGGCATCGAACACCTGCTGCCCGACAACGTCGAACTGGTGCACGGCCCGGGTTGTCCGGTGTGCGTGATCCCGATGGGCCGCATCGACGACGCCATGTGGCTTGCTAGCCAACCCGACGTCATCTTCACCTGCTTCGGCGACATGATGCGGGTGCCCGGCTCGGCCGGCAGCCTGCTGGACGCCAAGGCACGCGGCGCCGACGTGCGCTTCGTCTATTCACCGCTGGACGCACTCAAGATCGCCCAGGACAACATCGACACCCCGGACAAGCAGGTGGTGTTCTTCGCGATCGGCTTCGAGACCACGGCGCCCTCGACGGCGGTGACGCTGGTGCGTGCCCGCGACCTGGGGCTGCGCAATTTCAGCGTGTTCTGCAACCACGTGACGATCGTGCCGCCGATCAAGGCCATCCTGGAATCACCGGACCTGCGGCTGTCGGGTTTCATTGGCCCCGGCCATGTTTCGACCGTGGTAGGCAACCGACCGTACCGGTTCGTGCCGCAGGTGTACGGAAAGCCGTTGGTGGTCTCCGGGTTTGAGCCGCTGGACATCCTGGCGTCGGTGGCGATGCTGCTGCGCCAGATCCGTGAGGGCCGGTGCGAGGTGGAAAACCAGTACAAGCGGGTGGTGCCCGAGCAGGGCAACCCGGCCGCGCTGGCGCTGATGGGCAAGGTATTCGCGCTGCGGCCGCACTTCGAATGGCGCGGACTGGGTTTCATCTCCCAAAGCGCGCTGCGGCTGCATGACGATTTCGCCGACTTCGACGCCGAGCTGCGGTTCGCGATGCCCGGCGTGCGGGTGGCCGACCCGAAGGCGTGCCAGTGCGGCGAGGTGCTCAAGGGTGTGCTCAAGCCCTGGGAGTGCAAGGTTTTCGGCACCGCGTGCACCCCCGAGACACCGATCGGCACCTGCATGGTGTCCCCGGAGGGCGCGTGTGCCGCCTACTACAACTTCGGTCGCATGCATCGGGACGCGGTGAAGCTGGTGGGGTCTTCGGGGCGGGGGTGACAGTGGCCGAACGCGGCGTGGAACCGGGCACCGAGATGTTCGCCCGCTATGCCTATGCCCCCAATGCGCTGGGCTATTGCGGTCCCCCGCTGGGCGCGACGTTGCGTGACGGCTCGGTCGAGGACGTGCGCGTGGCGGCGACGAAGTTCTCGGGTGCCTGGCCGTACCTGCGGGTGTTGTCACGATTGACGGGCATCGCCGACCCGCTGGACTACCGGCTGGTCGAATCGTATTGGCTCGGCGGCGGCGTCGGCGCCGACCTCGATCCCGGCAGGTTCTTCGAAGAGCTGCTGGCCATCATCGGGCCGCAGGCGGGACGCTATTGGTCGCACCTCACACCGCAGCTGGCCGACGAGGCCGCCGCCAACCACTGCTTTCACGTCTTCGGCGCCTATCCGTGGACCCGGTTTCTGGGTCGGGGCATGGACGAGCACCCGTTGAACGTGCTGGACAGCTGCCGGATCACCTGGGGCACAGTCCTTTCCCGCACCGGCGATGCCGTCGAAATCCGTTGCCGAAGGTTGGTTTGGGACGGCGCGACGCTGGGTTTGTCCGAGCCCTCGCCACGGGTGCTCGACGTCTGGGCCGACGGGTACAGCGCGGTGCCCGACGTCGCCGCCGGCGACGACGTCGCCGTGCACTGGGGCCGGCTGTGCGGACGGCTGCGGCCAAACCAGGTGTGCGCACTGGCCGACAGCACCGACCGACAACTGCGGGTGACCAGCCGGCGCCTGGCGCCGGTGTAGCGTGGCGACCGGTTCGATCTGCGACGTGCTGCCCGCCGCGGCCGCGCTGCTCGGCGTCTCCGGAGCGGTCGACAAGCTGGGCATTGCAGACCGCGCGGGCCGTGTCGATCGCGTCCTGGTGATCCTCGTCGACGGGTTGGGTTGGCATCTGCTGCCCGAATTAGCTTGTGATGCACCGCTTCTCGCCGCTGTCCTGAACGGTGCCGCCGGACAGCTCAGCCAACTCGGCTGCGCGTTCCCGTCCACCACACCCACCAACCTGGTCTCTTTGGCCACCGGAGCCGAGCCCGGCGAGCACGGCATCCTGGGCTTCACGCTCAACATCCCCGGCACCGACAAGGTGCTCAACCACATCCGGTGGCGCGACGATCCGCCGCACACCCGGTGGCAACCGCTGCCCACCTGGTTCGAGCGGCTCACCCGGGCCGGCGTCGAGGCGCGCGCCGTGTTGCCGGAGTGGTTCCTGGGCAGCGGTCTGACCGCCGCCGCATACCGCGGCGCGCAGCTTCTCCCGACGCGCCACGGCCAGGACTACGCCGGCCAGATAGCGGTCGAATTGGCCGCGGCTCCCGGACTGGTGTACGGCTACACCGCCGAACTCGACACCGCGGCGCACCTGTTCGGCATCGGTTCGGAGCAATGGCACGCCGCGGCGGGCAACGTCGACAACCTGCTGACCCACCTGGCCGAGGCGCTGCCCACGAATGCGGCGCTGCTGGTGACCGCCGACCACGGCGGCCTCAACGTGCCCGCGGGTGCGCGGCTCGACCTCGATGCCGACCCGCGGCTGACGGCGGGAATCCGAGTGGTGGCCGGCGAACCGCGGGTGCGCTACCTGCACACCCAACCCGGCGCCACCGCCGATGTGCTGGCCACCTGGAGAGAACTGCTGACCTGCCGCGCGGATGTGCACAGCCGCCAGGAGGCGGTGGCGACGGGACTGTTCGGCCCGGTGACCCCGCGGCACCTGCCGCGGATCGGCGACGTCGTGGTCATCTGCCGCGGCGAAACGGCCGTCCTGGCCACCGGCCACGAGCCTCCGGAAACGGCCCGGCTCATCGGTTTTCACGGTGCGGCCACGGACGCCGAGATGGCAATCCCGCTGATCGCCTTCGGGGTCTGACTCCCTGCCGACAATCGTTCGCCAAATTGTCCTGCGAACTGATTGCATCTGGACGGCGACTGTAGTTATGTATTTTCTAAGAGCATGCTTCCGAGACTCGAGGTGAAGCCATGGCCGGTGCTTCGTTTCGCCGGCGCCCGCCGCGCCCATGCCAATGCTGGCACGAGGCGACGGGTAAGCCACAGCGCCGGTTGCCAATCCGCAACGACAGCCAGATCCCAGGGCAGCGGAGGGCCCCGTCGCGACGCGCTCGGCTGACCGGTTTCGGCCAAACGGCTTGGGTCTGTCTCAAGCCGCGATCGCCACCGCACTGTCGCCGTTTCGACGACACGTTGGCCTGGCAACCGTTGCACACCAGGAACTTTCAGGCAGGAACCCGCTGAACGGACACGTTGGCCCGCTGCGGGATGGTTTGGTCTCACCTGCCTGCTGAGCTGAAACATCTTTCAGTGCACCATCTTTCACGCGCATCGACCTGTCGTTGTCGTGCGCTTCGGCCGTGCGTGCAGACGCCGGAATGCCAAGATCCGGAACCACATCCGAAGGAAGCAACCCATGCCATTCGTCCACATGCTACCCGAAAAACTGCCCGCAGCAACGCAATCACTCAAGGCCAACGCGGCCGCGGCTGCATGAGGAGGTGTCGCAATGGATTATGCAGCGCTGCCACCGGAAGTCAACTCGGCACGCATGTACACCGGTCCGGGCTGCGGTCCGATCCTGGCCGCCGCATTGGCCTGGGACAGTTTGTCCGGTGAATTAAGCTCTGCCGCAAAGGAATACAGCATAGTTGTCACCGGCATGACAAGCGGGCCGTGGCGGGGGCCGGCATCGTCAGCCATGGCCGCGGCCGTCGGGCCCTATATCGCGTGGCTGGCGACCACCGCTTCGCAGGCATTTCAGGCCGCGGGCCAAGCCAAAGCTGCCGCGGCGGCATACGAAGCTGCGTTCGCCATGACAGTGCCCCCGGCGGAGATCGCAGCCAACCGTGCCCAGTTGGCATCCCTGGTCGCAACCAATCTGCTGGGCCAAAACACGCCGGCGATCGCTGCCACCGAGGCGCTCTACGGCCAGATGTGGGCTCAAGATGCCGCAGCCATGTACGGCTACGCCGCCTCCTCGGCGGCGGCATCACAATTGGCCCCGTTCGCCGATGCGCCCATGACCGCCAGCGGCGACGCGGGCGCCCTGGTCCAGGCCGCCTCGGCTACCAGCACGGCGAGCCAGGGCGCGCTGTCGCAAGTCATGCAGACAGTCCCCGCCACACTGCAGGGCTTGGCCTCGCCCACCGGGGCGAGCACCGCCGGTGCCGACCTGCTCGGACTGCTGGGATCTGGCATGGAGGATTGGATCGGACTCAGCGGAGCCGATCTATCCAGCCCAGCGGGAATTCTCGCTTTCTTGTCCGGAACCGACGGCTCGCCCCTTGGCGTCGCACTCAGCAGCGTCTACTTCAACGCCCTGTCGTCGGGTTTCTACACGCCCGGCAACTTCTTGGGGACGCTGGCCGACGCGGTCGGATTGCAGGGCGCCGAGGCGGTCGAGGAGGCGGCTGCCGGCGCCGCCGAAGCCGCCGCGAGCGAGCTCGGCGCCGCCACCGGTGGAGTCGGTGGTGCGGTGTCGGCGGGAGTGGGGAATGCGGCGACGATCGGCCCGCTGTCCGTGCCGCCGGCCTGGACCGCGACGTCGTCGCTCGGTGCAGCCGCGTCGGCGTTGCCGTCGAACGCCGCCGCGACCGCACCGGGGATTACGGGAGCAACGCCCAGCATGCTCGGCGGGATGCCGTTGAGCGGCCTGGGCGCGCGCGGCTTTGCCGAAGCCCCCCGCTACGGGTTCCGGCCAACCGTCATGGTGCATCCCCCGGCCGCCGGATAGCAGCCCGGATAGCGGGCTAGAACCGGTTCATCACAAGCCGAAAGCGGGCGCAACGACGCTGTCCACTGATCAGCTGCACCGGCAACTACCGTCCGCGTACGCGCGGGCCGCCGCTACCAGTCCGGCGAACAACCGCAAGTCGTCCAGGGACTTCTCCGGGTGCCATTGGACCGCAAGCACAAATCCGTTTCCCGGCAATTCCAGCGCTTCCACCACTCCGTCGGCGTCCGTCGCGCTGACCACCAGACCCGCAGCGACTTCGCCGACCGCCTGGTGGTGGTAGCACGGTACGTCGGCGGACTCGCCGATCAGCCCGGCCAGCCGAGTGCCCGGCACGGTGCGGACCGGCAACGGCGTGAACACGGCGTTGCCCGCGCAATGCCCGCCGTGGCCGATGACGTCGGGAAGGTGCTGATGCAGCGTGCCGCCGAGCGCGACGTTGAGCAGCTGCACACCACGACAGATCCCGAACACCGGCAGCTCGCGGGCCAGTGCACCCTTCAACAACACGAATTCCCAGGCGTCGCGGTCGGCTCGCGGCCGGTCGGTGGCCGGATGCGGGTGCTGGCCGTATGCGGCGGGATCGATGTCGTAGCCGCCGGTGATCACCAAAGCATGCAGGCCATCCAGCACCCGGTCGGCGTTGTCCGGATCCGCCGGCTGCGGCGGCAGCAGTACCGCGTTACCACCGGCCATGACGATGGCGTCGGAGTAGTCGGCAGGCAGGTAGCTCGCGGGTACGTCCCAGATCCCTGTCTGCACCTGCTCCCGATACGTCGTCAGACCGATCACCGGCCGCCGGCCCCTAGAGCTGTTCGAAACCACACTGACTCCCCAATCGATCACCGCCGCCATGAACACGACGAGCTTCACCCGAGCATTGTGGTGCACGACGGATACCCGCCGGCCTGCCGTGTCGCCGGCGGCAGGCACCGCAGGCACCCAGGCAACCGCTCGCTCGACTGCCGGTGGCGAGCACGTCAGCGGAAAGCATTGTGGGACATGATAACCGGACCGAACGCGAACCGCCGCACCGGGCACGTCGACCTTGATTGCCGAGTTTGCCGGCTCGACTTCAAGACATGCTGGTCGACGCCGCACTACCAACCGCTGGTGCGCAGCACGATCTCGGTGGCCAGCTGCGCGGTCGAGTCGTGTGCGTTGCGCCTCGCCGGAAGGTCCACGACACGGTAATCGGCGTAGACCAGTCGCTGGCTGTCGCGGGCAACTTTGCGCGCGGCCGGAGAACTCACCAGCACGGTGGTGCTGATCTCCACCGGCGGGCAGTGGTCGTCGCGGACCGCACCGTTGACATCTGCCACGCGCGGATGCCCCCGATCGATGGCCACCAGACCGGCGAACCGCCCAAGCCTGGTCGCCGCCAGTTCCCAGGCGAGCTCGCCACCGGCGCGGTCACCGACCACCACCGCCCAACCGATCGACAGGACGTCGAGAATGCCCATCACGGACTTGGCGGTCAGCCGCGGGTCAGGGCCGATAACGACGGTCCGAAGCGATGCGGTGTGCAGGCGCTCACAAATGGCGCCGTAGGCTGCGACGGCACGCTGTTCGGCGCCCAGAATGGTGACGACGACGCCCGTTGCCGGACCCGATACCGCTACCGGAACCGGAAATCCGTCGAGCGTGGTCATCATCGCGGACACTTACGCCAAAGTACAGGGAATTGGGCTGGCTGCGCACCGGTTCCAGACGCTCGTGCGGACTGTTCACAGACTCGTCAGCGCACCGAAGATGAGGTTGGCGACGTAGAGCGCGCGCGGCACATAACCGATGTCCTCGGTACCCGAGGTGTAGATCCCGAGGTTCTTGACGCCGGACAACAAGGTGCCGAAGTTGAGCAGGCCGGAGTTGGTTGCACCGAAGTCCAGCAAGCCCGAAACCCCTGCACCGAGATTTAGCGCTCCGGAATTCCCGAAACCTGCCAGCAGGCCACCCGAGTTTCCCGCGCCCGGCGTCAGCAGGCCCGAGTTCCCCGCGCCCGGCGTCAACAAGCCCGAATTGCCCAGACCGAAAGCCAGAAAGCCGGAGTCCCCGGCGTAGGGGACGGCCGCACCGGCCATCGCGGCTGCCGCGGGGCCCTGCCACGATTCGTTCGCCAGTCCCGACGTCACCGAACCGAAAGCCGCGGCCGCCGAGGCCAATTCGAAGGCCAATCCGTCCCAGGCCGCCGCAGCCGACAGCATCGGGCCTGACCCGATACCAGAAAACATCCGCGCCGAGTTGACTTCTGGCGGCAACGCCAAGAAACTCATCGAGAGCCTTCTTCCAGCCTTACCCGCGCGGCCGCAGGTCGCCGACCACCCGCACCCTGTTGGACAGCAAGGTCAGCGCCGCCACGCACATGCGCGCCTCCAAGCGCCAAGCACCGGCAATCGTCGTGATCCCAGAAAGCTACAGCCAAACGCCCTCGCGATATCGGCATTTCAGCGAATGACGGCCCAGCCGGCATGCCCGGCTCCGTCGACGGCTCCGCCGTAAACCCGCAGTTCGCTGACCAGATAGGGCAGCTGCGGCGGCGGGCCGGCAAGCAGGCCGAGCACCGCCTTCACGTCGACATGCGACGTCAACAGATCAGCCATCAGATCCAGCTGAGCGTCGCGTCGCGCCGCCACGTTTACGCCGTCGGCGATGACGAATCCGCTCCGGCCGGCGGCGGCGGCCACCTGGGTGAGCCAGGCGCGACGGAAGTCGTCATTGTCGAGCAGGCCGTGCCAGTGGGTGCCGAAAACCGCGCCGGACCGTACGCCCTGTACCTCGGAGTCGATGTCGAACCAACCCGTCTCGGCGCAGCGGGCCAGTCGCCCGTGATGGATTTCATAACCGGTCAACGGCGACTGCCAGCGCCGCAGCCTCTTGTCCGCGGCGAACACGACGTCGGCGTCCAACAACCCCAGCCCGGCCACCGCCCCGGCCCCGGACTCAATGGTGTCTTCGATACTGCGGCACAGCATTTGGAAGCCACCGCAGATTCCCAGCACCGGCCTGCCGGCCCTCGCGTGGTCGACGATGCCGCGGGCCAGGCCACGTTCGCGCAGCCACGACAGATCTGCAACCGTGGCCTTGCTGCCGGGCAGCACGATCAGGTCGGCGTCGGCCAGGTCGGCGGGCTCGGTGATCCAGCGCACCAGCACGCCGGGCTCACACGCCAGCGCCTCGACATCGGTGGAATTGGAGATCCGCGGCACCCGCACCGCCGCCACCCGCAGCCACTGGTCGCCGCGGGGCGGCTCGGGCGTGCCGACGACGCGGTGCGCCACCACCGACAGCGAGTCCTCGGCATCGAGCCAGAGTTCGTCGGCGTAGGGCAACACTCCGTAAGTTGGGCGGCCCGTCGACTCCAGCAGGTGCTGCAACCCCGGCTCCAGCAGCGCGGGGTCACCGCGAAACTTGTTGACAATGAAGCCCGCAATGTGTGCCTGGTCGTCGGGGTCGAGCACCGCAACCGTCCCGAACAGATGGGCCAGCAAGCCGCCGCGGTCGATGTCGCCGACCACGACCACCGGCAGGTTGGCCGCGCGCGCCAGCCCCATATTTGCCAAATCCGTTGCCCGCAAGTTTGTTTCGGCCGCGGATCCGGCTCCCTCGCAGATCACCGCATCGAACTCGGCTCGCAGACTTGCTAATTCGTCGAGCACGACATCGGCTAGCCGATCACGATGCTGCAGGTAGCCGGCCGCCGTGACGTTATCGGCGACCCGGCCCCGGATGACCAGTTGCGACGTCCGGTCGCTGCCCGGCTTGAGCAGGATGGGGTTGAATCGCACACTGGGCTCCAACCCCGCCGCGCGAGCCTGGATGGCCTGGGCACGGCCGATCTCGCCGCCTTCCACGGCGACGGCTGAATTGTTGGACATGTTCTGCGCCTTGAACGGCGCCACCCGGACGCCGCTGCGGGCCAGTAACCGGCACAGGCCCGCAACCACCACGGACTTGCCGGCATCGGAGCTGGTCCCGGCAACGAGCAGCGCGCCACTCACCGTGTGGTGGCGAGCAGACACGGATTCGCACCGTTGCGGCGACGATCATGCGAGTTTGCGACTGCTCGCGCCGGGAAGTTCACGGCAACGTGAGGATTTCGACGCCGGTGCCGGTGACCAGCAGCGTGTGCTCGAACTGCGCGGTCCACTTGCGGTCTTTGGTGACCACCGTCCAGCCGTCGTCCCAAATCTCGTAGTCCAGGGCGCCCAGGTTGATCATCGGCTCGATGGTGAAGGTCATGCCCGGCTGCATGATCGTTTCCACCGCGGGCTGGTCGTAATGCAGCACAACCAGCCCGTTGTGGAACGTGGTGCCGATGCCGTGACCGGTGAAGTCGCGAACCACGTTGTAGCCGAACCGATTTGCGTAGGACTCGATAACCCGCCCGACGACCGACAACGCGCGTCCGGGTTTGACGGCGTTGATCGCCCGCATCGTCGCCTCCCGGGTCCGTTCCACGAGCAGGCGGTGTTCTTCGGCGACGTCGCCGGCCAGGAAGGTCGCATTGGTGTCGCCGTGGACACCGTCGAAGTAAGCGGTGACATCGATGTTGACGATGTCGCCGTCGGCGATCACCGTCGAGTCGGGGATTCCGTGGCAGATGACCTCGTTGAGCGAAGTGCAGCACGACTTCGGGAATCCCTTGTAGCCCAGCGTCGACGGATAAGCACCGTGGTCGACCATGTACTCGTGCGCGATCCGGTCCAGTTCGTCGGTGGACACCCCCGGCGCAACGGCCTTACCGGCCTCGGCGAGGGCGCCGGCCGCGATCCGGCCGGCGACGCGCATCTTCTCGATTACCTCCGGCGTTTGCACCCACGGTTCGGTCCCCTCCTTGGCCGTCGGCTTGCCGACGTATTCGGGGCGCGCGATCCACTTGGGCACCGGCCGCATCGGGGACAGGGCGCCGGGAGAAAGCGCGGTGCGAGCAGGCATCCCGCTAGCTTAGTCGTGGCCGTGCGACGGTCCGCCAGTTGCGCCGCATTGCCCGCCGCTCAGGCAGGCACCTCGATGCGCCGGCACCGGCTGGGGCACCCCGGTGGGCCGCACCGAACAGGACAGCTGCTCCACCGCAGCGCGACCCGAGTCAGGCCTGGTGGCGGCGCAGCAACGCCCGGCGTGGTCCGCGAATCACCACCGAACCGCAGACGACCCGACCGGTCAGCACCACATGCGGCGTTCCCTCCGCCGGCGCGTCTTTGCGGCGGTCGCTGGCGCTGCCCACATAGACTTCGACGTCGTCGATCGAGGCGCTGGCGCCCTCAGGCAGCCGCAGGTCCAGTGAACCGAACTTCATGTCGAGTTCGATGACCACCACCGGCCCCGCGAAACGGGCCTTGGTGAGGTCGAGGTCGATCGAACCCAAGCGGCGCACCAGCGCCAGCCGGGTGGGCACCGTCCATTCGCCGTGGCGCTTCAACGAGCCGGCCCAGCCTCGCAGCTCCACCCGGTCGGCCGCGGACCTGACGATCGCGCCGGGCCCGGGCAGGTCGCAGACCAGCCCCTCCAGTTCGCTGTGGGTACGCGCAAAGGACACGCGAGACGAGCGTTGCTCGAATTCGTTGATATCGATCAGCCCGAGCGCTACGGCGTTGTGCAACCGCCGCATGGTGCCGTTGCGGTCGGCGTCGGACACCCGCAGTGTCACCATGTCCCCACCGCTGTCAGTCATGGCCCTTCCCGATCGTCCCGATCGTCCTGATCGTTGCCCACCCTCGCAACTTACCTCCGTTACCCGGCCGGTGCGGCCCGGCGAGCCGGCTGCATCGTCGGCAAACACACGGTCCCGCCAACGCGATCGCGATACGATCCATCGGTTGCGGATTCGGCTTGGTCAAGGCTCAGGAGAAGCTTGGGTGCGGCGAATCTGTGGATCGCCACGAACGCGAGGTGCACATGTCCTACCTGATCGTCGCTCCGGAGTCGATCCTTGCGACAGCCTCGAGCCTGTCCAGTATCGGGTCGACGATCACGTCAGCCAACGCGGCGGCCGCGCCCGCCACCCTGGAGGTGCTAGCCGCGGGCGCCGACGAGGTGTCGGCGGCCATCGCTGTGCTGTTTTCCGAGCATGCTCGCGACTACCAGGCACTCAGCGCCCACGCGGCGGCGTTTCACGAACAATTCGTCCGCGCCTTGACGACGGGTGGCGGCGCCTATGCCGCTGCCGAGGCCGCCAACGTCCAACAGAGTCTGCTGGCCGTCATCAACGCGCCCACCCTGGCCCTGTTGGGCCGCCCGCTGATCGGTAATGGGGCCGCCGGCACCCCGGGCTCCGGGGCAAACGGACAGGACGGCGGACTGCTGGCCGGCAACGGCGGTGCCGGCGGCTCCGGGGCCGTCGGCCAGCGGGGCGGCAACGGCGGCGCCGCGGGGCTGTTGTTCGGCAACGGCGGCAACGGCGGCAACGGCGGCGGCTCGGCGACCGTCATCGCCGGTGATGGCGGAACCGGCGGCGCCGGCGGGCTGTTCGGCACCGGCGGGACCGGCGGTACCGGCGGCTTCGGTCTCAACGGCGGTGCCGGCGGCGCCGGCGGAGCGGCCGGCCTCTTCGGCACCGCCGGGGCCGGCGGTGCCGGTGGGCTCGGAGTGGTCGGCTCCCCCGGCAACAGCGGCGCCGGCGGCGCCGGCGGGGCGGGCGGTTTGTTCGGTCCGGGTGGTGCCGGCGGCACCGGCGGAGCCTCGCTGGCCCAGACTGGCGGGGCCGGTGGCGCCGGCGGCGCCGGCGGGATGTTCGGCGCCGGTGGCACTGGCGGCGCCGGCGGGGCCGGCCACAACGCCGGCGGGGTCGGTGGCGCCGGCGGTACCGGTGGGGTGATCGTCGGCTCCGGTGGGACCGGAGGCGACGGAGGTCCCGCGGGCATAGGGGCCGCCCTGGGCGGCAACGGCGGGCCGGGCGGCAATGCTATCGGCCTGATCGGCAACGGGGGTGCCGGCGGCGCCGGGGGCGCCGGCGACTTCACCGGAGGCAGGGGCGGGGCCGGCGGCAAAGCCGCCATCCTGTTCGGGTCCGGCGGGATGGGCGGAAGCGGCGGCTTTGCGCACGCCGCCGGCGGAAGCGCCGGCCCGGGCGGCCCGGGCGGCAAGGCCGGGCTGATCGGCGACGGCGGCGCCGGCGGCGCGGGCGGCGAGTCGGTTGACGGGCTCAGCCCGGGAGGTGACGGCGCCAACGGCGGCGACGCCTGGCTGCTGGGCAGCGGCGGCAGCGGCGGCAACGGCGGAAGCGGCGCACCTGCGGGCCAGCCGGGCGCTGGGGGCGCCGGCGGGCAGATTTTCGGCCAGCACGGCTGACCGCCGAGCCGCGCGGCAGAAGCTGCTACGCCAGATAGCCTGGCGGCAGGATCTCGAACATCATCTTGGTCATCCGGACCGCGTATTCCGAGCTGCCGCCGCCCACGATCAGCGACGCGAACGCCAGATCGCCGCGATAGCCTGCGAACCAGGAATGCGAACCGCCCGGGAATTCGGCTTCACCGGTCTTTCCGAAAATCTCACCGCAGCCGGCGATCTCCTTGGCGGTGCCATTCGTGACCACCAGCCGCATCATCGGGCGCAGCGCGTCGATCATCTTCGAGCTGATCGGGGTGCCGTCGCCCTCGACCGCCGTCGGCCGGCCGACGATCAGCTGCGGCACCGGGGTCTTGCCCGCCGCCACCGTGGCCGCCACCAATGCCATGCCGAACGGGCTGGCCAGGACGCGGCCCTGGCCGAACCCGTCCTCGGTGCGCTCGGCCAGGTCAACCGTCGGCGGCACCGAACCGGTCACGGTGGTGATGCCCTCCACCCGATAGTCCAGGCCGATCCCGTAGCGACTGGCCGCCTGGGTCAGACCACGTGGCGGCAACTTGCTGCTCAATTCGGCAAACGTGGTGTTGCACGAACTGGCGAAGGCCCGCGACAACGGCACCACACCCAGATCAAAACCGCCGTAGTTGGGGATGGTGCGGTGTCCGATGTCGAGGTGGCCGGGGCAGCCCAGCATGGTGTTCGGGGTGGCCATATCGCGCTCGACGGCCGCGCCCGCGGTGACCATCTTGAACGTCGACCCCGGCGGGTACAGGCCGGTGGTGGCGATCGGTCCGTCGGCGTTGGCGCCCGCATTCTGTGCGATCGCCAGGATCTCGCCGGTCGACGGCTTGAGCACCACGATCATCGCCTTGCCGCCGCGGGCGTCCACCGCGCGCTGGGCAGCGTCCTGCACGGTCCGGTCCAAGGTGATCGTGATCGACGGCGCCGGTGACGGCTCGACTTCGTGCAACACCGCGACGTCGACCCCGTTCTGGTTGACGCTGACCACCCGCCAGCCCGCCTGCCCGTCGAGCTGGTCGATGACGGCCTTTTTCACCTCGGTCATGACGACAGGAGCGAAGTGGTCGTCGGTGGGTAGCAGGTCGGCCTGCGGTGTGACCACGACCCCGGGCAGTTGTCCGATCGCCCCGAAGACCCGGTTGCTGTCGTCGGCGCGCAGCGTGACCCCGAGGTCCAGCGGGTGGGTCGACGAGCTGGCCTGCTCGGCGAGCAGCTGCGGGTCGTTGAGCGCGTCGTTGAACGGGTGTAGCGCGTCCACGACCGCGTGTGCGGTGCCGATGAGGTCGGCACCGGCAGTCGTCGCGTCCAGCGAGTAGTGGTACAAGAAGCCCGGCGCCAGCACATCGGTACCGCCGAGTTCGTTCACCGAGGCCCGCCGCGGCGGATCGGAGCGTAGCGAGAAGGTCTGGTGCTCACCGAGTTTCGGATGCAACCCGGTAGTCGCCCAGCGGACCTGCCACTGGCCCTCGTCGCGGGCCATCTTCAGCTGTCCGTCGTAGCTCCACGTCCGGTTCTTGGGCAGATGCCAGGTGAAGCGATACGCGACGGTGCCCATGTCCTCGGCGTACTTCGAGCTGAGAAGCTGCGTGTCCAGGTGGGTGGCTTGCAGTCCGGCCCAGGCGGCGTTGAGCGCTTCGCGGGCTTCGTTGGGGTTGTCGGTGAGTTGGGCGGCGGTGGCGGTGTCGCCGATGGCCAACGCGGCGAAGAACTTCTCCGCGGCCGGTCCGGGCCCTTCGGGCCGAGGGGTGCACCCCGGCAATACGGCGACCGCGACCAGAACGCCTGCGAAAACTGAGGCTAACGTTATGCGAGTTACCATCGTGACTGATGTTAAGAAGACTGACAGCAGCGGCCGCGTCGACACACCGAGACCCAACCGTTATTGAGCCAGGCCACTGCCGTCCGTAACGCCAGGGCGGGATTGGAGCCGGATTTTCGCCGTGGCGTTACACCCGCGCCACGGCTCAGTCGAGCAGCACCGTGGCGAAGGTACCCACTTCCCGGAACCCGACTCGCGTGTAGGCGGCACGGGCGACGGTGTTGAAGCTGTTCACGTACAGGCTGGCGATGCGCCCGCTGCCGACGATCACCGCGGCAACCGTCGCGGTACCGGCGGTCCCCCGACCCAGGCCGCGTCGCTCCGGATGAACCCACACCCCCTGGATCTGCCCGACGGACGGCGACTGCGACCCCACCTCGGCTTTGAAGACCACCTCGCCGTGCTCGAAACGGGCCCAGGCCCGTCCGGCCGCGATGAGGCTGGCCACCCGGCGACGGTAGCCCCGGCCGCCGTCGCCCATGCGCGGGTCGATGCCGACTTCACCGATGAACATGTCCACGGCCGCCACCAGGTAGGCATCGAGCTCCTCCGGCCGTACCTGCCGGACCTCGGGATCGATCGCACAGCTGGGGTGGGTGTTGATCGCCATCAGCGGTTGATGGTCGCGCACGTCGCGCGCGGGACCCCAGGTGGACTCGAGCCGCTGCCACATCGGCAGCACGAGGTCGGCCCGGCCGACCAGCGACGAACACCGCCGTGCGGTGCTCTTGGCCTCGTCGGCGAACGCGTTGAGATCGATCAGCCCGCCACGCAGCGGAATGAGGTTGGCCCCGGCGAAGCACAACGACTCGTCCACGCCACCGCGTCGCGTCCACAGCTCTCCGCCAATCGAATTCGGCTCGATGCCGTAGTCGGCGACCCGCGCGGCGACCATGCACGATTCGATCGGGTTCTCGTCGAGCACCCGCCACACCGCCGCGGCATCGCGCACCACAGCCACCCGTCGCTCGCCGACCAGGCGCATGATGGGCGGAGCCGACATCTGAAAAACTCTCTGTGGTGCCAACCGAAGCCAGAACGAGGTCTGGCGTCTATCAGCTTACGGTCACAATCGGCGAACCGCTCGATGTCGCGCCCGGATCGGCGTCAGGTGCCATTTCGGCGGCAAGTCGCATAGCCTCTTCGATCAAAGTCTCGACGATCTGCGCTTCGGGCACGGTCTTGATCACTTCGCCCCGAACGAAGATCTGCCCCTTGCCGTTTCCGGAAGCAACGCCCAAGTCGGCCTCGCGCGCCTCCCCCGGACCGTTGACGACACAACCCATCACGGCCACCCGCAACGGCACGTCGAGCCCGTCGAGACCCGCGGTCACCTCGTTGGCCAGGGTGTAGACGTCGACCTGGGCGCGACCGCACGACGGGCAGGACACGATCTCCAGCGTCCGCGGCCGCAGGTTCAACGATTCGAGGATCTGATTGCCCACCTTGACTTCCTCGACCGGCGGCGCCGACAACGACACCCGGATGGTGTCGCCGATGCCCTTGGACAACAGCGCCCCGAAGGCGACCGCGGATTTGATGGTGCCCTGGAACGCGGGACCCGCCTCGGTGACGCCGAGGTGCAGCGGGTAGTCGCACTGCGCGGCCAGCAACTCGTACGCGCGGACCATTACCACCGGATCGTTGTGCTTGACGCTGATCTTGATGTCCCCGAAACCGTGCTCCTCGAACAGCGAGGCCTCCCACAGCGCCGACTCGACCAGCGCCTCCGGCGTGGCCTTGCCGTACTTCTGCAGGAACCGCTTGTCCAGCGAGCCGGCGTTGACGCCGATCCGGATCGGGATGCCGGCGTCACCGGCGGCCTTGGCGACCTCGCCGACCCGGCCGTCGAATTCCTTGATGTTTCCCGGGTTTACCCGCACCGCCGCGCAGCCCGCGTCGATGGCGGCGAAGATGTACTTCGGCTGGAAGTGGATGTCGGCGATGACCGGGATCTGGCTGTGGCGGGCGATCTCGGCCAGTGCGTCGGCATCCTCCTGCCGCGGGCACGCCACCCGCACGATGTCGCAGCCGGCCGCAGTCAATTCCGCGATCTGCTGCAGCGTCGAATTGACGTCGTGGGTTTTTGTGGTGCACATCGACTGCACCGAAATCGGGTGGTCGCTGCCGACCCCGACGTCGCCGACCATCAGCTGGCGGGTGGAGCGCCGGGGGGACAGCGTGGGCGCCGGCGGCTTCGGACTTTGGGGCATGCCCAGGCCAACGGTCACTGTCGGTCCTTCTCTCTGGGTAGTTATTGGAAGAGCCGGATCGGGTTGACCAAGTCAGCGGTGACGGTCAACAGCATGTATCCGACGACGAAGAACAGGACCACGTAGGTGGCTGGCATGAGCTTGAGATAGTTCACCGGCGCCGCGGCCACCTTGCCGCGAGCCGCGCGAATCATATTGCGGACCTTCTCGAATACCGCGACGGCGATATGACCGCCGTCGAACGGCAGCAACGGCAACAGGTTGATCGCACCCAGGATGAGGTTCAACTGGGCCAGGAAGAACCAGAATGCCACCCACAGCCCGTGGTCCACGGTGTCGCCGCCGATGATGCTGGCGCCTACCACGCTCATCGGCGTCTCCGGGTCACGCTGCCCGCCACCGATGGCATGGACCAGCGCGCCGACCTTGGTCGGGATGGCGGCCAGCGCCTTGCCCACCTCGATGGTCAGGTCACCGGCGAACGCGAAGGTAGCCGGAATCGCGGACAACACGCCGTATTGGGTAGGACCGGGACGCAGGGCTCCGACCCCGATGGCGCCGACCGTGGCGGGCTGGAGTTGCCCGCTCTGCCCGGTGGGCAACCAGCGCCGGGTGGGTTCGATGGTGACGTTGGCGGTGATGGTGGCGCCATTGCGCTCGACGACAATCGGCACGGTGCCATGCATCTTGCGTACCGCGGCGGCCATTTCGTCGAACGTGGACACAGGGGTGTCGCCGACCTTGACCACGACGTCGCCGGCGCGCAGTCCCGCCACGGCGGCAGGGCCGGGCCCGGCGCACTGTTCGAGCTTGCCTTGCGCGGTTTCCGCTGCGACGCAGCCGGTTTCGCCGATCACGGCCCTGGTCGGCGGATGCAGGTTGGGCAGCCCCCACATCACCGCGATGGCATAGATCAACACCAGGCAGATCACAAAGTTCATGCCCGGGCCGGCGAACAGCACCGCGACCCGCTTCCAGGTCGCCTGCTTGTACATCGCGCGGTCACGTTCGTCGGGAGCGAGCTCCTCGACCGGGGTCATGCCGGCGATGTCGCAGAAACCGCCCGCCGGAATCGCCTTGACGCCGTATTCGGTTTCACCGCGGCGCGTCGACCACAGGGTGGGACCGAAGCCGACGAAATAACGACGCACCTTCATCCCGGTCGCGCGCGCTGCCCACATATGGCCGCATTCATGCAACGCCACCGAGATCAGGATGGCGAGTGCGAACAGCACAATGCCGATAACAAACATCATCAGGCTGTATGGACCTTTCTCACGCCTTTCCGGAGACCTTCTCGTAGGCACCGGCCGGGTTGGCTTTGGCGACCGCGCGCTGCGCGCGTTCCCGCGCCCAGCGCTGCGCGTCGAGTACGTCATCCACGGTAGCGGGTGGAAGCGCCCATTGGTCGGCATCGTGCAGCACGTCGGCGATGGTCCCGACGATGGCGGGGAAGCCGATGCGGCCGGTGAGGAACGCTTCGGCCGCTTCTTCGTTGGCGGCGTTGTAGACGGCGGTCATGCAGCCGCCGGTTTCACCGGCATGTCGGGCCAGTTCGACCGCCGGGAAAACGCCGCTGTCCAGTGGCTCGAATTCCCATGCCTGCGGCTGACCAAAGTCGCAGCTGGTGGCCGCCCCGGGCACCCGGCGCGGCCAGCCCAACGCCAGCGAAATGGGCAGCTTCATGTCCGGCGGGCTGGCCTGGGCGATGGTCGAGCCGTCGACGAAGGTGACCATCGAATGAATGATCGACTGCGGGTGGACCACGACGTCGATGCGGTCATAGGGAATGCCGAACAACAGGTGCGTTTCGATCAGCTCTAGGCCCTTGTTGACCAGCGAAGCCGAGTTGAGCGTGTTCATCGGGCCCATGGACCAGGTGGGATGGGCGCCGGCCTGTTCCGGGGTGACGTGTTCGAGGTCGGCGGCCGACCAGCCCCGGAACGGCCCGCCCGAGGCGGTGAGCACCAGTTTGGCCACTTCGTCCGGAGTGCCGCCGCGCAGGCACTGGGCCAGCGCGGAGTGCTCGGAGTCCACCGGAACGATTTGACCGGGCCGCGCGGCCCGCAGCACCAGGGGGCCACCGGCCACCAGCGACTCCTTGTTGGCCAGGGCCAGCCGGGCACCGGATTCCAGTGCCGCCAGCGTCGGCCGCAGGCCCAACGCACCGACCAGTGCGTTGAGCACCACGTCGGCTTCGGTCTCCTCGATCAGCCTGGTGACGGCATCGGGGCCGTAGTACGGGATGTCGCCGGCACGTTGCGCCGCGTGATCGTCGGTGACCGCGATATTGGTGACGCCGGTCTGGACGCGCTGACGCAACAGTGTGTCGAGATTTTTGCCCCCGGCAGCCAACCCCACCACCTCGAAGCGGTCCGGATTGGCGGCGATGACCTCCAGCGCCTGGGTGCCGATCGAACCTGTGCTGCCCAGCACCAGCACCCGAAGGCGGCCGGCGTGCCCATCGGTCGGCTTTGTCACCTCACCATTGTGCCGCCAAACCATCCCGTCGTCGCCGTGCCCTCGCGGAGGCATCTTGACGCCTACTTCTGATGCTAAGATGCCATGGTGCGCACGACGATCCGGATCGACGACGAGCTCTACCGCGAGGTGAAGGCACGGGCCGCTCGATCCGGGCGTACCGTGGCCGCGGTTCTCGAAGATGCGGTGCGATGCGGTCTCAATCCGCCCGGGCAGTCGGCGGCCGGGCGTTATCGAGTCCAGCCGATTGGCAGCGGCGGGCTTAGACCCGGCGTGGATCTGTCGTCGAACGCCGCGGTCGCAGAGGCGATGGACGAGGGCGTGCCGGTCGATGCATTGCGTTGACGTCAACGTTCTCGTCAACGCCCATCGAGCCGACCTGCGAGAACACCCGAACTACCGAGATGTACTCGAGCGGCTGGCCAACGGCGACGAGCCGCTCGGTCTGCCGGACAGCGTGCTCGCCGGCTTCGTCCGGGTGGTGACCAACCGCCGCATCTTCGTCGAACCGACCAGCCAGCCCGACGCATGGCAGGCGGTGGATGCCTTGCTCGCGGCACCCGCCGCGATACGGCTCAAGCCCGGCGAGCGGCACTGGACGCTGTTTCGGCAGCTCGCCGCCGATATCGATGCGAGTGGCAACGACATCGCGGACGCGTATCTGGCCGCCTACGCCCTGGAGAACAACGCGACCTGGGTGAGCGCAGACCGCGGTTTCGCCCGCTTTGGCCGGCTGCGCTGGCGTCATCCGCTGGATATGTGAGCGACCATGTGCAGGTGGCTACGGTTGGTCGCTCGGCAGGCGACTCCACGCTGATCCGGCGTGTGTCAAAATGTCGGAAACCGCCGATCCGATGCCAGAAGCCAGACCCGAACCGGAGGAGTTGCCGTGGCAAGTACCGAGGTGGAGCAGTACACCGGCGTTGACCCCGCCGAGGTGCCGTCCGCGAAGTGGGGCTGGAGCAGGATCAACCACCGCACCTGGCACATCGTCGGGTTGGGCATATTCGTATTCCTGCTGGCGATGCTGCGCGGCAACCACGTCGGCCACGTCGAGGACTGGTTCCTGATCGGGTTTGCCGCACTGGTGCTCGTTGTGCTGGTGCGCGACTTGTGGGGCCGCCGGCGCGGCTGGCTCAGGTAGAACGCCGCGCCCGGCGATACCACGCACCGGCAAGCCCGCCGAGCGTCAACATGGCCAATGCCGCGACCCACGGCCAGGCGCCGTGTTCGTGTACCCAACCGGCGAGGACGCCCTGGACGCGGCCGGCGGCGGTGATCACCCCGTCGCGTGGGTTCACCCCAGCACCTGAGAACAGGCGCAGCTCGGAGAGGCCGTAGTAACTCACGTACAGTCCGGTCAGTACCAGTAGCGCGCCGCTGATCCGGTTGACCAACGGCAGGATCCGCCGGATGCGCTCGGCCAGAGCCGAACTCGCGGCCGCGACGCCAACGGCAAGCACTCCCACGACCAGGGTGAGACCCGCAACGTAAGCCAGGTAGATTGCGATGCTGCCCACGATCGAACCACCCCGGAACCCGGCCCCGGTGACCGCCAGGAACGGGCCGATGGTGCACGACAGCGAGGCCGTCGCATAGCTGACGCCGTAGCCGTATGTGGATCCCAGCCGGGCCGTGGGTGCCCATCGCGGGCCGAACCGCCGGGGCGTCAACGCCGTCGACTCGCGACCCCCCAGCAGCCAAACCCCCAGGGCGACAAGGAAAATCCCGATCAGAACCGTCGCGTACGGTAAGTAACGCTGCACCGTCGTGGCGGCCGAGATGGTCAGGGCACCGAACAAGCCGAACACCGTTGTGAAGCCGAGCGCCATTCCCACGGTGGCCGCCAGCGCTCGTACGAGCGCTGGCAATCCCCCACGTTCTGCGGGATGCAGCCCGCGCACCACCAAGAACAAGTAGGCGGGCAACATGGCGAACCCACACGGGTTCAGCGCGGCCACCAGCCCAGCGGCGAAGGCCAGACCGACCAGACCCTGGTCCATGACGTCAGGACGCCAGCTCGGCCACCCGGCCGGAGAGCTCTTGCTCGGACATGGCCGACGTCGGGTTGTTGACGAAGGTCGACGAGCCATCCGCGCGGTAGAACACCCACGCCGGCTGCCAGGGAACGTTGTAGCGAGCCCAGATCGAACCGTCGGCGTCGTTGAGGTTCGTGAAGTTCAGCCCGTACTTGGTGACGAAGCCCTGCATCGCGCCGACGTCGGAATGCGCCGCAATGCCGACGAAAGTGACATTTGGATTGACGGCCGCCACGTGGCTGACGCCGGGCGCCTCGGCGTTGCAGAACGGGCACCAGGGCGTCCAGAACCACAACACGGCCGGCTTGCCCTGCAGGCTGGCCCCGTTGAACGGTGCGCCGCTGAGCGTGGTTGCGGTGAAATTCAGACGATCATCGGCAGCCATCGCGCGCGGCGCACCGGTAACGCCGAGCAACAGGACAACCACAAACGCGACGGCCACAAAGCCCGCGGCGAATGCTCTGGTCGGGGACGGTAGACGAAGAATCATGGCAGACCTCGTATTCGGACGTAGGTGCCCTGATCACGTATTACCCCGTGCCGCGGTTCATCACGCTCACCCGCCTCCGGCGGCCAGCTGTCCGCAGGCCCGGTCCGATGCACCCGCGCTCCAGCTACCCGCCTCCGGCGGCCAGCTGTCCGCAGGCCCGGTCCGATGCACCCGCGCTCCAGCTACCCGCCTCCGGCGGCCAGCTGTCCGCAGGCCCGGTCCGATGCACCCGCGCTCCAGCTACCCGCCTCCGGCGGCCAGCTGTCCGCAGGCGGCGCTGATCTCGCGGCCGCGAGTGTCGCGGACGGTACACGAAACCCCTTGCGCACGAACATGCTTGACGAAGTCACGCTCCACCGGCTTGGGGCTGGCATCCCAGTCACTACCCGGTGTCGGGTTCAGCGGGATGAGGTTGACGTGGACCAGTGGCCCCAGCGCGCGATGCAGCCGCCGGCCCAGCAGGTCGGCCCGCCACCGTTGGTCGTTGACGCCACGAATCAATGCATATTCCACGGACACCCGGCGGCCGGTCACCTCGGCGTAGTAGCGCGCGGCATCGAGGGCCTCGTCGACTTTCCAACGGTTGTTCACCGGGACCAGCGTGTCACGCAGCTCGTCGTCGGGCGCATGCAACGACAGCGCCAACGTCACGCCGAGCCGTTCATCGGCGAGCTTGCGGATCGCCGGGGCCAGACCCACCGTCGACACCGTCACCGAGCGGGCCGAGATGCCGAAACCACACGGCGGCGGCTCGGTGATGCGCCGCACGGCGGCCACCACCCGCGAATAGTTGGCCAGCGGCTCTCCCATGCCCATGAAGACCACGTTGGACAGCCGATCACCGAAGTCGTCCCGCATGGCCGCGGCGGCGGCACGCACCTGTTCGACGATCTCTGCCGTCGACAGATTGCGGGTCAGACCGCCCTGGCCGGTAGCACAGAACGGACAGGCCATGCCGCAACCGGCCTGCGACGAGATGCACACCGTATTGCGTTGCGGGTAGCGCATCAGCACCGACTCGACGGTGGCCCCATCGACGGCCCGCCACAACGTCTTTCGAGTCTGCCCGGCGTCACAGGTGACCTCGCGCACCGCGGTCAGCAGGGTCGGGAACATCGCCGCGGCGATCACGTCGCGAACGGCCGCAGGCAGGTCGCTCATCTGGCGCGGGTCGGCGATCAGGCGACCGAAGTAATGGTGCGCGAGTTGCTTGGCCCGAAACGCCGGCAGGCCCAGTTCGGCGACAGCGGACGCGCGGCCGGCCGCGTCAAGATCGGCGAGGTGCCGCGGTGGCATGCCGCGGCGCGGCGCCTCGAACATCAGCTCACCGACCATGATGGTGTCCAGTATCGACCTGCCGGGCAAGCTAGGGCAGCTTAGGGCAGCAGCGTCAGCACTATCCAGGCCGCCACCGCGGACGGCAGAACGCCGTCGAGCCGGTCCATCAGGCCGCCATGGCCCGGCAGCAGCCGCCCCATGTCTTTGATCCCGAGGTCGCGCTTCACTTGCGACTCCACCAGGTCGCCCAGGGTCGTGGTCAGCACGAAAAGTACGCCCAGCAGCGCCCCCACCCACGGTGTCTTGCCGGCCAGGTACGTCGCGGTAATGGTGGTCGCGGTGACACCGCAGACCATCGAACCGGCGAATCCCTCCCACGATTTCTTCGGGCTGATCGTTGGAACCATCGGATGCTTGCCGAACAACACCCCCACCGCATAACCACCGACGTCGGAGGCGATGACCGCGATCATCATGGCAAACACCCAGCCGGCGCCGTGGTAGACCAGCAGCGCAGCGAAGGAGCCGAACAGCACCACCCACGCGGCCAGAAAGATGGTGGCCGACGTGTCACGCAGGTAGTTCCCCGGCGCAGCCCGCTCGGCGCCGCCGTCCGACCGCTTGTCCTGCATGAACAGCCGCCAGATCATGCAGACCACGACCATGGCGCCGAAGCCCGCCAGCACGCCTCGAGCGCCGTAGGGCCAGCTCAGCCAGATTGTCACCTGCCCGCCGACCAGCAACGGGATCACCGGGATCAGATACCCGGCTTCACGTAGTCGCCGCACCACCTCATGGCTGGCGACGGCCATGGCCAGCGCGCAGATTGCGACCCAGCCGCGCGGAGCGAGCAACAGCGTCGCCACGAGGACCGCGCCGATGCCCGAGCCCACCGCGATGGCCGCGGGCAGGTCGCGTCCGGCCCGGGAGGTCTTCTTCGGCCCGTGCGGCGGGTCGTCGGCCGGGGTGCCGGTGCTGGCATCGGTGGTTGCCACGGATCTGTACGGACTTGGCTGCTGAGCGGTCCTAGACCTCCAGCAGCTCGCCTTCTTTGTGTTTCACCAGTTCATCGATCTGGGCGACGTAGTGGTGGGTAGTCTTGTCGAGGTCCTTTTCCGCGCGGCCGACCTCGTCCTCGCCGGCCTCGCCGTCCTTGCGGATGCGGTGCAGTTCTTCCATCGCTTTGCGACGGATATTGCGTACCGAGACCCGGGCTTCCTCGCCCTTGTGCTTGGCCTGCTTGACCAGCTCCCGCCGGCGCTCCTCGGTGAGCTGCGGTATCGCCACGCGGATCAGGGTGCCGTCGTTGGTGGGGTTGACTCCGAGGTCGGAGTTGCGAATCGCGGTCTCGATGGCGTGCAGCTGGTTGGCTTCATACGGCTTGATGACGACCAGCCGTGCCTCGGGAACGTTGATGCTGGCCAGCTGGGTGATTGGGGTATTGGTGCCGTAATAGTCGATGACGATCCGGGAGAACATACCCGGGTTGGCGCGCCCGGTCCGGATGGTTGACAGGTCGTCACGGGCGACCGATACGGCCTTCTCCATTTTCTCTTCGGCATCGAAGAGAGCATCATCGATCATCGCGTCTTCCCCTTAGGTGGTGACCAGCGTTCAGGTGGTGACCAGCGTTCCGATCTTCTCACCAGCGACCGCACGGGCAATATTCCCATCGACCAGCAAGTTGAACACCAGAATCGGCATGCCATTGTCCATACACAAGCTGAATGCGGTGGTATCGGCAACTCGCAACCCCCGGTCGATTACCTCCCGGTGACTGATCACGGTCAGTAGTTCGGCCGCAGGATTCTCGCGTGGATCCTCGGCGAACACACCGTCGACCGCCTTGGCCATCAAGACCACGTCCGCGCCGATCTCCAGCGCCCGTTGCGCTGCCGTGGTGTCGGTGGAGAAGTAGGGCAGCCCCATGCCGGCGCCGAAGATCACCACCCGCCCCTTCTCCAGGTGACGCACCGCCCGCAACGGCAGATAGGGCTCGGCCACCTGGCCCATGGTGATCGCCGTCTGGACTCGGGTGACGATGCCTTCCTTCTCCAGAAAGTCTTGCAGCGCAAGGCTGTTCATGACGGTACCGAGCATGCCCATGTAGTCCGAACGGGTGCGTTCCATACCGCGCTGCTGCAGCTGCGCGCCACGGAAGAAATTGCCGCCACCGATCACGACGGCGACCTGCACCCCACCGCGCACCACCTCGGCGATCTGCCGAGCGACTTGGGCCACCACGTCGGGATCCAGTCCCACCTGGCCGCCGCCGAACATTTCGCCGCCGAGCTTCAGCAGCACCCGCTTATACCTCGACGGTGGGTGCGGAACTGCCGAAGCCGGTACGCCGTTGGTGGTTGTCGCCTCCGGCCGGGGAGCCGTCGAGCCGGCGACGTCAGTTTCCGGGGACTCCGCCATAAGACTCCTCGCATGACAGTGCCATCCCGGCGACCACGCGGGACGGCATCTGACATCCTGCCTCATCGCGGTGCCGCGGGGTAGCCGGGGTGGTTCACCTCGCCGGCGGACGGCCGCCGACGCCGGAGCCCGGACCTCGGTGGCCGGTGCGAGTTCCAGAACCCGCCTAAGACTCGCCTAAGACGAGGCGTTCAGGCCCCGGCTGGCGGGCCCCTCCAGCAGCGCGCCGTCCGGCGCAAACCGCGACCCGTGTAACGGGCATTCCCAGGCTTGAGTGGCCTCGTTCCAGTTCACGATCCCGCCGAGGTGTGGGCAGACCGGCGAAACCCGATGCTCGACGCCGTCGACCGCACACCTCGCCTGCAGGTGCCACGGTGGCCCGGTGACCACACCAGCGTCGCCGTCACCATTGGCGTCGATGCCATCGGATCGCCGGACGGCCGGCGCCAGCCAGCCTTTGGCCAGGTGATAAGCGACCTCGAGGTTGGCGGTGAGAGCCGTGGTGACCCCGCTCAATTCATGCGGACTCCACGCCGCGAACGCACGCGCCCAGTCCATCCGTCCGCCGAGAATGCGCGAACTGAGCAGCAACGCCGCGGCCACTCCGTTGGTCAGTCCCCACTTGTTGAATCCTGAAGCAACGAGCACCTTTTCATCACCCGGCAGGATGGGCCCGACATACGGCAGCTGGTCGACGGGCGTGTAGTCCTGAGCCGACCAGCGATGCGTCGCCACCGCGCCCGGGTAGTGGCGTCGTGCCCATGACATCAGCTCGTCGAGTTCGGCGATGGGACTCTTTCGCCCGACGACATGGCTGGCTCCGGCCACGATCAGCCGCTCACCGTCGCCGAACGGCGCGTAGCGTACGGATCTGGTCGGCGAGCCGGCCGAGATGAACATCGACCGGGTGATGGGGCCGGGGACGTCGAAAGCCGTGCAATAGGACCTGTTGGGTTTGAGCCGGGCGAAGAATCCGCCGCGGTCGAAGACGGGCATGCCGGTGGCCAGGATGCAGTGTCCCGCGTCGACGTCGGCGTCGCCGTCGCTCGTCCGCACCGCCAGGCGGACGCGGCCCCGGTGGTGCGACAACCTGCGCACCCGGGCCCCTTCCACAAGAAGGCCGCCACGGTCGGTCAGCTCCCGGATGAAGCTGTCCAGCAACGGCATCGGGTCGATCTGCGCCTGATCGGACAGCCGCACTCCCCCGTGGTACGGGAACGGCACGTCGGCCTCGTCGGCCCACTGCGCGCCGACTCCGGCCCGGTCGCAGGCGGCCAGGACGGCGCGCGCCGACGCCACTTCGTCGGGGCTTTGGGCATAGGTGTAGTCGTCTTCGCGCTGTACCGGAAGCTGGTTGGCGGCGCAATGCCGCAGCAGCCAGTCCTGGCCCTCCCGATTGCCGCGCACATAGTCGGCGGCCAGCCGGTCGCCGTGGCGAGCGACGATCTTCGACAGCGTGGTTCCCTGCAGCAGGCTGAGCTTTCCGGTGGTGTTGCCGGTGGTCACCGCGCCCGCGGTGCGGGCTTCCAGCACCAGCACCTCCTTGCCGGCGCGGGCCAACAGCACCGCGCTGACCAGCCCGGTGATACCGGCGCCGACGACCACCACGTCGGCCGATGTCAGCTGGCCGTTCAGCCGATCGGATTGCTGCCGGAGCCGATTGCGGCCGGCCAGCCATAGCGATGTCATTGGTCCCTAATTGCCCGCTGCGAGCAAACCCAAACGATGTCGGTGATCACACCGCTGCAGCACACAGCCGCGGCAGTTTCCGTCGGCACCCGATTGCCGATGTTTGACCAGCCGGTGCGGCGGGGAATCCGGCGCGCAGATCGAAACGCAGCCGCGCAGCGCCGGCAGGCCGACCCATAGCTTGAGGGTCCATAGCTTGAGGGAAGGGTGGACCCGGCCCGGGATACGGGCCGGGTTCATCGAGTGCGCCGAATCTCAACCGAACCGGTGGCGCTGACAGCCCGGGAATAATTTTCTTCCCAGCGGGTATTCAGGGCTTCGCTGTGAGACATCTCCCCGGGAGGTGCCTACGGATAGAGGGTGGCGGGACCGTCGCGAAGGGGTTGGGAGACGTCTGTTGGAAGTGCTGCTGATCAGCAACGAAGCCGACTTCCCCTCGGTATTGCCGAGATTGGAATCATTCGCGCGCTCGGTGCGGCGTGCCCCGCTGGACGACCACCACGCATGGCAGCTCGACGGCGCCGACGTCGCGATGATCGATGCGCGCACCGATCTGGCTGCGGCTCGCCGGGCATGCCGGCGGCTGACGGCCGACGTGCCCGCACTTGCGGTGGTCGCCGTTGTCGCGCTAGCCGATTTCATCGAGGTTGACGTCGACTGGCATTTCGACGATGTGCTGCTGGAGGCGGCCGACGCGGCCGAGCTGCGGGCGCGGTTGCGGCTGGCGATCACCCGCCGGCGCCACGCGCTGGAGGGCACCCTCGAATTCGGCGACCTGGTGCTGCACCCCGACAGTTATACGGCGTCGCTGGGCGGCAAAAACCTGGGCCTGACCGCCACGGAATTCAAGTTGCTTGCGTTTCTCGTGCAGCACGCCGGTCGGGCGTTCACCCGGACGCGGCTGATGCATGAAGTGTGGGGATATGACTGCGCCGGTCAGGTCCGTACCGTAGACGTCCACGTGCGACGGCTACGCGCCAAGCTCGGAGCCGAGTATGCAGCGCTGGTGGAAACCGTGCGCAGCGTGGGCTACCGGGCGGCGACGCCACCACAACCCCGGTGGATTGTCCGCGAGCCGGAGGTGAGTCCCGTGGCTACGGCGGCCCGGGACTCCGTCGCGCAGTAGTTCAGCCGAACAGCGGCAGGGCGCGCTTGCGTGTCAGGGCGTCCATGCCGCGCTGAATGGTGTCCTCGACTTCGCGGTACTTGCTGTCGACATAGGCGTCGTCGTCGGCGCGGGCGGGGTCGTGGTCCAAGTCGACCGCGGGCATGAACCGGGTCCGGATTTTGGCGGGCAATGGCAGCTGCGGAAGCGCCGCCGGTGCAATACCCCACGGCAGTGAGATCGCCAGCGGGAAGACCTTCAGCCGCAACAGCCGATCGAGCTGTAAGGCCCGGGATAGGCGGTCGCCGCGAATCAGCACCGGCATGGCGTCGGCGCCGCCGACCGTCGCGATCGGCACGATCGGCACCCCGGCCAGAATCGCCATTTTCACGAAGCCTTTCCGCCCGGCGAGGTTTGCCCGGTCACGCTCGGTCCAGGGCCGCAGCGAATCCACCTCACCGCCGGGCCACAACGCCACGTCACGCCCCTCGGCCAATGCCGTCGCGATGGCATCCGGGGCCGCCGGAAGGACCCCCATCGACCGGAAATATCGCCCGATTCCCGGAATCGCCATCAGCGCGTCGTGCGCGGTGCCGTGCAACGGGCGCTCCGGTCCGAACCGTCGCCACCATTGCAGACCCACGGTCCACGCGTCCCAGACGAACGGAGCCCCCGAGTGAATGCCGACCAGCAGCACCGGCGGCTCGGGAATGTTGTCCCAGCCGTCAATCTCCATCCGGAACCAATAGTCGACAAGCAAGTTCCACACAAACTTATGGCGGTGCAGAGTGGTCTCGTCCTGGCCGTCGAGATCCCATTTGCCGGCCCGTTTGGCTACCCAGCCGCTGAGACCACCATCCTGCTTGTCCCGCTTGTCCCCCATCGTCGCCCGCGCTTGATCGGCGTGGCGCCGCGCCTGTTGGCGGACTTCTTCGGGCCTGAGATCGCTAGCACTCATGGCGACGGGGTACCCGATTGAATCGGCGCCGATGCAGGCCGGCCAATTCGATTGGTAACGAGACCTCCCCGCGTCGACATTGACGCGGGGAGGTCGATGACAAGCAGCGGTTAGACGTTGCTGGTCCAGATGAGGACGTCTTGCACTCCGTCGTTGTAGACCACGCCGTTGGGCGGCTGGCCGGTCACGTCGAAGTAAATCAATCCGCTACGTTGGTCACCCTGATTGATCGGCGCCGGATTCAGCCCGTTGGGCACCGGCACCGTGTCGATCACCCGGTAGTTCTGACCGCTGGCGGAGCGGGCGTTGAAGTCAGAGACCACCGGGGTCACGACTCCGCTGACGGATTTGGCGGTGACCTCGGCCTGGTAGAGCTTTCCGTGCGGGGTGTAACCCGGAATGGTCACGTTGCTCGGCTGCAGATTGGCAACCGTGTAGGAGGTGACCATCGGCCCGTCTACCAGCTGTTCGGCGGTACCGAAGCTCTCGATGGTCGGAGGTGCCGCCGTCGCCGTCGCCGCGCCGAAGACACCCGCTGCCGCGATCGCCGCGGCACCGATACTCGTTTTCATCACCGTCGTTGTGAACTTCACGCTTATCCCCTCTCGTTCGTGTCGTTCAAAGCAGTTGTTCCCTTATTCGGGGCCCTAACCACTCCCAACGAATAACCCCGCCGTCGAAGGCCCAAACCGGGTCATCTGACAAGTTGCCTTGATCGGCGGGTCTACCTGCACGGACCATCGGGTTGACTTTTGCTCGACAACATCATTGGCAACAGTCATTAACATTCATTAACAGCGGTATCAGGTGCCACTGCACCGACCGCATTCCGCCGGAAGACGAAATGGTTGATTAGCCCGTGGTGGCCACGGGTAGCCCGTCTGCAGCAGGGGCCGCTCACGAACGGGGAGCCTGCTATGGAACGTGGGAACGCCAAGCACAGCCCGCGCGACGACGATGAGCTCAAGCATGAGCTGAGTGGCACCCTGCAGGGAAATCGATCCAGCAGGAGGGAAGAATGGCGCGATCCGGAGCCACCGGCTGACGACGATCCTGACGTGCCCACGGCCGGCCCGGGAACGCCGGAGATCCTGAACTGCTGGCACTGCTCACCAGTCAGTTGAACATTTGCGGCGCTTGACAATTGGTCAGCATGAATTACCGGAAAGGAAGTTGCCATGAGCTTTGCGGCACAGCAACAAAGCGTGCCCGGAGTGCAGGGCCGGATGAATCCTGTTCCCGACTGCGGCGAGAATAGCTATCGCGGTTCGGGAAAACTCACCGGTAAGCGCGCGGTCATTACCGGCGGGGACAGCGGCATCGGCCGGGCGGTGGCGATCGCGTATGCGCGAGAAGGCGCCGATGTGCTCGTCTCTTACCTCAACGAGCACGACGACGCGCGCGAGGTCGCACGCTACATCGAAGAGGCCGGCCGACGCTGCGTCCTGGTTCCGGGTGATCTCGCCGATCCGGCGCACTGCCGCGCGGTGATCGACCGCGCCGTCGAGGAATTCGGCGGCATCGACATCCTGGTCAATAATGCCGCCTACCAGATGATGCATGAAAGCCTCGGCGAGATCAGCGACGAGGAGTGGGACTACACCTTTCGGCTCAATGTCGGCGCATACTTTCATCTCGCCAAGGCGGCATTGCCGTACCTGGGCCCCGGGTCCTCGATCATCGGCAGTTCCTCGGTCAACTCCGATACGCCCAACCCCACGCTGGCGCCCTACGCCGCAACCAAGGCAGCCATTGCCAATTTCTCGGCAAGTCTCGCTCAACTGCTCGGCGCCAAAGGGATTCGGGTCAACAGCGTGGCGCCCGGTCCGATATGGACACCGCTGATCCCGGCCACGATGCCCGCCGACAGCGTGGAGTCCTTCGGGGACAACGTGCCGCTGGGCCGCGCCGGCCAACCCGCCGAACTAGCGCCGATCTACGTCCTGCTGGCATCCGATGACGCGAGTTATATTTCGGGCGCCCGGGTGGCCGTCACCGGAGGCCGGCCGATTCTGTAACCGCTCTCACCGGAGCCGTCGATCGTTTCCCGAAGCGACACGTGTAGCCGGACGGTTGCGGGGGTACTGCCCTTGGGGCGGTGGTGAAAGGACGGCGAGTGATCGTGGCCATCGGTACTTCTCACCAGCGGCGGTGGCGTTGGTCTGGTGCATCTGGCGCATTAGCCGCCGGACTGGTGGCAGCCGCCGGGTGTTCCGCTCCCGGGGCCACGCTGGAGAGCGCGCCGGCGGTGGAGCTGACCGCGATCGGCGCCTCGGTGCGTGATCCCGTCTGGTCGTATCGCGACCGCTCACTGCTGGGACTCACCGACGATCACCGGCTCGCCAAGATCACGGTCACCGGTTCGCCCACCGCCGACACGCGCTTCTCGGAACCGATGGACGTCGGGCGCAACCTGCAGATCAGCCAGAAGGACGATCGACACGTCTTCGTGCCACAGCCGCTGCGTGACCGGGTGACTGTCGTCGACATCGAGAGCCTGCAACGCGTCGACGAGTTCGACGCCGGGCCGGCGCCGGCTTATCTCACCGAAGATGCCGGAATGCGGGTGTTGCTGGCGCTGTCGGCGGACGGGTCTTCGGTGACGCCGGTGGATCAATACGGCTTTCGAAAATTACCGAGCGCCAATATCTCCGCAGCACCCGCAGACACCATCGACGGCGCCAACCGCGGACGCCAGATCGAGTACCACCTCTACGGACCATCCGGAATTCGCTACTACAAAGGACCGTCGTCGCCTCCGGAAGAACGCGGCTCGTTGCACATGGATGTGGCCGTGTCGGCAGGGGACGGAACGGCCGTGACGCGCAGCTACGTCGCCGGGCGCAATGACAGCGTGCTATACGCGGTCGATTCGCGGCGCGGCGGGCACGGCATGGAAGTGCTTGGCTGCGCGCAACTCTCGGCGCCGATTCGCTACCTGGGCACTGACGAAACCCGCATCTACGCCGCCACCGACCGCGACGTGGTGGTGCTGCAAACGGAGAGCTTCACCGGTTACTCGGACGGGATCATCCCGGTGCTCCGCACGATCGACTATCGGGCAGCTCTTCCGGGCGGTCCGCTCGCCACGGCGCCGCTATCCGGGATGGCGATCGGGCCGAAGCGGGTGTATCTCACCCTGCGCGGTCAGCCGTATCTGGTCAGCGTGGCCAAACCGCACCTCTAGGACAGCCATGGCAACGAGTACAGCAGCAGACACACCCCAACCGCTCGGTGTCGACGATGACCTCGAACTGCTCACCGGGCAGATCGAGGCGCTCAAAGAACTCGGCCGCTGCGACGAGGTCGACGACGGCCAGACCTACGACTTCAGCATCCGGTGGGGGGCGGCGCTCGCCGGACGACTGCGCCGGCTGGTGCATTACAGCTGCCTGGGGATGTTGGGCGAGGCTGACGAACGCCGCTTCCAATCGGTGTGTGACGAACTGCGCTCGGTGTCGGATCTGATCGAGAGGTTCGATCTGGCCCGGCCCCGGTTCACCGACACCCCGAGCCACCCCAGGTGGCGCTAGCCTGTGCCGCCCGGGCGTGGCCGGCGATGGCGCCGATGTCCGAAACTCCTTGGTAGTCGGTCAGGAATTCCTTGGCCGCCAATATAATTCCGGTGCGCGGCTTGGGGCAGTCAGGGTTGCGACACGTCAACGCCACCATGAAGGCGTCGTCGTCTTCATCGAGGAACAGGAAGCCCAGATACAGCGCATGCCCGACCTCGAAATCCTTGCCGCCGCATGCCGCACAATGCCCGCCTTTGACCGCCACCAGCTCTGACACTTGTTGTCGCTCGGTACTTTTCAGGTTGATCAGCTCCGGCCGTACCGCGATGTCGGTCATGTCAGATCTCCACATCCTTGTCGTAGTGGACGTTGTCCTCGCGCCAGCCGCCCAGGCCGTGACCGATGCCGGAGTAGTCGTCGATGAACTCGATCTGGTTGATCCACTTCGCCATTTTGAAGCCCACCTGCGTCTCCACCCGCAGCCGCAACGGCGCTCCGTGCTTGATGGGCAGCGGCTTGCCGTTCATCTCGTAGGCCAGCAGCGTCTGCGGCTTGTACGCCAGCTCGAGCTCCAGCACCTCGTAGAACTGCCCTACCCCGTCTGCACTGGGCTCGTCGCGGCCGTTGTCCTGCATGGTCAGAAAGCAGATGTATTTCGCCTGCGGCAGCGGCCGCACATGCTCGGCGAGCGAAGCCAGCGGCAGCCCGCTCCACTCACCGATGCTCGTCCAACCCTGGACACAGTTGTGCATAACCCGCTGCGAATGCCGGTCGGCCAGCGCCCGCAACCCGTCCAGATCCAGGGTGACGGGGTGCTCCACCAAGCCGCCGACCCGCAATCGCCAGTCGACGAAGTTGTGCACCGCCATCACCTTGTATTCGGTGCTCGCCGGCGGTTTGCCGTTGACCCGGTGTTCCTTGGAGATCATTCGCTGCGGGTAGTTCTGGCGCGAATTCAACGGACGCAGCAAGGTCTTACGGGCTCCGGTGACGATGGCGCCAAGGACACGACGGACCTGAACGGGCCGGCGCAGACTCCACACCGTCGCCGCGACGTGGACCGCGACGATGGCCGCAATAATCACCAACGACCATGTGGTGGCCCAGTTGGTGTTACGAATGGAACCGAAGATCATCAGCGCGGTCAACTCGCCCCAGCCCCAGAAGAACACCATCGACAGGTGGATGACGATGAAGACCAGGAACGCCACCAGCCCCAGGAAGTGCAGGCTGCGCGCCCATTGCCGGCCTCCCCACATCCGCACGTACCACGGAAATGCCGCCTCGATGGCCGGCGACTGCGCGGCACCGGTCAGGATCTGAAACGGCGCCAAGAAGAAGATGACGGCGGCGTAAGTCAGCTTCTGGATGGCGTCGTCGGGTCCGCCGGGTAGCAGCGGCGGCAGGTTGAAGCTCAGGTAGGTGACGATGTCGTTGTAGGCCTCGTGGAAGATCGACCACGAATAGGGCCAGTACCGGTGCCACTGGCCGGTGGTGAACAGCAGGATGTAGTACGACAGTCCGACGAGAATCCACCCGATGACCGAGAAGAAGTGCCAATGACGTCCCATGCCCAACTTTTTGTGGCCGGGCAACGCGATAAGTGAGCTGTAGTCCTCCTCTTCGTCGAGAGTGTCGTACAGCTTGTTGATCGGCATCTCCTTGGTGGTGAAGCGCGCCCACTCGGTACCCGGTTTGCTGTCGTCGTGCCAGTACAACTTGGGGTGAGTGGACAGGATCTCGATGCCGCTGCGGATCACCAAGGTCAGGAACAACACGTTGAGCCAATGCTCGATGCGCAGCCACGCCGGGAAGTCGAGGACGGTCATAGTCTGCGTCATTCCTGCCCGATTCAGTCGTGCCAGTTCTGCCGCCGCGGATAAGCCACGTTGATGCCCGACAGGACCGTCGCATGGACGGCGACGAAGCCCGCGGCGAACGCCGCCGCAAGCGTTCCGGGCGCCAGGTCCCAGCGGCCGGTCAGCGCGACCAGCCCGGGCAGACTGGCGAACCGGCTACCCAGATAGATAAGTAGGAAGACCCCGCTGAGGAAGCTGCCGAAATACCAACCAGCTTGCGGCACAATCGGTTTGAGCGCCAACGCCATGGCGGCGGCCGCGATCAGGCAGCCCGCGATCAGCACCGCGGCGTAGATCACGAAGTACAGCGGCAAGCCCGGCTGGGTGGCCAGCAGGTAGACGTGCACCCCTACCAGGCCGATCAGCAGTGATCCGGCTAACCCGGTCACCGTCCGCGGCAGATCGAACGCGACGTAGCCGTTCAGCGTCAGCACCGGCGATGACCACAGTCGCTGCCACGCCTTGAGCCACCGTCGCCCGAGCAGACCAGCCACCGCTGCTAAGTACCCCGCCGAATCGGGCCGCAAACCGGTGGTTTCCGGCATGGCATCCGACCGGGCGGGAGTCCCAGCGGATCCACGCCGGTCGTTGGCTGAAGACGAAGGCTTCGGCAACTGCGCCGTGGTCCGGCCTATGCGCTGGGCGCAGGCGGGGACCGAATCCCATTGGTGGGCCATTCGGTTCATCGACCTCGAGCCGAACCACCCGCCGATCATCTGGCGCACGGGGTCAGGGGTTCAATGGCGGTCTGACGGGCACCAGTGTCGTCGTCATCGGCGGTGGGACCGGTGCCAGGCTCTTGCTCGCGGGTGGGTATGGGGTCGTCGAATACGTGTTGGCCGGATTGGTGGTCGTCGGGTAGGCCGGGGGGGTGGGATATGTGGTCGCCAGGTGGGTCGTCGGCACCGGCGGCTGTGTCGTCGCCACGGTGGTTGCCGGCGGCGTCGTCACCGACTCGGTCGATTCGATAGTCGACGGAGTGACCGAGCCCGTGTTCGAGGCCGGTGGAGGTGCCGGCACCAGCTGGGACGACTCGACGGGCGGCGTGATGACCCGGGTGTTGTTGACGGGTTTGCTCTTTGCGGCACCGAACTTCACGGCCAGGACAGCGGCTATCACCAGTGCAACGGCCGCCGCACCGGTCACGCTGATGAGCACCGACGATCGCCCGTACCAATGCGTGCGTTGGGACGCATCGTCGGAATGGGCGTCGGGCCGTTCAGTGTCGGCTGTCACGCCGGCACCCGCATCGCCGTAGTCGACGCCGGGTACTGCAGGGTCGCCCGCGGCGGCTTCCTGCGACCAGGCCAGCGCGCGGTACGTCGCCGATTGGTCCCCGTCGACGGACGCTTCGCCCGCGGCCGCGCGGCTCGCCCCGACGGCCCATGCCGACGGAACCACTTCAGTAGGCGCGAGCGCCGCGGCGTCGCCTTCCGTTTCGGCGGCGGCCGTCCCGACCGCCGCGTAGCCAACCGCGCCCTGAGGAGGCGGCCCAACGGCTGAAGACCTCATCTGGGCCAGGACGGCGGCCCCGATGGCCGCGTTCAACCTGGGTTGCGCCGTGGTGACAATCGGCACCTGCAGCCGCTCCGAGAGCCGACTGGTGATCAACGGGATGCTGGCGCCCCCACCGACTGTCGCGATGGCGGCCAGCCTGCCCTGTGGAATCTGGTTGCGTTGCAACACTTCCTCGACGCACGAGATGAATAGTTGCAGCGGGCCGGAGATAAGGTCCTCGAACTCGGCGCGGGTCAGGCGGACATCCTCGCCGATACCGGGAAGCTCAGCCGGGATGACCGCGACCGTCGCGGCCGACAGTTGTTCCTTGGCACTTCGGCACTGGGCCAGCCGTCGGCTCAGCGGCGCCAGCGGTGCGGTGCCGTCGGCGTCGCCAGCCGCCACTGCCAGATGCCGCAAGATCATCTGGTCAAGCTGGTTTCCCGTGAAGTCGGTGTACCGCTGGGTCGGGGCGATTTGGCGAAAGTTCGACGCCGCATCGGTCAAGGTGACGCTGCTGCCGCTGGCGCCGAAGTCACACAGCACCACGATGCCGTCGGTGGGAAAGCCCGGTTTGGCGTACAGCGCCGCCAGCGCGGCGGCGGCGTCACCGATCAATGCCGGTTGCACCGCGCCTGGCGCTAAATCAGGATGGCCCCGCAACGCCTCGCGCAGCGCGCCGACCTGACGCTCGCCCCAATGCGCGGGAACCGCGATGGCAACCGGCGCCCCGTAACCGACGGTGCCTGCTATCGCATCGAGCGCTCCGGCAGCAATAGCCGCGCCGGAGTGGGCCGATCCGTCGGCCGCTATCAACGGCTCGTTGTCTGCGACCCGCTCGACGAATCCGCTCAGCGCAAGCCCGGGCCCGGCCGCATTAGGGTTTTCCTCCGGCGTGCCCACCTCGGGTGCGCGCTGGTTGAACAGTGTCAGCACCGAGCTGCGGGTCACCGGGGCGCTGCCCGTTCGCGCGGCGACGAGGTTTGCCACCCCGACCGACAAGCCGAGCGGCTCGGTCATCTCCCCCTGCATCCTTTCTGTCGGGACCACCGGCCGGCCCCTCCCCACCGTTGCCACCTGCACCACGAGCGCCCGTCGCGGTAATCCGTCTCACCGCGTCGTCGATGGACACCATGGCCGGGCAGCCGAATGATTTCGCGAGCCAACGGACGACGGGACGCGCTAATCGCCAACCGGTGTGTGGTGCACCGCGTAGGGGGTACCGCACCGACGACCGAATGAAACGGACTTTGGTCATTTGATTGCAGACTGCCGGCAGGGGTGACCGTTATGGCTGGGCCGACTGGTGCTGTCGAGAGCTGTTCGTTGCCTCGCCCTGCCGGGACCGAATTCGGCCGATCTGCGGAAGCTGCCGATGCGGGCGCCTTTTCACGTTCGGCGGCGATTTGTCCCTGCGATCCATGGTCGCTTCAGTAGGCTCGCGTGCGCGGCGACTTCGAGCCGGTCGACGCGCTGACCCTAACCGGCCGGCGGCTCATTTCGCCGATGATGCGGTACCGCGTGACGGCGTAGCGCGCCTGCCATCGACGCGGTCCAGACTCCTGCCGGGGAGGATGTCGAGCTCCTCCCCGGTGGGCCCAAGCATGTCCGATGGGGGCCGGAACCGGGTTGCCTGGTTTCTGCCGCGTGGCCGTGACGTATATGACGTATATGTCGCGCAAGCGCGGCGAGGACCGCGGGTGCTGCTCAACAGCCCGGCATATCCGCAGCGTCGAACGACCCCACGGGGCTGGGTGTTACCGGCCGCCATGCCGGCTACCTGCGCGATCCGCAGGGCGGCAACAATTTTCGGCATGACCTAGACGGTCTCCGGCAGTGGTCAGGCAGAGCGCAGCCGGCAGCGCGCCACGGGTGTGCCGACGAGCCGAAACTCCGTGCTGGTGTCGATCTCGCGGGCCGCGCCTTCCTGAAACAAGACGACGATGTCGGAGCCGCCGAACTGGAAGTAGCCGAATTCCTCTCCCTTGGCCATATGCTTGCCCGCCACCGAGGTGAGCACCACCGACGAGACATGCGCCATTCCCACCGGGATGACCGCGACAATGCCGATGTTGCCGCAATCGGATTCGGCGGTGTCGACGGTGACTACTCCGCGTGTCTGGGAGAACTCATATCCGCTGGCGGCACTGTCGCTGGACTGCAATTCGTGATTCTCGATGCCCACCTGCATGAACACTTTGCCGTTGATCCGGAACGATTCCTTGACCACACCTGCCACCGGCAGGTGGTACCGGTGGTAGGCGTGCGCCGGAAGCATGTAATGCACGAAGGTGCCGCGGGCGAAGCTTTCGCTGTAGGCGCTGCCTTCCAAGAGTTGCTTGATGTTGCCGTACTTGCGGTTCTTCACCGTCGTGGCCGGCATGTTGGAGTCGGCGTCGATCTCGTAGGCGTGCTGATAACGACAATCGGCCGGCGAGGTGGCGACCACATTGCTGGCCGGCTCGGCGATAGGCCGTAGCCCGCCGTTGATTTCGCGCGCGATGAACTGGTTGGCCGTCAGCCAGCCGCTAGGCGCGTTCGGAACACCGTCCACCAGAGATTCCTCGATGCGGTATTCCGGCGCGTTGTCGATGAACGACTGCAACACTTGCCGACTGAATGACTCCGGCGTATCAAGGAAATTGCCCCACTGCCGGGCGAACTCGGTCATCCAGTCCCGGAACGCCTCGGAGTCCTGTGGCGCCTTGCCGTCGGCCTTTTGGTCGACCAGGAAGTAGAAATGCCCCATCCGGTCGCTGACCTCCTGGGCCTGGCGCTGCCCATTCTTCCAGGCATCGGCATCCGATTGCTGCGGAACCCATCTGAGGTAGCGCTTCAGATAGTCCTGGTACTCACCGATATCGGTGGGCCAGTCCAGCGCCGCGAACAGTTGCGGATTCAGCTCTGCCGCTGCCCATTTCCGCGCCTTGACCAAAGATTGCTCGAGCAGGCCGGCAAGGTCTCGCTCCGTGTCGAGGATGTCCCGCAGTTTCTTGATGATGGGTTCGGGTTCGCTCATCCGGCTTTCCTTAATCTGGCGGCCGACACAGTCCAGCGCGGCGGCGCTGGCAAAACCGGCTGGCGACGCAGCGTCACTGGCGGCGGCCGGTTAACGGTCGTCGTTCACGGGTACTGACCTCCTAGAGGTACCCCGAAGCCGGCGGGGTAATCCCATGGATACTTCGTCGTCGAGACCGCTCGCCGGTCGCCCAAGCGAATCGGAGGACCGGGTGGCCCGCTGGACCGACTCCGTGAACGGTTGTCGGCCAAGATGATTCGCGCCTCAACCCACGTCGGGTTCGGTAATCGGCCGCATCGGACTGACGAACACCGCAGCGACGGACGGCCGGGTTGCATACCGGTGGTGAACAGCGGGTACTCATGGCCACGAAACGAAACGGAGTGGCGATGAGAGAAGTCCGATCATGACAACCGCAAAGTCCTTCTCCGCACGCGTGGATCAGCAGCGCCGCAAGAACATCAAGAAAGCGCAAGCAGAGGCCGAGGCCGGGCCGGCCCGCGCCGAGCCCGACGCCACGCCGATCGGCGACGCGATTCAGGCATTCCACCGGCGAGGCGACATCGCCTTCGGTATCCCGGCCCACCGGTCGGGCACCGGCCGGATGCCACCGCTCGCGGCCCGCTGGATGGGCTCCGAGGCGTTTCGCGCCGACGTCACGATGAACAAGGGCGTCGACAACCGGCACCAATCCTGGCAGGTGGAACCGACCGCCATGCAGCTGTTTGCCCAAGCCGTCGGCGCCGACGAAACATTGTTCTCCGCCAACGGCAGCACGGAGAATGTGCATGTCGCGATGATGGCGGCCGTGCGCCCCGGCGAGACGTTGGTGATGGCGCGCAACGGCCACAAGTCGGCGTTTTCGGCGCTGGTGCTTTCCGGTGCCATGCCGGTGTACGTGGAGCCCGACTACGACGAGCGGTGGCAGATCGCCCATGGCGTCGACCCCGATCGGCTGGAGCGGGTGTTGCAGGAGCATCCCGAGGCGGTAGCCGCGATGGTGTTCACCCCGACCTACTACGGCATCAGCGCCGACGTTCGCCGGCTCGCCGAGGTGGCGCACGGCCACGACATCCCGTTGATCACCGACGACGCGTGGGGACTGGACTACAGCTTCTGCAGCCGGCTACCGCCCTCGGCGCTCGAGTGCGGCGCGGATCTGTGCATCGGCAGCGTCCACAAGTCACTCAACGGTCTGCAGCAGACCTCGGTACTCAGCAAGCAGGGCAACCGAATTGACTCGACGCGGTTGTCGCTGGTGTTCGAGCTGGAGCAATCCACCAGCGCGTCGACGCTGCTGTTGTCCTCCATCGACGCGGCCCGGCGTGAGTTCCAGGAAAACGGCGAGCGGCTGCTGGGCGACGCGATCGACGTGGCGCTGCGCATCAGATCGGCGATCGCACAGCTGCCCGGACTGGACCTGATCGGCGACGAAATCCTCGGCAGCGCTGGCGCTTTCGCGTTCGACCCGACCCATGTCACCATCGATGTGGTGGGGCTTGGCCTGACCGGTTTCCAGGCCGCTGACTGGTTGCGGGAGCACCGCGGCATCCATGTGGAACTGTCCGACCACCGCCGGGTGATGGCGCTGATCACCTACGCCGACACCGACGCCACCGCGCAACGGCTCATCGACGCCATGGCGGCGCTGGCCGAAGAACACGCGGGCGCCAAACCCCGTCCCGTCGACGACGTACCGTCGTGGTCGCAGCTGCGCACCGAGACCGTCGTGTTGCCACGCGACGCCTTCCTGGGCGCTACCGAGATACTGCCGTGGCGGCAGGCGGCCGGTCGCGTTTCCGCGGAAATGATCTGCCCCTATCCACCCGGCATCCCGGTGGTTGCCCCGGGCGAGCTACTCACCGACACGATCGTCGACTATCTGCAGTGCCAGGCCGCCCAGGGAGTGATGGTCGAGGGCGCCGCGGACGAGTCGCTGGCCGAATTCCGCGTGGTGGCAAGCTGATAACGCCTCGCTGTGGCCGGCGACGGAACGACGTCGACGTTCGCTGAGAGAGAAACATGGAGTCGCTTTGCTCGACGGTCATTTCTGTCGGAGGGTCGGCGTAGTGTTTCGAACATGGGTTCGAGTAGTCGTGAGGAGGTCGTCGCGGCCTTTGACGCGCTGCAGGCGACCCTGTCGCGGCTGCAAGAGCTCTCCTTCGACGCGTTGACCACCCCCGAACGGCTTGCGCTGCTCGAGCGGTGCGAAACGGCTCGGCGCCAGCTGCCCAGCATCGAACACGCACTGGTCAATCAGCTCGCCGAGCAGGCCAGCGAGGAGGAGTTAGGCGGGCGACTGCCCGCGGCGCTGGCCAACCGGCTGCGCATCACCCGCGGCGAGGCCGGCCGGCGAGTGGGTGAGGCGGCAGACCTGGGGCCGCGTCGGGCATTGACCGGGGAGCCGTTGCCTGCGCAGTTGACGGCCACCGCGGCGGCCCAGCTCGAGGGCCGGATCGGGGAGGCCCAGGTGCGGGTGATCCGCGATTTCTTCCGCCGGCTGCCCGCCAGCGTGGACGTAGGAACCCGGGTGGCGGTCGAGGCGCATCTGGCCAAGCTGGCCACCCAGTACCGGCCCGACCAATTGGCCAAACTAGCCGATCTGTTGATGGACTGCCTCAATCCCGACGGCGCCTTCACCGATGAGGACAGGGCACGGCGACGCGGTCTGACCGTGGGCAAGCAGGGGCTGGATGGGATGTCGCGGATCAGCGGCTACCTGAGCCCGGAAGCACGCGCCACCCTCGACGCGGTGTTGGCCAAGCTGGCCGCCCCGGGCATGTGCAACCCACACGACGAAAGCCCGGTGGTCGACGGCCCGGCACCCGAGGCGGCCGCCCAGCCTGACAGCCGCTCGCAAAGCCAGCGCAACCACGACGGGCTGCTGGCCGGGCTACGCGGGCTGCTGGCCAGCGGTGAGCTGGGCCAACACAACGGCCTGCCGGCAACCATCATCGTGTCCACCACACTCGACGACCTCGAAGCCGCCGCCGGCAAGGCACTGACCGGCGCCGGCACGCTATTGCCGATGAGCGATGTGATCCGCCTGGCCCGCCACGCCCACCACTACCTCGCACTCTTCGACAACGGCAAACCCCTGGCCCTCTACCACACCAAACGCCTCGCGTCGCCCGGACAACGAATTGTCCTGTACGCCAACGATCGTGGCTGCAGCGCACCGGGATGCGACGTACCGGGCTATCGCTGCGAGGTCCATCACGTGCGGGAATGGGCCACCACCGGTCGCACCGACATCGACCAACTCACCCTGGCCTGCAGACCCCACCACAAACTCCTCGACAGCGGCTGGACCACCCGCAAAAACGCCCACGGCGACACCGAATGGATACCGCCGCCGCATCTAGACCACGGCCAGCCCACCACCAACACCTTCCACCACCCGGAGAAACTCCTGCGCGACGGAGACGACGACGAGGACGCGGCATAACCAGGGGTGGTGCGTGGGCATGCGATGAGCCGGGCAGCGCTTCGCCCGAGGCGCAGTGTGACAAGCGTGGCGCGCTCAGCCCTTGGTCAGGGTGAACTGCGCGACGTCGGTGTAGCCCTCGCGGAACAGCTCGGCGCAGCCGGTCAGGTACTTCATGTAGCGGTCGTAGACCTCTTGGGATTGAATCGCGATGGCCTCATCGCGGTGCGACTGCAGCGCGTCGGCCCACGTGTCGAGGGTGCGGGCGTAGTGCAGTCGCAACGGCTGGACCAGTTTGACGGCGAAGCCGGCCTGCTGCGCGTGCTCCTCGACGACCTTGGCGCTGGGCAGGTCGCCACCGGGAAAGATCTCGTCCATGATGAACTTCATGAACCGCAGCTTGGTCATGGTGATCGGCAGCCCGCGTTCGGCGAACTCCTCATCGCTGGGCTTGATGATGGTGTGCAGCAACATCATCCCGTCGGCCGGGAGCACCCGGTAGGCCATCGCGAAGAAGTCGGTGTAGCGGTTCCGGCCGAAGTGCTCGAAGGCGCCGATCGAGACGATGCGGTCCACCTTTTCGTCGAACTGCTCCCAGCCCTGCAGCAGCACGCGCTTGCTTCGGGCGCTGGGATGCTCGTCAAGCAGTCGCTGTACGTGGGCATGCTGGTTGCGACTCAGCGTCAGACCTACCACGTTGACGTCGTAGCGCTCGAGTGCCCGGGCGATTGTCGCGCCCCAGCCGCAGCCGATGTCGAGTAGCGTCATGCCCGGTTGCAGCCCCAGCTTGCCCAGCGCGAGCTCGATCTTGGCCAGCTGCGCCTGCTCGAGGGTCATGTCCTCGCGTTCGAAGTAGGCGCAACTGTAGGTCTGCGTCGGGTCCAGGAACAGCCGGAAGAAGTCGTCGGACAGGTCGTAGTGGGCCTGCACATCGTCGAAATGTGGCTCTAGGCTGTCGTTTTCACGCATATTGTCGGGCAAAGCTCACCTCTGACGTTGATCCTTGTCGAGCTCAGCTACGACGACCGGGCGCCGCGGCCGAATCGGCCGTGGCCGATACGTCGACCGACCGCAACGGGTGGCTCGTCGGCATGATCGCCTCGTGAGTAAACCACACTCTGCGCATTCGGGGTAAGGCCACGGTCGCAGGAGATCAGCGACGTCACCAGGTGGCTTCGCGCGTCTGGATCCAGCTCAGAACCGTGCGGACTGGTGATGTTGGTGGTCGTCCCCAAGACGGGTAAACAATATGACGATGGCATATCCAGTGGCAGGTCTGGTCGTGTTCCGCGATCGCGAATCGGGTGAGCTGGCGGCCGTCCGCTTATTGCCGTGTCCCGGCGGGCCGGCATGAGCGGCGCCGATCCCTCGCAGAACCATCCCGAGCCCATCACTCTCGGTCTGCATGAACCCGCACCGCCGGAGCTCATGGAATCGATGGCCAACGACGTCGAACTCGATTTAGGTTGGGGCCGGCTGATTTTCGGCCAGACCTTTGCCGATTCCGCCGCACTGGCCGACGTGCTGCGCCAGGAGGCCCCCGGGCGGCGCGACATCTGCATCTACGCACGAGAGCCCCACGTCATCGTCGCCGAAGCGCCGAATGAGTTGTTCATCGACCCCAGCCACACCTATCGGCTGCGTTTCGCCGACGACTCGGAAAACGAGGATCCGGCGTCCGCTCCGGCGGGCGTGACAGTGCGCACCCTGCACGTCCCCGCCGACGCCGATGCCATGAATCGCGTATTCGTCCGGTGCGCAATGGTTCCCGCACCGGTCGAGACCATCTGGCACAACCATCTGCATGCCGATGCGGTGACCTACCTGATCGCCGTGCGTGACGACGACGGCGCGGTGGTCGGGACCGTGACCGGTGTCGACCACCAGGTGCTGTTCGCTGACCCGGAGCGCGGCTCGAGCATGTGGACCCTGGCGGTCGATCCGGCCGCCGGGCTACCCGGAATCGGGGTGGCTCTGACCCGGGCCATGGTTGACCACTGTCGCGACGCGGGGCGCGCCTACCTGGACCTGTCGGTGGCGCACGACAACGGCGCCGCCATCGCCCTGTATGAGAAGCTCGGGTTTCGCCGCGTCCCGGTGATGGCGATCAAACGCCGCAACGCCATCAACGAACCGCTGTTCACCTCACCGCCGGAGACGGTCGACGACCTCAATCCCTACGCGCGGGTCATCGCCGATGAGGCGCTGCGGCGCGGAATCTTCGTCGAGGTACTGGATGCCGACACCGGCGAGATGCGGCTCACCCACGGAGGGCGCAGCGTGATCACCCGCGAGTCGCTGTCCGAATACACCTCGGCGATTGCCATGTGCCGCTGCGACGACAAGCGGTTGACGCGGCGCCTGGTCAAGGAGGCCGGCATCAACGTCCCTCGGGTGCGCCTGGCCAGCTTCGACGACGACGACTACGCGTTTCTCGCCGAAGTCGGCGAGGTCGTCGTCAAACCGACCCGCGGCGAACAAGGCAAGGGCATCACCGTGGGCGTGACCGCCGACGACGGTCCCGACGAGCTGAGCGCGGCTTTGGCACGGGCGCGTGCGGAATACCCCGAGGTCATGATCGAGCAACGAGCACCAGGAGACGACCTGCGTTTGGTGGTCATCGACGGCCAGGTGGTTGCCGCCGCGCTGCGGATCCCTGCGGAGGTGATCGGCACGGGCAACCACACCGTCGGTGACCTGATCGAGGCTGAGAGCCGCCGACGATCCACTGCCACCGGCGGCGAATCGCAAATTCCCTTGGACGAAGTCACCCAAGCCACCGTCGCCAAGGCCGGCTGGCAGCTCGATGATGTTCTGCCCGAAGGCATTCGGCTGCAGGTACGGTCGACCGCCAACCTGCATCAGGGCGGCACGATCCGCGACGTCACCGAAAAGGTGAACCCCGAACTTTGCCGAGTCGCCGTCGAGGCCGCCGAGGCGATCGGTATCCCGGTGACCGGAATCGACCTACTCGTGCCCGATGTCACCGGCACCGACTACACCTTCATCGAAGCCAACGAGCGCCCCGGATTGGCCAACCACGAACCGCAACCCACGGTCGCGGCTTTCATCGACTTCTTGTTCCCGGGCCAGCCCGGGCAACGGCCGGCCTGGGCTCCGGAAGAGTCGCGGCCACGTTGATTCGCCAACCCGGTGCTCATGCGGTTGCGCGCAGCAATGTCGCGAGGCGGCGCAGTGCGGCGGGGTACTCGCGTTCGGGCGGCGCCCCGTAGCCCACGACGATCCCCGAGATGGAGCCCGGTTCGCGGTGCCAGAACGGCGCCATGCCCGTGAGGGCGATCTGGCGTTCGTGGGCGCCAGCCACGACGCCGGCCTCCGCGCTTGCGTCGGGCAGTGATACGACGGCATGAAGACCAGCTGCGGTGCCATGCACCGACATCGCCGGCGCGTACCGCCCCAGCACGTCGATGAGCGCATCGCGGCGCTGCCGGTAGCGGCGGCGCATCCGGCGGATGTAGCGGTCCAGGGCTCCCGAGGCGATCAGCTCCGCGAACGCCAGTTGGACGAGAATGTCGGTGCCGCGGTCGGTTCGGCGCTTGGCCTCGACCACGGCGTCGAGCAGGCTGGCGGGCAGGACCAGCCACCCCAGTCGCAGCCCCGGAGCCAGGCTCTTACTGGCGCTGCCCGCGTAGACGACCTGCTCGGGGGCCAGACCCTGCACCGCCCCGACGGGATGGCGGTCATAGCGGAATTCGCCGTCGTAGTCGTCTTCGATCACGTAGCTGCCGTGCTGAGCGGCGATCCTGGCGAACCGCGCACGCCGGTCCGCCGACAGCGTCGTCCCCAACGGCGCTTGATGGGCCGGAGTCAGCACCGCCGCGGCAACCCCGGACGCGTCGAATCCGTCGGGGCGGGCACCGTCGCGGTCGACAGGCAACGCCATGACGTCGAGCCCGCTGGCCAGTGCTGTCAAGCGGTGGTCGGGAAGGCAGGGATTTTCCAGCGCGATCGATCCGGCTCCCTGCGCGGCCAGTGCGTCGCACACCAGCCGCAACCCCTGGGTGAAGCCGCTGCAGATGACGATCCGCTCGGCGGTGGTGGACACGCCGCGTACCCGGCCCAGGTAGCTGGCCAGGATGGTACGCAACTGCGATGATCCGCGCGGGTTCAGCGGACCAAGCTCGGAATGCGGGGTGACCTGGAAGGCGCGGCGCAAGGCGCGTAACCAATCCGCGCGCGGAAACATCGTCAGGTCGGGCCGGCCCAGGCGGAAATCGGCGGCGATGCGGGGCGCAACCGGTTCGGCGCCGGGGTGCGGTCGGACACCGGGCCCATGAGCCACCTCGGTGACCGCGCCGGGCCGGGTGCGCAGATAGCCCTCGGCCGTCAGTTGCGCATAGCTTTCGACGACCGTCCCGCGGGCGACGCCGAGTTGCCCGGCCAATGCCCGAGACGACGGCAACCGCTCGCCGGAAGCCAGCCGCCCGTCCCGGATGGCTTGCCGCAGCGCATCTTCGAGCGCCGCGCGGCGGCCGCGGTTGGGCGGCAGCTCGAGATGCAGGTCCACATGGGCTCCGCTACTGGTCCACAAAATAGGTGTTGAATTGGACCTTACTGGCATACCGGTCACCGGCCTAACGTGAGAGTCCGTCATCGCTTTTACACCGATGGGACAACCCATGTCGCAAGCCATGTCGCAAGCCTGCGGATATCCCGACCTTCGACGGCGCCCCGGCACCGGGGCCACCGGCCGGCGGCTTGACCGCAAGGCAAGCCTGACCGCTCAAATCAACGCCGCCCAACGCGCAGCCGAGACATTGCAGCCGCCCGCTCGTCGCCTGCTCGACGATCCGTATTCCCGGCACTATGCCCGCCATCCCATGTTGCGGGCCATGTTGGCCCACCGTTGGCTCGCCGGCGTTGCTCTGGGCGTGTTCGACCGCCGGTGGGGCGGGCTCCACGCCCATATCGTGCTGAGGGTCCGTTACGCCGACGACCTGTGTATGGCCGCGATCGCCGAGGGCATCGATCAGCTGGTGTTGCTGGGCGCCGGCTTCGATACGACGAGCCTGCGCTTGGCCGGGCAGCCGGTGACGATCTTCGAGGTGGACGCGCCGACGACCCAGGCTGCCAAACGCTCGACAACCGAACGGCTGCTGCCGCGGCAGGCCAACAGCCGGACCGTATGGGTGCCGGTCGATTTCGAGCACGGGGCGCTGCGTGAACGACTCCTAGCCAGCGGGTTCGACCCCGAGCGACGCAGCGTGGTCGTCTGGGTGGGGGTCAGCATGTACCTCACCGCCCGCGCTATCGACGCCACACTTGCCGATCTCGCCACGGTATGCGCACCGGGCAGCCGCCTGCTCGTCGACTACATCGATGCGGGTGTGGCCACCGCAACCACTCGGTGGGCAAGTGCCCGACGGGTGACCCGAGTGGTCGCGCGCCGCGGGGAACCGTACCGAAGCGGCTTCACCGCGAACGAAATACACGATCTGCTTGCGGCTCACGGATTCGAAAGCCAGGACCACGCGACGGTCCCCACGCTGCTGCAACGTTACGATCCGACCCAGGCCCGCGGATTGGCCGACGACGACTGGCTGGCCGTGGTGTCCGCCCGGCGCGCAGGCGTGCGCGCAGTCTCGATGTAAGCACTGACCCCGGTATTCGACGCGCGTCACTCCCGCGCATCCAATCACGTTTGGCAACACAGGGATTCGGGAACGCTGCACTCGGCGGCGGGAACCAGTCAGTGAGCACGTCAGTCCATGGCAGAACGCCGTCGACGACCGCCACCGACGTCAACTGCCTGGCAGCTGCCAACCCGTTGCATTTGGCACCGCGCACGGCGCCAAACCGATAACCTGGAAATGCTAACGGCGCCAACGCAACGGCTGATGAACTGGCATCGACCGACGGGCGGACAGCCCTTCGGTCGGTGGGTGGCTGGGCGTGCCGGCGTGCCCGCCCGATGTATCCAGACCTGGGATAGAGCTGTTCGACACGGCAACTTCCACCGGCATCCGATGAAGGGCCCGATAGTGTGATTCCTGCAAGAAGTCGAGGTCACACCATCCCGCGCCGAACCGTGCTCACACTGCCGCTGGTGTCGCTGGCGGGTCTCGCCCTGGCTCATGCGCCCCGGGCATCCGCGGCTGGAGCAGGGCAGTGGTCACCCGACCGCGCCAACACCTGGTACCAGGCGCAAGAGCGGCTCGTCGGCGCGAATTACATCACCTCGAACGCAATCAATCAGCTCGAGATGTTCCAGGCCGAGACCTTTGCCCCCCAACAAATCGATACCGAACTGCGCTGGGCTCGGTTGTGCGGGCTCAACAGCGTGCGCGTGTTTCTCCACGATCAGCTTTGGGCCCAAGACAATCGGGGCTTCCAGCGCCGTCTCGCACAGTTCGTCGCCATCGCCGCCCGCCATCACATCAAGCCGCTTTTCGTCTTCTTCGACTCCTGCTGGGATCCGCTTCCCCATCCGGGTCCGCAACCAGAGCCCAGGCCCGGGGTGCACAATTCGGGTTGGGTGCAAAGCCCGGGCGCTGAGCACCTCGACGACCGCGGCTACCGCCCTGTCCTGCACGACTACGTCACCGGAGTGCTGAGCCAATTCCGCAGCGATGACCGGGTATTGGGTTGGGACCTGTGGAATGAGCCCGACAATCCCGCCCGCCCATATCGGGCCGTAGAACGGGCGGACAAGCAGGAACGAGTGGCAGAACTACTCCCGGAGGTGTTCCAGTGGGCGCGCTCGGTGGACCCGAGTCAACCGCTGACGAGCGGCGTGTGGCACGGCCAGTGGGCGAATCCGCGGCGTCGCAGCACGATCTGCGCCATTCAATTGGACAACGCCGACGTGGTCACATTCCATTGTTATGGAAACCCGGCTGTCTTCGAATCCCGCATCGCTGAGCTTTTGCCGCTGCGCCGGCCCATCCTGTGCACCGAGTATCTGGCCCGTCCGCTGGGCAGCACCATCGGCGGGATCCTGCCAATTGCCAAGCGGTACAACGTCGGAGCATTCAATTGGGGATTGGTTGCCGGCAAGACGCAGACCTACCTGCCCTGGGACTCCTGGGACCACCCCTACCCGACGGTCCCCAAGGTGTGGTTCCACGACTTGCTCTATCCGGACGGACGGCCCTACCAGGACAGCGAAATTCGGATCATGTCGGCAGTCGATCGGATGAACTGACGCGTCACAGCACCTGCAGGCCCAAGACGGCGCCGAGCAGGGTCACGGCGGCGCACATCCAGGCAACGTAGTCGCCGACATGGCCGGAGTGAGCCGCTTGCTTCCTCGCACAACAACTTTCCCAACGCGGTGCCGAACGGCGGCAACCCGGCCAGCGCCAGCGCGGCAAGCAGGTACAGCCCAGCCAGCTGCCACCGGCCGCGGCCACGTCCGGACAACTCCAACTCGTCCACCCGTCTGGTGACGGTCCAACAGAATCCCCACGATCAAGAACGACGCCGACTTGGCGCCGGCATGAGCCAGCACGTAGCGCGACCACGCTTCCGCTGACGCCGACCAGCGTCACGGCCACCACGACAAGTGCGGCCCTGATGGTCGCGGAACGCGAGGTGAACCGATGCGCCCACACGCCAACGGCCTGTGGCAGCATGTCGCGCGCCGCCGTCGCCAACCAGCCAGCCGATCCGGAACCGCCAGCGGCCGGCGTTCGTGCGCCGCGCCGATCGCGCCAGCACCGCGACCGGCAGCATGCACCCCGCCAGCACCGCCAATTCCGCTGGCGTGCGCGCGCTCAGTGTGGCCAGCCAGACACCGGCGGTCAACACCCACCAGAGGCCGGTCTCACCGAGAAACTGGGGCAACCACTTACTTGCCCCGGACACGGCGATTGTGCTTCTTGATCGCGTCGACCAGCTCAGACTTGGTCATCGTCGACCTGCCGTGCACATCGAGCCGCCGCGCGACGTCGAGTAGGTGTCTCTTGCTGGCGTTGGCGTCTACACCCTCCGCCGAGCGGCCGGTGTTGCGCGGCCCACCGCCCTTGGCGAGTTCATCCGACGGGCCCTTCTTCTTCTTGGGCTCCCAATGGTCGCCGACTTTTTCGAAGCTGTGCTTGAGGGCGGCGTAGGCCACCCGGTGGGCGCGTTGCTCGCTGCCGTACTCCTCGGCGGCGGCGTCGTGGGCTTTGGCGAACGTGCGTTGCGCCTTGGCGTTGGAGCGCTGCAACGTGCTGGGCAACTCACTCTTCTTCGGCTTGCCGCCCTTGGTCGTCTTCGGCATTGGATCTCCTCCTTTTCCTCAGCCCTCGGCTGCCTGCTGGGCCGTCGCGTAGGCCAGCTGCAGGAAGTCGGCGCCGGCCAGCGCGGTGAAAGTGCCCGCGACCAAACGGGTGAACCTCGGCGCGAAGATCAGCCCGATCACCAGGGCGGTGGCCACCCACATGTCCAGACAGAAGGGGCAGGTCAACAGCTCTCCGAGGCTGTGCCGCAGCGCGCCGTCGTCCCGGACATCCTCGCGCACCTCGGCGGGACCACCGGTACCGGCGTAGCGGGCAAAGGGCGCCCGCAACGGGCTGGTGACCGCATCTTTGGTCAGCGAACGGGACAACTTGTGGGTACCGACGGTGACCGTGAATAGATCCTGCGCCCGCCAGCGCCTTGGCAGCCTTTTACCGGTGGCCGCGGCGACAACGGCGGTAAGCGCGACCACCACACCGTAGATGGCGAGGACCATCAGGTAGCCGCCAAGTGGACGCGGATTGTCGCCGCGATAGGTGTCGGCCGTCCGCCGTGCCCGCTCGGCCACAGCGGTGGTGACTTCGGTCGCATCGCCCACAATCGCTCCTCAACGGTTGGGATCTGGACGTCGATTACCCCGAGTCGGGGCCTGGCAATCCCACCGATGGGGTGCGGAACAGCGGACGCGCGCTTTCGGCCGCACTGATCATCCGCAGGCCGGACGCTGAGCCGGCATGGGTCGGGTGATTCACATACTCGCCGGACTGACGTGGGCTCGGGCGTCGCTCCGCCCTGGTTCCTCAGTTATTTGGAGGCGTGGATCCGCACCCAGGGGCGAGCCTCTTCGAGTTCATAGGCCAGCTCCAGCAGCCGGTCTTCCCGCCCCAGGTCGGCTGACAGCATCATGCCCACCGGCAGCCCGCTGGCGGACTGGGCCATCGGCAGCGAAATCGCCGGCTCCCCGGTGACGTTTTGCAGCGGTGTATATGCCACCCAATTGGCCATCCGGTCCATGACCTGCTGATAGTCGGTGGGAGCGAGATAGCCGACGCGCGGCGGCGCATCGGCGAGGGTAGGCGTGAGCACAGCGTCGTAGGTACCGAATAATTGCGCGGTGTGCCGCCGGACTCCGCGCAACCGAACGATCGCGGCCGGGAGCAGATGAAAATTGCGCCGGGCATTACGGGCCAGACCCAGAGTCAAGCTGTCCAGCCGGGTCCGGTCGAACGTCTTGCCGAACGTGAGCCGACCGGAGCGCACCTGCGCCAGCGCCATCAGTCCCCAATACAGCACAAAGTCGTCGGTGAAACTGGACGGGACCGGCGGCTGGTCCACCTGCTCGACATGGTGACCGAGCTCTTCGAGCAAAGCAGCCGACTTCAGCGTGAGTTCACGCACCTCAGGGCTCGCCTCCACGTGAATCGAGCGCGTGATCACTGCGATCTTCAGTCGTCGCTTACCCGGGCTGGTCACATCGCCCACCGGAGGCAGCTTGGGCGGGCGCCACAGGCGCTCGGCCTCGCGATAGAAAGCGGCGGTGTCGCGCACCGACCGGGTCAGCACCCCGTTTGCGACGATGCGTATCGGCAGCCGCCGCAACTGTGGGTCCAGCGGCAGCCGGCCGCGCGACGGCTTGAGCCCCACCAGGCCGTTGCAGGAGGCTGGAATGCGGATGGAGCCGCCGCCGTCGTTGGCGTGCGCAATGGGTACCACCCCGGCGGCGACCAACGCTCCCGACCCCGATGACGAGGCGCCCGCCGTGTAGTCGGTGTGCCAGGGGTTACGGACGGGTCCCAGCCGCGGGTGTTCGGCGGCGGCGCTGAACCCGAACTCCGACATCTGCGTCTTGCCCAGCGCGATGAGACCGGTGGACAGCAGGAGTCGGGTGATCTCGCTGTCGTTGTCCGCCCGGTGCGGCGTCCACGCATCGGTGCCCCGCATCGTCGGCAGCCCGCTGACGTCGACGTTGTCCTTGATATAGCTGGGCACGCCGCCGAAATAGCCGTCGGCCATCCCGCGCCGGGCCGCGTCGCGCGCCATGCCGAAGGCCTCGTACGCCACGGCATTGAGCTTTGGGTTGACGGCTTGGCTTCGCGCGATCGCTGCCTCGGCCAGCTCGGCCCGGTGCACCTGACCGCATCGGATGGCCTCGGCGAGGGCGACGGCATCGAGATCGCCCAGCGCGTCGTCACCGAAAGCGTGTATGCGGGTCATGGGCTGTTGCTAAGCCTGACCCACCTCGAAACGGACGAACCGGGTCACCGTGACCCCGGCTTCGTCCAGCAGAGCCTTGACCGACTTCTTGCTGTCGGACACCGATGGCTGCTCGAGCAGGACGGCGTCCTTGAAGAAACCGGTCAGCCGGCCTTCGACGATCTTGGGCAGCGCTTGCTCCGGTTTGCCCTCCGCCTTCGCGGTCTCCTCGGCGATGCGGCGTTCGGTGGCCACGACGTCCTCGGGCACATCGTCGCGCGACAGGTAGCGCGCCTTGAGCGCGGCTATCTGCAGCGCGACGGCATGAGCGGCATCTTTGTCCCCACCCTGGTACTCCACCAGCACACCTACCGCGGGCGGCAGATCGGCCGAACGCCGGTGCAGGTAGGTCTCGACAGTGCCGTCGAAGTTCGCCACGCGGCGCAATTCGAGCTTCTCGCCGATCTTGGCCGACAGCTCGCCGATCGCCTGCTCGACGTTCTTGTCACCCGCTTGAACCGCCTTGAGCGCGTCGACGTCGGCAGCTTTCGACGACACGGCCGCCGCCACGATCTGATCGGCCAACGCCTGGAATTCCGCGTTCTTGGCGACGAAGTCAGTCTCGCAATTCAGCTCGATGAGCACGCCCTCCTTCGCCGCGACCAAGCCTTCGGCGGTGGCTCGCTCGGCGCGTTTGCCGACGTCCTTGGCGCCTTTGATCCGGAGCGCCTCGACGGCCTTGTCGAAGTCGCCGTCGGCTTCGGCCAGCGCGTTCTTGCAGTCCAGCATGCCGGAACCGGTGAGCTCCCGAAGCCGCTTGACATCGGCAGCGGTGAAGTTCGCCAATGATCAGCCTTCCTATGAGGGGTCAGTGGTTGATTCGGTGGGGGTTTCGGCCGTCGGGTCGCCAGCCCCGGCCGTCACCGGAGTTGTCGCCGCCGCCAGCAGCTCCTGCTCCCATTCGGCCAGCGGCTCGGCGGTTTCGGCCTCCGGCTTGCCGTCGCCGCGGCCCAGCCCGGCGCGCGCTTGCAGGCCCTCGGCCACCGCGGAGGCGATCACCTTGGTCAGCAGCGCGGCCGAACGGATCGCGTCGTCGTTGCCCGGGATCGGATAGTCGACCTCGTCGGGGTCGCAGTTGGTGTCCAGGATCGCGATCACCGGGATGCCCAGTTTGCGGGCCTCACCGACGGCGATGTGTTCCTTGTTGGTGTCGACGACCCAGATCGCCGACGGCACCTTGGACATGTCGCGGATACCGCCGAGGGACCGCTCCAGCTTGTTCTTCTCCCGGGTCAGGCCCAGGATTTCCTTCTTGGTGCGGCCCTCGAAGCCGCCGGTCTGCTCCATCGCCTCGAGTTCCTTGAGGCGCTGCAGCCGCTTGTGCACCGTGGAGAAGTTGGTGAGCATGCCGCCCAGCCAGCGCTGGTTGACGTACGGCATGCCGACGCGAGTGGCTTCGGCGGCGACGGACTCCTGCGCCTGCTTCTTGGTGCCGACAAACAGCACCGTGCCGCCGTGTGCGACGGTCTCTTTGACGAACTCGTACGCCTTGTCGATGAACGTCAGGGTCTGCTGCAGGTCGATGATGTAGATGCCGTTGCGGTCGGTGAAGATGAACCGCTTCATCTTGGGGTTCCAGCGACGGGTCTGATGCCCGAAGTGGGTGCCGCTGTCAAGCAGCTGCTTCATGGTGACTACGGCCATTGCCGGTATTCCTTTGTTGTCGGTTGTTCGCCCGGCATCGGGTGAAGCCGGGCCCTGGCGGCTGCTGCGATGCCGGACCCTGTTACGGGACCGCCCGGCACGCGGCGCGAATTCCTGAACAACGGGAGTCGCGGTGCAGACGCGCGAAGTCAGCCCGCGAAAGACGAGCTGCGACGAGCAGTTTACACCCCGTGGGCTCATGGCTTTCCCCAGCCGGGGAGTACTCCCCAGAACCTCCGCCGGTGACTGGTGCCGCGGTTGGCGTGGCGCTTCACTGAGCCGGTGCGACGGTTGGCACTGATCCTGTGCTGGACGCTGGCCAGTGCTTCGCCGGCAGTCGCAGACGATTTTCGGCTGCAATGGCCGCTTCGGCCGGCTCCCGCCGTGGTACGCGGCTATGACGCGCCCGCGCCGAATTGGCATCCCGGACACCGCGGTGTGGACCTGGCGGCTGCTCCCGGTCAGCCCGTGTACGCGCCCGGCAGCGCGACGGTGGTCTTCGCCGGGTTGCTGGCTGGGCGGCCGGTCGTTTCACTGGCTCATCCGGGCGGCTTGCATACCAGCTACGAACCGGTGCACGCGACGGTCCGGGCCGGGCAGCTGGTGACGGCGCAAACGGTGCTGGGGACCGTGCTGGCCGGCCATCCCGGGTGCACTGGGCAGGCGTGCCTGCATTGGGGTGCCATGTGGGGCCCGGCTTCGCGTGCCGACTACGTCGACCCGCTGGGGTTGGTGAAATCAACACCGATAAGGCTCAAGCCGCTGACAGGCTGAGTTTTTGATGTTCGCGGCAAGCAGTCGACAAACGCCACACCGGTAGCAGTAGCCACAGGAGTCTCCGACTCCGGCGGCACTCTTGTGGCAGGTGTGATTGGCGTGACCTGGGACCGACATGCGGACTGCCCGCCTGTCCCGAGGAGCCGGGCTCGGCCGGATTGCCCTGCTGCTCCGCACGCCGCCGCACGGCGTGTGGAGCAGCAGGGCTAAGCCCGGGGATGGGCCTGATCGTGCACCGCCCGCAGCCGGTTTACCGCGACATGGGTATAGAGCTGCGTGGTGGCCAGACTGGAATGGCCCAGCAACTCCTGGACAACCCGCAGGTCGGCACCACCTTCGAGGAGATGTGTGGCTGCACTGTGCCGCAGCCCGTGCGGCCCTATATCAGGCGCGCCGTTCACCGCGGCGACGGTCTGGTGCACCACAGTGCGCGCCTGCCGCGCGTCGAGCCGCCGTCCCCGAGCGCCCAGCAGTAGAGCCGGCCCAGACTCGGCCGTGACGAGCGCGGGACGGCCGTCGGCCAGCCAGGCTTGCAACGCCTCGGCAGCGGGCCGTCCGTAAGGCACAGTGCGCTGCTTGTTGCCCTTACCGAGCACCCGCACCACCCGATGCCCGGTGTCGACGTCGTCGATGTCCAGACCGCACAGCTCGCTCACCCGAATTCCGGTGGCATAGAGCAACTCGACGATCAACCTGTCCCGCAACGCCAGCGGATCACCCTGCTCGGCGCCGGACTTCGCGGCCGTCATCGCCGCCAACGCCTGATCCTGCCGCAGCACGGCGGGCAACGTGCGGTGCGCCTTCGGAACCTGCAACCGGGCGGCCGGATCGCCGGTCAACAATCCACGCCGGACCGCCCATGCCGTGAATGCCTTGACCGCGGACGTGCGCCGGGCCAACGTGGTGCGTGCGACTCCCGCGCCGGATGCACTGGCCAACCATGCCCGCAGCAGCGGCAGGCTCAGCGTTTCCAGGGCGGACCCGCGGTCGGCCAGAAAGGCGAACAGCAACCGCAAGTCGCCCAGATATGCCCGGCGGGTGTGCGCCGACCGTCCGCACTGCAGCGCCAGGTAGTCGTCGAACTCTTCGAGGATTGCGTCGTGCTTATCCGGCACGTCCCCACCGTCGCAGACGCGGCGCCGCGATTCAGTCGACGCGCCGCAGTGTGTCCGGGGTGAGATCTTTGCGCGTCGGGTAGCCGTCGACGGCCATGATCAGGTCGGCTTCGGCAAGCATCATGCGCAAAACGTGCACGATGCCGTCGACTCCGCCCAGCGCCAGACCATAGGCGTAGGGGCGGCCGACGCCGACGGCGGTCGCGCCCATCGCGAGCGCCTTGATGACGTCGGCGCCGCTGCGAATCCCGGAGTCAAACAGCACCGGCAGCCCGTCCGCGGCCTCGACAACGGCCGGCAAACAGTCCAGCGCAGGCAGGCCGCCGTTGGCTTGCCGACCGCCGTGGTTGGAGCAGTAGATGCCGTCGACGCCGCCGTCCTTGGCGCGCCGGGCGTCGTCGGGGTGGCAGATGCCCTTGACGATCAGTGGAAGTTCGGTCAGCGAACGCAGCCAGCTGAGGTCGTCCCAGCAAAGCGGCTGTCCGAAGACCTGCGCCCAGCGCAGCACCGCACCCTGCCGGTCCTCTTCCGGCGGGCGCGGCAGGCTGGCGCGGAAAACCGGGTCGCTGGTGTAGTTGGCAAGGCAGTGACCGCGCAGCTGCGGGAAGTTCGCCGTGCTGAGGTCGCGCGGCCGCCAGCCGGTGACCCAGGTGTCGAGGGTGACGACGATGCCTTTGAAACCAGCCGCTTCGGCGCGGCGTACCAGGCTGGCAGCCAACTCGCGGTCGGTCGGTGTGTACAGCTGAAAGAACCCGGGCGTATCACCGAACGCGGCGGCGACGTCTTCCAAGGGGTCGACCGTGAGAGTCGAGGCGACCATCGGTACGCCGGTGCGGGCGGCCGCACGTGCAGTGGCCAGGTCGCCGTGGCCGTCCTGGGCGCACAACCCGATGACCCCGATTGGTGCCATGAACAGCGGCGACGCCAAGGTCAGGCCGAACAGTTCGGTGGACAGGTCGCGTGTGGCGGCGCCGACGAACATGCGCGGCACCAAACCCCAGCGGTCGAAAGCCTCGCGGTTAGCCCGCTGGGTGCGCTCGTCGCCCGCTCCCCCGGCGACGTAGGACCACACCGACGGCGGTAGTGCCACCCCCGCCTTGGCCTCCAGCTCCGCGAACACCATCGGCAGCGGCGGCACCACCCCGGCCAGGCCCTGGAAATAGATCTCGTTCTGGTAGTCACCGAAGTGGGGCCGGTATGCCATGGGATGAGAATGCCAGCCGGCGTTCAGTTGCCCGCTTCGGCCTCAGCCAGTTCCTTCTTCCATTGTCGGAAAGTTTCTTCGGTGCGTCCGCGCCGCCAGTAACCGGAGATCGATGACGCCCATTTGGCTTCCACGCCGCGCTCTTTGCGGATGTAGGGCCGCAAGTTGTGCATGACGGCTTGCGCCTCACCATGGATGAACACCTGAACCTGACCTGGCAGCCACTGCGCGGTGGTAACCGCCTCGATCAGTGGTGCGTGATCGCCCGCACGGTCCTCGGGAACCAGATCCGCGCGACCGCCGCGGTAGACCCAGTGCACGTCGACCGACTGCGGTGAAATCAATTCGATCTCGTCGTCGGGGCCGGCCACTTCGATGAATGCCTGGCCAACCGCTTTGGCGGGCAACGTCTCCAGCGCGGCGGCGATGGCTGGTAGCGCGGATTCGTCGCCGGCCAGCAGATGCCAGTCGGCGGCCGGATCGGGTGCGTAAGCGCCGCCCGGCCCCATCAGGTACATCTGCTGACCGGGTGCAACCGCAGCCGCCCATGGGCCGGCCACCCCGTGTTCGCCGTGCATCACGATGTCGATCGCGATTTCGCGCGCCGCGGTGTCGACTCGGCGGACGGTCATGGTGCGTACCGAGGGCTGCTTGGCGGGCGGGAGGCCGGCAAAGCTGTCCAGGGTCAGCGGCCGGGGCAGTTCCGCGACATCGACATCGTCGGCGACGAACACCAGCTTGACGTAGGAGTCGGTGAAATCGTTGGGAACGAATGTGTCGAAGCCGCTGCCGCCGAGCCGCACCCGGACCAGGTGCGGCGCGAGTTGCCGGGTGCCAACGACGTCGAAGGTGTGCAGTGGTCGACCTGCCACGTATCCTCCTGTCCAAACCCGACCCTTTGTCGACTATACGAGCCGGCCTGAGAAACCCGCCCGGGCCCGATCGGCACGGACGATGCGCCACCGGCCGTCGTCGCGCCGAGCCAGCCCGGTCACCTCGAGGATTGCCAGCTGTCCAAGCACCTGCTCCGGCAGCAGCCCCGAAGCGGCGGCGATCTCGTCGACAGTTGCGGCGCCACGGCCGGGCAACGCTTCGTACACCCGACGTTCGGCCTCGCTCAGGCCGTCGAAGAGCGTGCCGGGCCGCGGCTGTTCGGCGGCCAGCTCACCCATGTGACCGACCAGCTCGACAATGTCGTCAGCTCGGGTGATCAATTCCGCGCCGTCACGCAGCAGCACATGGCAGCCGGCCGAAGCCGACGACGTCACCGACCCCGGGACCGCCCCCACCGCACGGCCCAACGCCCGGGCCCAGGCCGCGGTATTGGCCGCACCGCTGCGCAGGCCCGCTTCCACCACCACCGCCGCACCCGCGACGGCTGCCACCAGCCGGTTGCGGGTCAGAAACCGGTACCGGGCCGGACGCACACCAGGCGGGTATTCGGTGATCAGCAGCCCATGCTCGCCGATGCGGTGCAGCAGCGACGAATGCCCAGCCGGATAAGGGACGTCGATCCCACCGGCCAGTACGGCGACGGTGGTGCCGTCGCAATTGAGCGCTGCGCGGTGGGCTGCGCCGTCGATGCCGTACGCTCCGCCGGAGATGACGGCAACGTCATGCTCGGCCAGTCCAGCGGCCAGATCTGCCGCGATGTGCTCGCCGTAGGCAGTCGCGGCCCGGGTTCCGACGATAGCGGCACCGCGTGACACCACCTCGTCAAGGCGCGCGGGGCCCCGCGCCCACAACACCATCGGCGCACCGCTGTACGGCTTGGCGCGTGCTGCAGAGCCACCGAACGCGGCAAAAGCGAGCACCGGCCATTCGTCGTCGTCGGGCGTGATCAGTCGTCCGCCGCGTCGCATGAGCAGGTCGAGGTCTGCCGCCGCCCGGTCGATTCCGCGCCTGGCCTGGGTGTGGCGCGCCAAGTCGCCGTCGACTTGCCCGCGCCGCACCCGATCTGCCGCCTCCAGCGGGCCGACACGGCGCACCAGGGCGGCGAGTTCCGCACAGGGCGGCTCTGCCACTCGGGACAGGTAGGCCCAGGCTGCCAGCACGTCGGCCACTGCGGTCATCGCGAGACTCCCGGTTGCCGAAAGCTCAGCGCGGTGGCGACATCCTCGAGGCTCGGCGAGACCCGGCCGGCCAAGTCCGCCAAACTCCACGCGACCCGCAACGTGCGATCCACGCCGCGAATGCTCAGCAGTCCACGATCCAGGGCCTTGCGCAGTGGCTCCATCGCCGCATTGCCGGGGCGGAATTTGCGCCGCAGCAACGGTCCGCTGACCTCGGCGTTGGTGGCAAAGCCATGCGGTCGCCACCGCTGCGCGGCGGCGTCTCGAGCGGACGCCACGCGACCGCGAACCTGCGAGGTCGGCTCCCCGTCGACGGCCGACATCGCCCCCGCCCGCACCGGATGCATCTGCACCCTCAGGTCCACCCGGTCCAGCAATGGTCCCGACAGCTTCCCCAGGTAACGCCTCTTGACGGCGGCCGCGCAGATGCAGTCCGCTGGATCCGCCGGCGCACACGGGCACGGGTTGGCAGCCAGCACGAGTTGAAACCGGGCTGGGTAACACGCCACGCCGTCGCGCCGAGCAAGGCGAATCTCGCCGTCCTCCAAGGGGGTTCGCAGCGCCTCCAGCGCGCTGACGCTGATCTCGGCGCACTCGTCCAAGAACAACACGCCACGATGGGCCCGGCTCACCGCTCCCGGACGGGCCATCCCCGAACCCCCGCCGACAAGGGCCGCGACGCTGGAACTGTGATGCGGCGCCACAAACGGCGGCCGGGTGATCAACGGCGTGTTCCCGGACAGCAGGCCGGCCACCGAGTGGATCGCGGTGACCTCCAGCGACTCGCTTTCCGACAACGGTGGCAGCAGTCCCGGAAGACGTTGCGCCAGCATGGTTTTGCCCACTCCAGGCGGGCCGGTCAACATGACGTGGTGGCCGCCGGCCGCCGCCACCTCGACCGCGAACCGCGCTTGCGATTGGCCCACGACATCGGCCAGATCAGCCGATCGCTCCTCGACAGTGGCTGCCGGCGCGAGCCGGTCGCCCAAACCGGCTGAACCGTTCAGCCAGCTCTGCAGTTGGCCCAGGGTATGGACACCCCGCACGTCGATACCTTCCACCAAGCTGGCCTCCGCGAGGTTGTCCGCCGGAACGACGACGACCGGCCAGCCGTCGCGCTTGGCGGCCAGCACAGCAGGCAGCACGCCACGCACCGCCCGGACCCGACCATCCAGCGACAACTCCCCCAACAGCACTGTCTTCTCCAAGCGGTGCCATGGATTCTTGCGCTGCGCCGACAGCACCGCGGCCGCCAGGGCCAGGTCGTAGACCGATCCCATCTTCGGCAGCGTCGCCGGCGACAGGGCAAGCGTCAGCCGCGCCTGAGGCCAGCTGTTGCTGCAATTGGTGACGGCGGCACGGACCCGGTTGCGCGACTCCTGCAAGGCCGCGTCGGGCAGCCCGACCAGATGAACACCGGGTAGCCCTGAGGTGATGTCGGCTTCGATCTCCACAATTTGGCCGTCCAGTGCGCACACCGCCACCGAAAACGCACGTCCCAGCGCCATCAGCCGATCCCCTTGAGGTGGGTGAGCTCGGGTACCCGCCGCCGGCCGATGCGCACGCCGATCACATCGATGCGGACCGCTGCCCAGCGTTGGTCCTGCCCGGCCAACCACAGCCCGGCCAGCCGACGCAGCCGACGAACCTTCGGCTCGGTCACCGCGTGCGCCAACCCGCCATAGCCGTCGCCGGTGCGGGTCTTGACTTCGACAAACACCACCGATCGGGCGCCCGGATCGCAGGCGATCACATCGAGTTCGCCGTATCGGCAGCGCCAGTTGCGGTTCAAGATCCGCAATCCCAGGCCGGTCAGATGGTCCACCGCCAGTTGCTCACCCAGCGCCCCAAGCTGGGCCCGCGTCAAAGTCCTCTGCGTCGTCATGCCGGTCAATCTGCAGGCCCGTCCCGACAGCCGGGGCGGCGCCGGACCCCGCGGCAGCCAGGAACGGCGCAGTTATCCACAGTCGCGCGCTCATCCCCAAGGACGCCGATCACATCCAGCTAAGTGATGCGGTCGGGGCGGGTGTAGACGTTCATCGAGTCCTCCCGCAGGAATGCCACCAGCGTGATCCCGGACTCCTCGGCCAGCGAAACCGCCAGCGACGACGGCGCCGAAACCGCGGCCAGCACCGGAATCCCGGCCATCACCGCCTTCTGGGTCAGCTCGAACGACGCGCGGCCGCTGACCAGCAGCGCCGACGCCGCCAGCGGCACCCGGTCCTGTTGCAGTGCCCAACCGATGACCTTGTCGACGGCGTTGTGCCGGCCGATGTCCTCGCGCACGGCAAAGATGGTGCCGTCCACGCCGAACAACGCCGCGGCGTGCAGCCCGCCGGTGCTGGCGAACACTTTTTGGGCGGCGCGAAGTCGGCCGGGCATCTCCTTCAGGGTCGCGACGGTGACGGTGGCGGAATCCTCACCCGGAGCGAACCGACTGATCAGCCGCACCGCTTCCAGGGACGCCTTGCCGCACACCCCGCAGGACGAGGTGGTGTAGAAGTTGCGGGTGACGTCGAGGTCGGGCCGGCCGACGCCGGGTGCCAGTGTCACGTCAACAACGTTGTAGGTGTTGGTCCCGTCCGCGCCGCGGCCGTCGCAGTAACGAACCGTCAGCACGTCGTCACGACCGGCGATCACCCCTTCGGTAAGCAAAAACCCTTGGGCCAGTTCGAAATCCGAGCCGGGCGTGCGCATGGTGACCGTCACGGGCGCACCGTCGACGCGGATCTCCAGCGGCTCCTCGACCACCAGGGTGTCCGGTCGGGTGCTCACTTGATCGGCGGCGAGGTGCCTAACCCGCCGGCGTGCCGTTACGCGCCGCACCGGGCCATTTCAGGTCCCGCCGACGCAGCGGTCCAGCGCGCAAACACGGGCTCAACGTACCCGATCACGCGCCGGCCGTCGCGCCGGCCGACCGGCGTCAGACTGCGGAAGCCAGCGCCGCCAAGGTCTCCGCCGACGAGTGCGTGGGGCGCCAACCGAGATCCCGCTTGGCCTTGGTGGTGTCCATCACCACCGAAGTGCGTGCCACATGTAGCCATTCGAGCATGGACGGAACCACCGGCAGTCGAGAAATTGCCGCCGATGCCGCCGATGCCGCGGCGGCGGGCACCCTTACCGGGCGCCCGCCCAGCGCCTTGGCCACGTCGGTCACCGTCACCGTGCCATCGGCGGCGATGTTGTATGCCCCCGGCGGTACCGGAGCGGTGGCGGCCAGCGCAATAGCGGCCGCGACGTCGTCGTGGTGCACCAGCTGCAACGGAAAACCGGGATCGGGCACGATCGGCTTCAACATCGGCAGCGCCTTGCTCAAGGCCCGCACCGGGGCCGGCAGCTGGTTGCACGGCATCGCCTCGGCCAACGCGTGAGCCTCGGGTCCGGCGACGATGCATGGCCGCAGGACGAACACTTGCAGCGACGAGCCTTTGGTGATTTCGGCCAGTTCGGCCTCGCAGGTCGCCTTCTGTTCGGAGTAGTAGTGCTCGGGCGATCCGCGGGCGGGCGTGTCCTCGGTCAGCGGTACCGGGTTGTCGGAGTGGTAGCCGTACGCGGCTACCGAGGACGTATATACCAGCCGCCGTGGCCGCCGCGCGGCAACCGTGGCCGCGAACACGTTTCGGGTGCCCTCCAGGTTGACCCGGGTACTCTCCGCGCGTGAGCCCATGATGATGAACGCCAGGTGGACTACCACGTCGGCCTGTGCGACCAACGCGTCTACCATGTCGCGATCCAGGATGTCGCCCTGCTGATAAACGGTTTTCGTCCACCCGTGCACCGTCGGGTCGAACGGACGGCGCGCCATCCCGACAATCTTCTCCACCGCCGGTTCGCGCTCGAGCGCCGTCACCGCCGAGATGCCGATCTCTCCGGTCGGCCCGGTAACGGCGACGGTAACTCCCATTGACCTTGGATTCCCCCGCGACGCCGGCGCCCAAACGCTTCGACCGGGTCCGACTAATGTGTGCCACACGCTGCGGGTGGCTATCCCGCTTGTACCGGCCTACCGCGGGAGACGGACATGAAGCTGATAACACCGACCGATTCGATGTTCCTGCTCGGCGAATCACGCGAACATCCGATGCACGTCGGCGCCCTGCAACTCTTCCAACCGCCCGAACATGCTGACGAAAATTTCGTGACCGAAGCCTATGAAGCCATGCTCGATTGCACCGATGTCCAGCCGATGTTCCGCAAGCATCCCGCGTTCTTCAGCGCTGTCACCAACCTCGCGTGGACTTTCGACAAGAACGTCGAACTCGACTACCACTTCCGCCGGTCCGCGCTGCCTCGGCCGGGCCGGGTACGCGAGCTGCTGGAGCTGGCCTCGCGGCTGCACGGCAGCCTGCTCGACCGGCACCGGCCGCTCTGGGAAGCACACCTGGTGGAAGGCCTCAACGACGGCCGCTACGCGGTCTTCGTCAAATTCCACCATTCGCTACAGGACGGTGTGTCGGCGCAGAAATTGATGCAGCGGGCATTGACCACAGACCCCGACGACGACGAGATCCGGGTGCCGTGGACGCTCAAGCCGCGAGAACGCACCAGCACCGGCCGGAAATCTTCACCGCTTCGGCTGCTCACCCAGACGGTCGGATCGGCGGCGGCCCTGGCGCCGTCGACGCTGTCATTGGCGCGTGCCGGCTTGCTCGAGCAGCAACTCACGCTGCCGTTCCGGGCTCCCAAGACCATGTTCAACGTCCGGATCGGCGGAGCGCGGCGGGTTGCCGCACAGTCATGGTCGCTGGATCGAATCAAGGCGGTGAAGAACGCCGCCAACGTGACCGTCAACGACGTCGTGCTGGCCATGTCGGCCGGCGCCCTGCGCGCCTACCTGATTGACCAGCGCGCGCTGCCCGACGCGCCGCTGATCGCCATGGTCCCGGTGAGCCTTCGAAAGGAAGGCGACGCCGAGCGCGGCGGAAACATGGTGGGCACGGTCTTGTGCAACCTCAGCACCCATGTCGAGGACCCGGCGGTGCGCCTGTACGCCATCAACCAGTCGATGCGCGACAACAAGGAAGTGTTCAGCCAGCTGCCCCGCGTCCAGCAGTTGGCATTGTCGGTTTTTCTCACCGGCGGTCTGGTCTTCGGACTGATTCCCGGCTTCGTTGCCACCGCTCCGCCACCGTTCAACATCGTCATTTCGAATGTGCCGGGTGCCGCCGACCCACTGTATTGGCGGGGCGCACAGCTGGTCGGCAATTATCCGTTGTCCATCGCGCTCGACGGTCAGGCGATGAACATCACGGTCACCAACAACGCCGGTAATCTGGACTTCGGGCTCGTCGGGTGCAGACGCAGCGTGCCACATCTGCAGCGCATGCTGGGCCACCTGGAAACATCGCTGAAAGAGTTGGAACGTGCTGTCGGCGCTTGAGCACATAACCGTGGCCGGTAGTGTACGGCCAGCACGTCGGGGCGACGGTCCCGGCAGCTGAAGTGAGGGAGGGACGTGGCGGGCACACCGAAGCGCAGCTCCCAGGGCTCGACACCGGGCGGGACGATGGCCGATCCGGCCACCGTCTTCTCCGCGCTGGCCGAGATCATCTATCAAGGAGCAAATCCGTCCGAGATCTACGCCGCCATCTGTGTCGCGGCGACCTTGATCGTTCCCGGCTGCGACCACGCCAGCATGCTGGTGAAGACCAATGACCGCTACGTCACGGTCGGCGCCAGCGACCGGCTGGCACAGCGCATCGACGAAATCGAACGGCGCGCCGGCGACGGCCCGTGCATCGACGCCATCGAGGAAGAAACCCCGCAGATCGAAACGGACCTGACCACGCCCAGCCAGTGGCCCAAGTTCGCGGCCGCCCTGGTCGCCGATACGCCGGTGCGCGGCGCCATGGGCTTCCGGCTGCAAATCGACAAACGCAAAGCCGCCGCGCTCAACCTGTTCGCCGACGCCCCCAACCGCTTCGACACCGAATCCGCCGGGCGAGCGGCAGTGCTGGCCTCGTTCGCCAGTGTGGCCGTCAACGCCATCGCCCACGGCGAAGACGCCGCCAGCCTGCGCCGAGGGTTGCTCAGCAACCGGGAAATCGGCAAGGCGGTTGGCATGCTGATGTTGCTGCACGACATGACCGAGGACCACGCGTTCGACGTACTGCGCCGGCATTCCCAAAGCCTGAATATCAAATTGGCGGACGTGGCGCGCAAGGTCATCGAGAACCGGGGCCAGCTGCCGCCCCACGATCAGTAATCAGCAGCCCTCTGCCGATCAGCCGCGCGGCCACACTGCTGTTATTCAGCGGTTATTCGGGCAACCGCAGCTCAGGCTTCTCGACTTCCTCGATGTTGACGTCCTTGAAGGTGACCACCCGTACCTGCTTGACGAACCGGGCGGGCCGGTACATATCCCATACCCAGGCGTCGGCCAGCCGCAGCTCGAAATACACCTCGCCGTCGGCGTTACGCGGCACCATCTCCACGCTGTTCGCCAGGTAAAAGCGTCGCTCCGTTTCCACGACGTAGCTGAACTGGCCGACGATGTCCTTGTATTCGCGGTACAGCGAGAGCTCCATCTCGGTTTCGTACTTTTCGAGATCCTCTGCACTCATCTGCCACTCATCTGCTCAGACGTCCTTCTCCCAGCCAATATGCCTGACTTCCCGGCCCAGGGTCCCGCCGAGCCCTGAGTGCTACACGGCGCATAACGTCGCCGGGCGGGAACTCGCGCACCATCTTTCCTCACCGGACTTCGCCGCGCTCTGCCGGAGGGCCCGGATCGCACTCGGCCACCACCCGGACATCCGATCCGTCCGCAACCCGGCGGACGTTGATAAAGGAGTAACGATGCTCCGGGCAAGGACCCAGCCGGGCCAGCGCGAGGGTGTGCGCGGGCGTGCTATAGCCCTTATGTTCGGCGAAACCGTATCCCGGGTACTGCGCGTCCATCGCGACCATCAGTCGGTCTCTGCTGACCTTCGCCAGCACGCTGGCCGCGGCAATGCACGCGGCCGCCGCGTCGCCCCCGATCACCGGCAGCGACGGCATGGGCAACCCGGGCACTCGGAATCCGTCGCTCAGCACGTAGCCGGGTCGCACCGCCAGCCCGGCCACCGCGCGCCGCATGCCTTCGATGTTGGCCACGTGCACACCGCGCCGGTCGACCTCGACCGACGGGATGAACACCACGTGGTAGGCCAGGGCATAGCGGCAGATCAACGGAAACAGCTTCTCTCGAGCCTTCTCGGTAAGCTTCTTCGAATCATCCAGGGCAGCAAGGCTTTCCAAGCGATTCGGGCCCAGCACGCACGCCGCCACCACCAGCGGGCCGGCGCAGGCGCCGCGCCCAACCTCGTCCACTCCGGCCACCGGACCCAGTCCGCTGCGGTGCAGCGCAGACTCCAGGGTGCGCAAACCCCCAGATTTGCGGATTACCGTCCGTGGTGGCCAGGTCTTATTCATACTCCGGCCACGGCTACTGCCCTTGTTGCGGATTCACCGACCGCACCACACCCCATCGCGACGGCGGCCACACGATGAAGCGGGCCTTACCGATCACGTTGGATATCGGCACGGTGCCCGCGGTGGGATCCCCGGTGCACATCATCGGGCAATGAGCGCGTGAATCCGCCGAATGGGTCCGATTGTCGCCCATGACCCACAGTCGCCCGGGCGGAACGGTCACCGGGCCGAACTCGCTGCCCAGGCAGGGGTAGACCGACGGGTCGGCCATCATGGTGGCCGGATCCAGGTATGGCTCCTTGAGGGGTTTGCCGTTGACCGTCAAGCCGGTGTCAGAGCGGCACTGGACCGTTTGCCCACCGACCGCGATGACACGCTTCACCAGGTCGTTTTCGTCGGGGGGCACGAAACCGATGAACGACAGCGCGTTCTGCACCCAGCGGACGAGGGTATTGCTCGAACGAATCGACTTGTAACCCACGTTCCACGAGGGCGGTCCCCTGAAGACGATGACGTCGCCCGGTTTGGGCGAGCTGAAGCGGTAGGTGAGCTTGTCCACCAGAATCCGGTCGCCGACGCAGGTCGAACACCCGTGCAGGGTGGGCTCCATCGATTCCGAGGGAATCAGGTAAGGACGCGCCACGAACGTCAACATGACGTAGTAGAGCACCACCGCGATCACCGTCAGAGTGGCAAGTTCCCGCAACGTCGACTTCTTGGCCGGCTTGGATGCGCCGCTGTCGGATTCTGCGGACTCGGCCGCGCCGGCTGGCGGGGCTGTCTCGCCGGTGGTGTCAGATTCGGGGCCAGATGCCTTCGGTTCCGGCTGACCAGCGCCGGGCTCGCGCTCAGACGGGGAGTCCGTGGTTTCGGTCACGGGATCAGCGTAGCCAGCACACGCCGTGTCCTTTGCGACTGGCGTGTCGGGGCCGCCCCGGTCACCACGCCGGCGCCGGTCAGCGCTTCTCCTTGATCTTGGCCTTCTTGCCGCGCAGCTCGCGTAAGTAGTACAGCTTGGCGCGGCGAACGTCGCCGCGCGTCACCACCTCGATGTGGTCGATGTTCGGCGAATGCACCGGGAAAGTCCGTTCGACGCCGACACCGTAGCTTTCCTTCCGCACCGTGAACGTCTCGCGGATACCTCCGCCCTGCCGGCGGATCACCACGCCCTTGAACACCTGGATACGCTCCTTGGCGCCCTCGATGACCTTGACGTGCACGTTGATGGTGTCACCCGGGCTGAAGGCCGGGATGTCGTCGCGCAGCGACGCCTTGTCGACGAAGTCCAGCCTGTTCATGGAAAGACACTTCCTCCGGTTCGCGGCCTGGTGAACGGCCGACACGCAGGCGTGCGGCGCTTGTCAAGCCGATGGATACGGGCTTATGGCTGTATGCCGCAGCAGGCGAGTACACCCGGCCTGCGCGGACAACTGGTCAATTGTGCCAGACGCCGTCCGTGCCACGAAAATCACAGGAAATCACCGCGGTTCACACCCGTCCGCAAGCACCGCGAATGGTACATATGAACGGGGTCAAACCGCATGAGTCGGACCCGCACTTTTGCGTGATGCCCGGACACATGGCAATGCGGCCGCCCACCTGCACGTCTTCGCGATGCCGGAAGATGCAAGAGGAGAAGGATGCGAGCACGGCCGCTTACGATGCTGACCGCCGCGGCGGCGGTGGCGTTGGTCGTGGTTGCGGCTTGTGAGGCGAAGGTGCAGGCGAAGGCATACAGCACGCCCGATCACAGCGCGTCCCACTACCCCGCCCAGCCGCAACAGCAGCTCGTCGAGCTGTTGTTGCGGGCGATCGCCCCGCCCGGCGCACCGGATGCGCTGCTGCCCGGCGCCGGGTTGAGCGGAGTGCAGCAACGCATCCAGCAGGCGACCGACGAGGCCGCCGCCAAGGGCGCCACCTTGTCGGTCGCGGTACTCGATCGCGCGACCCGGCAACTGGTCTCCAACGGCAACACCTCCATCATCGCGACCGCCTCGGTCTCCAAGCTGTTCATCGCCGACCAGCTGCTCCTGCAGGAATCACAGGGCAAACTCGCCCTCACAGCGGACGATCACCAGGCTCTGGACCTCATGTTGCGGTCATCCGACGACGGCGCCGCCGAGAGGTTCTGGAATCAGCTCGGCGGCGACGCCACCATCACCCAAGTCGCCGCCCGATATGGACTGACGTCGACCATGCCGCCCAGCGACGGACGCTGGTGGAACACGATCAGTACCTCATCCGACCTGATCCGCTACTACGACATGCTGCTCGACGGCACGGGTGGACTGCCGCTGGACCGCGCCGGGTTCATCGTGAACGACCTGGCCCGGTCCACCCCGACCGGAGTCGACGGCTACCCCCAGCGGTTCGGCATTCCCGACGGGTTGTACGCGGAGCCGGTCGCGGTCAAACAAGGCTGGATGTGCTGTATCGGGGCGAGCTGGATGCACCTGTCGACCGGTGTCGTGGGCTCTGACCGTCGCTACATCATGGTGATCGAGTCGCTGCAAGCTTCCGACGAGGCCACTGCGCGCGAAACCATCACCCAAGCCGTCAGGACGATCTTCCCCAACGGCCGTATCTGATCCGCTCCGGCGCTCCGGCGCTCGGTGGGGCGCGAGCAGACACACAATCGCACAGATCCGGCTTCCCGTGTGCGAGTCTGCGGCTGCTCGGCAGCCTCAACTCCGTGGGGTCTCATTCTGGTGGGGCCAATTCGGGTCGCCGCTCGCGAGTGCGTTGTAGCGCGACCTGCCGACGCCAGGCGGCGATCCGGGCGTGGTCACCGGAGAGCAGGACCTCAGGCACGTCCAGACCACGCCAACTCGGTGGCCTGGTGTAGCTGGGGCCCTCCAGCAGCCCGTCCAGACCTGGCGAGTGCGAATCAAGCTGGACGGAATCGGGATTGCCCAGGACTCCGGCCAGCAACCGCAGCACGGTTTCGATCATGACCACGGCCGCCGACTCCCCACCGGGTAGTACGTAGTCGCCGATCGAGACCTCTGCCACGCGCATCCGCCGGGCGGCGTCCTCGACGACTCGCTGGTCGATGCCCTCGTAACGGCCGCAGGCGAACACCAGATGCTGCTCAGTGCTCCAACGTTGCGCGGTGGCCTGGTCGAACAGCACACCAGCCGGCGTGGGAACTACCAAAAGCGTTTCAGCAGAACATATTTCGTCGAGCGCCGCACCCCATACCGGCGCCTTCATCACCATTCCCGGGCCCCCGCCGTACGGCGTATCGTCCACCGAGCGGTGCACGTCGTGGGTCCACCGCCGTAGGTCGTGTACCTGCAAGTCGACCAGCCCTGAGGCAATTGCCTTGCCCGGCAACGACTGCCGCAGCGGGTCCAGGTAGCCAGGGAAGATCGTAACTATGTCGATTTTCATGTCGATACGCCTCTGCTAGCTCAGATCCAGCAATCCGTCGGGCGGATCGATCTGCAGAACACCGTCCTCCAACGACACGGAAGTGACGATGGCGCGGACGAACGGCACCAACACCTCGCCCTCTTGGCTGCCATCCGCAGGCCGCACCGCCAACAGTTCGCCGGCAGCGGTGTGCAGCACCTCGGCGACGACACCGACGTCCTGGCCCGTCGCCGTGCGGACTCGCAGACCCTCCAGCTGGTGGTCGTAGTAGGTGTCGGCCTCCTCGATCGGCGGCAGGTCGTCGGAGTCGATGACGAACACACTGCCGCGCAGCGCGTCGGCCGCATCACGGTCGGTGACGCCGACCAAACGCACGAGGAGCCGCGCGCCATGGTCGCGCACGCTGTCGATCACATAGCTGCGCTCGTGGCCCGGGTCGCGGGAACTCTTGGCGCGCAACAGCGTTCCGGGGGCGAACCGGTTGTCCGGATCGTCGGTGCGGATTTCAACGACGAGTTCGCCGCCGATGCCGTGCGCCTTCACCACACGCCCGACTACCAGCTCCATGGGTGCTCCATGAGCATGGGCTCAGCTACTGGTCGGTGTCCACCACGTCGACGCGGATGCCCCGGCCGCCGATACCGGCGACCAGCGTGCGCAGCGCGGTCGCGGTACGCCCCCCGCGACCGATCACCTTGCCCAGGTCGTCGGGGTGCACGTGAACCTCCACCGTTCGTCCGCGACGGCTGGTCACCATATCCACCCGCACATCGTCGGGGTTGTCCACGATCCCGCGGACCAGGTGTTCGACAGCGTCGACTACCACCGTGCTCATGGCGCCGGTCAACTTTCGGTCGGCTCGGACTGTTGGGCACCCTCGGCGGGCGCTTCTGTCTTCTCGGCCGCGGCACCGGCTTCAGGGGTGGCGCCGACTTCTTGGGCACCCTTGGCAGCCTTCTTGGCCGGCGACTTCTTCTTCGGTTTGGCGGCCTCGGTGGTGGGACCGCCCTCTGCGGCGGCCAGCGCAGCGTTGAACAATTCGAGCTTGCTGGGCTTGGGCGGGGCAACCTTCAACCGGCCCTCCGCACCCGGAAGTCCCTTGAACTTCTGCCAGTCGCCGGTGATCTTGAGCAGCTTGAGGACAGGTTCGGTAGGCTGAGCACCCACCGACAGCCAGTACTGGGCGCGCTCGGAGTTGATCTCGATCAGGCTCGGCTCTTCTTTGGGGTGGTACCTGCCGATGACCTCGATTGAGCGGCCGTCGCGGCGGGTACGAGCATCGGCGACGGCGATGCGGTACTGGGGATTGCGGATCTTGCCAAGCCGGGTGAGCTTGATTTTCACAGCCATGATTAAGCGACTTCTCCTGTGTGTCACGCTGCAATTCAGCGACCAGGGCGGGATGCCGGGGTCCGGTTTTGCCTCGCGTGTCTGACCGCCGTGCGAGCACTTCGACAGAGGTGGGTCGCGCGCCGGACAGCCGCCTATTGTGCCAGAAGGCGCTGACCCCGGGAAATCCGTGGCGATCGCAAGCGCGGCTCGGTTGGACCCGGGCCGGGCGCAGCGGGTCGCCACCATCGTTCCCGTGGCGATCGCAAGCGCGGCTCGGTTGGACCCGGGCCGGGCGCAGCGGGTCGCCACCATCGTTCCCGTGGCGATCGCAAGCGCGGCTCGGTTGGACCCGGGCCGGCGCAGCGGGTCGCCACGGTCACAGCACCTTCTGGAACACCTTCGATTCGACTCGGCGTGTCATCCGCCAGCCCTCGGGGGTGCGCACGAACTCGTCGTCGTACCACAGCCCGCAGAACAGGACCTGCTGCTGGTCGCCCGGCAGCACCATCGGGTTGAAGCAGATCACCCGCGACGATGCGGTATCGCCGTGGATGCGCACCGAGAAGTTGCCGAGCATGTGCGCGTACACGGGAAAGTTCGGCAGCACCTCAGCTAGCCACTTCTTCACTTCGGGATATCGACCGTCGATACCGCCCAGTGCGCGGTAGTCGATGTACGCGTCAGGGGTGAACACCTTGTCAAGATCGTCGAATCGGCGCGAGTCGATCGCTGTGGAGTAGTCCACCAACAGTTGCTGGATTTCCAACCGGTCAGAAATTTCGGCCAGGCTCAACACGGTTTGATTCAACACCGCCGACCTGACGGAGTTTTTAGTCGGTAGCCATCCCACCCTGCATGGCGTCCCGGAAGTTGCGATCGGTATCGCTGCGGCGCTCCGGGTGACCCCACTTCGGCGGGCAGACCCGTGCCCTGGGACGGGGATGTCTGCCGCGGCTACTACCGCGGCTACTACTGGGACTCCTACGGTGTCCATGACATCGGCACCGGAGCTTTCTACTCCTGGCGAGACATGCCGTGGCCGTAGGCATTCCCGCTGACGCGCCGGGCGCCCCGCCGCATTGGGCCTCACGTAGCACTGGACGATAAGCTTTGCGCCCATGCGGAAGGTCATGGCTGCAGTCGCGGCGGTGCTCGCGGTCGCCACCGTCAACGCGGCCGCCGGCTCCCCGGTCTCGAGGGCAGATACCGACGTCCAGCCTGCCGGCTCGGTGCCGATCCCCGACGGTCCGGCCCAGACCTGGATCGTGGCCGATCTCGACAGCGGCCAGGTATTGGCCGAACGCGACCAGAATGTCGCCCACCCGCCCGCGAGCACGATCAAGGTGCTGCTGGCATTGGTTGCGCTGGACGAACTCGACCTGAATTCGACCGTCGTCGCCGACGTCGCCGACACCCAGGTCGAATGCAATTGTGTCGGCATCAAGCCGGGCCGCACCTATACCGCGCGGCAGCTGCTCGACGCGCTGCTGCTGGTTTCCGGTAACGACGCCGCCAACACACTGGCGCAGATGCTGGGCGGTCAGGACGTCGCCGTCGCCAAGATGAACGCCAAAGCCGCTGCCCTCGGTGCGGGAAGCACCCATGCGGCTACCCCGTCCGGCTTGGACGGACCCGGCGGTTCCGGCGCCTCGACGGCGCACGACCTCGCCGTCATCTTCCGGGCCGCAATGGCCAACCCGGTGTTTGCTCGTATCACTGCCGAACCCTCGGCGATGTTCCCCGGCGATAACGGTGACCAACCGATCGTCAACCAGGATGAGCTGCTGCAACGCTATCCGGGCGCGATCGGCGGCAAGACCGGGTTCACCAACGCCGCGCGCAAGACATTCGTCGGCGCCGCTGCGCGAAACGGCCGTCGGCTGGTGATCGCCATGATGTACGGGATGGTCAAAGAGGGCGGCCCCACTTATTGGGATCAGGCCGCCAGCCTGTTCGACTGGGGATTTGCCCTCAGCCCGCAGGCCAGCATCGGCTCTCTCTAGTACCGCCGGCTACCCGCGAGGAGACACAAAATCGTCCCTATTTCAGCGAAAAGGGGCGATTTTGCGTCTACTCGCGGTCACAAGCCGCCGGTCAGCAGGGCGGTGAGCACGGGGATCCGCAGCTCCTCGATCTCCGGCTGTGGCAGTATCCCCTGCACCACGGCGGCTCCGTCGAACACGTTCGTCAGCAGTGCCACGATGACCGGAAACGTCTCCTCCGGGAAGCTCTGCGCACCCGGCAGCGCCCGGGCCGCATCGTAGATCTTCGCTGAATACTGGCCGAGTTCCTGCTGCAATGTGTCTCTGAGCTTGTCGTCGGTGCGCGCGGCGATCAGCAGTTCGTACAGCACGGCGTTCGTCGGACCGCTGGTGATGTCCCGCAGGATCGCCAGCGCCGATTCCAGCGCCGGCCGGTCGGCCGGTATCTCGGCGACGCGCTTGGTGAACGTCTCGAGCTGACGGCGCAGCACCTCCGAAGCCGTGGCCGCCATGAAGTCGCCCATCGTGTCGAAGTGGCGGAACAGTGCGCCTACCGACACCCCGGCACGCTTGGTGATCATGGCCGCGGATGCCCGGGCATAGCCCACTTCGATGATGATGGCGATACAGGCGTCGAGAAGACGTCCGACGGTTTCTTCGCGGCGTTGCTGCTGGGTACGCGCCATCTCAGGCGCCGGCCCTCATGGCTTGGCGCTCACCCGCTCGCAAGTACCGTCCCGATTGCACGGTCTGCCCGTAACCGTCCCGGAACTGACCTCCGCGGAACACGACGGCGCCGTTGACCCCGGTTGCGACGACGGTCGCGTCGTTGCGATTGACCATGCGCCGCAAGCCGCCGTAGAAGGAAGCCTCCGCCTCGTGGTATCCCTCCACCGATTCGTCGAGATGGGCCGGGTCGATCACCACGAAGTCAGCGCGGTCGCCCTCGCGCAGCGTGCCGGCGTTGATACCGAACCACTCGGCCACTTCACCGGTCAGGCGATGCACCGCACGCTGGATGGACAGGAATGGCTTGCCGGCTCGGTCGGCGTCTCGCGTCCGCTTGAGCAACCGAAGCGGGAAGTTGTAGAAGGCCATGTTGCGCAGGTGCGCACCGGCGTCGGAGAAGCCCATGTGGACGCTCGGGTCGGCGGCAAGCTTGTTGAGCTCGTTGGGCCGGTGGTTGGCGACGGTGGTCGTCCAGCGCACGTTGCGTTCACCGTTGTCCACCAGCACGTCGAGAAACGCGTCGAGCGGATGCAGTCCACGTTGGTCGGCGATTTGCCCAAAGCTCTTGCCGATCAACGACTTGTCGGGGCACTCGACGATCACCGCGTCGTGGAAGTCGCGGTGCCACAACGTGGGTCCGAGCTTGATGCGGTCGAACTCGCGCCGGAACCGCCGGCGGTAGGACTCGTCGGCCAGCAATTCGTTGCGTTCCAATTGCTCACGCAGATGCAGCGCCGCCGTGCCGGCGCCGAATTCTTCGAAGACCGGCAGGTCGATTCCGTCGGAGTACAGCTCGAACGGGACCGGCAGATGCTGGAAGCGCACGCTGGCACCCAGCAGCTTGTTGAGGATGCGGGTGCCGAGCCCGAAGGTGTGCACGGCCAGCGGCATCGACTTGGCGTCCGCCGACACCAGCATGCTCATCCGAACTCCCTTGCGGCGATTGAGGATTCGGCTGCTGGCCAAGAAGAACAGCAGTCCGGTCGCCGGCCTGTCGAGGTCGGGCGCGCTCTGCAGGATCCGGCCGCGCTTGCGCAACACCGAGATGAGCTTGCGCCGCTCACGCCAGGTCGCGAAGGTGGACGGCAGCGCGCGGGACCGGAAACGGTCGCCGTCGAGCTTGTCGATCGCCGCGTCCATCCCGGACATGCCGAGCATTCCGGCGTCGAGCGCCTCATCGAGCAACCCCGCCATCGTCTCCAGTTCGGCATCGGTGGGCCGGACGGTGGCATCGGTGGCGCGGTCAAGCCCGAGCACCGCCGCTCGTAAATCCGAATGGCCAAGCAGCGAGCCCACATTCGGGCCCAGCGGCAGGCTGTCGATGGTCTTGATGTATTCGGCTGCCGTGGACCACGTCCGGTTGGTGTCCAGGGCACCGTAGACGAACTCGCGCGGCACCGCTTCGACGCGGCTGAAAAGGTCGGCGGCGTCCTCGGAGTTGGCGTACACCGTCGACAGGGAACAGTTGCCCAGCAGCACCGTGGTGACGCCGTGGCGCACCGATTCGCGCAGTCCGGGATCGAGCAGCACCTCGGCGTCGTAGTGGGTGTGCACGTCGATGAATCCGGGCACCACCCACTTCCCCGCCGCGTCGATCACCTCCGAGCAGCCGGTTTCGTCCAGCGGCCGGTGGGACACCGTGGCCACTACTCCGTCGCGGATGCCCAGGCTTCGGGTCTGCGGCGCGGAGCCGGTGCCGTCGAACCACAGTCCGTTGCGAATGATGACGTCGTAGCTCACAGTTCCTCCGGGTCGTCGAGTTGCCACGAACCGTAACATAGATAGTGATCGCTCACAATCTTTTGGGGCGCGGGTTCTCCTGCCGAAGCGGCGGCCGTGGTCTCAGCGGCCCGGGCCGGACGGCAGCGTGGTTGGCGTTGTGGTTGCCGGTGGGTTTTCGGGAATGGTCACGGGATCCGGCACGTTGACCGCGGGCGGCAGATCACCGCTGCGACTGGCCACCGCCGGGATGCGGATGACCGCTCCCTGTTGACCGCAGTCGTTGCTGTGCACGGTGACCACCATCTCGCCCACAAGGTCCCCGACCGGTTGGGGCCGCAACGACAGCACCTGGGTGGTGGCCTGGGTGCTGGCCGCGCCGTTGGGCCCGATGCACGCGAACTGCACCGCCTCGGACCGGGACTTCCACTGGCCTTGGCCGAATTCCAAGACCAGCGGGCGAACACCCGATTTTGCCTGCGTGTGGTCGTTGTCGTCGAGCATGGTGGCGGCGGCCAGACAGCCCGTCGGTGTGCACGAAGACCGGATCGCCCACCAGGTGTTGACGTCCGGAGGCTGCGGGCTCGGGGTGTAGTCGTAAGTCTGCTTCGAGCGTTGGACCTCGATTTGGTAGGTGCCGTCGAGGGGGGCCGGCGGGGCGGCCGGGTCGCTGGTCGCCGGCATGCTGGATGCACTGGATGAACTGGTCTGCGGCCCGGCCGCCTGACGATGGTCGCCGGTCGTCTTACGGCCGATCGCGATGCCGACACCGAGCAGGCCAACGAGCAGTACTACGACGGCCGAGCCGAGCAGGATCCGGCGTGATCTGCGCTTGCCCGGTGCTTGCGTTGATCGGGAGAACGCGTCGAGGCGCCGGGCCAACGCCGCAGCCGCCGACTGCAGCGGGGTGCCGCGGCGTTGCTGTATCACCGGTTCGGGGGCCGGCGGTGGGGTCGGTGGTGCTGGTGGGCTCTGCGGCCAGTCGTAGACCGGGTAGTCGACGACATAGGCGGGTTCGGCAACGGTGGCGGCCGACCAGGCCGTCACTGGATCTACAACCTCCGGGCGCTGGTCGACCGGCGTGACCCCGGCCTGCTCGTTGAGCGCATCGGCGAACTCGCGGCAGCTCGCGAAACGACCGGCGGGATCGGCGCTGAGCGCCCTGGACAAGGCCGTATCGAGTCGCGCCAAGTCCGGCCGCAGGTCGCTGAGCTTGCCCGGCACGTCGACCGGCGACGTGCCGGTGAACAGCTGAAAAGCGGTAGCCGCCAAGGCGTACTGGTCGGCGCGCCCGTCGGCCTCGGTACCCGTCGCCTGTTCCGGCGCGCGCCCCGCAATCCCGAAGTCGCTCAACAGGATCCGCGGCTCACCCGGCCCCGCGCTGGTCACCAGGATGTTGGCGGGCTTGACGTCGCCATGCAGCACTGCACGCTGATGGGCGTAGTCGAGAGCGGCGGCCGTGGCACTGATGATGGCGAGCACCTCGCCGACCGGTAAGACCGCCGGAAACCGCTCGCGCATCAGCTGCGCGGCGCTGATGCCATCGATGTAGTCCATCGCGATCCACAGCCGGCCTTCGAACTCGCCGCGCTCATGGACCTCGACGATGTTGGGGTGATAGAGGTTCGCGGCGACGGCGGTCTCCCGGTGGAATCGCCGGCGGAACTCGGGGTCCGACGACAGGGCCGGCGAGAGAACTTTCAGCGCCGCCGACTGCGCCGAGCGTGGGTCCTCGACGAGATAGACCTCGCCGGTCGGGCCCGACCCCAGAAGTCGCACGATTGTGTAGGCGGCAAAGGTCGCGCCGCCGGCCAACGCCATTCCGCGATGGTAACCGCCGCCGCGACAGCACGCCCGACAAGCGTCCGGCTAACAGTCGGTTAACACTTGGCCCGAAACGGCTTGCCGCGCAGGATTATCACATCGGGCCGGTTCAGCACGGCGGGGCCGTGCCGCGGGTCCTCGCCGTAGCACAACAAATCAGCCGACGCTCCGTGGTCCAGGCCGGGCCGGCCCAACCAGCGCCGGGCATCCCAGCACGCCGCGCCCAATGCTTCGGTCGGACTCATCCCGATGTTCTTGAGTGCCTCGACCTCGTCGGCAATACGTCCATGTCGGACCGTGCTGCCGGCATCGCTGCCGGCATACACCGCTACTCCGGCCTCCCGCGCTGCGGCCACCCGTGGGTAGGTGCGGGTATACAGGTCGCGCATGTGGGCGGCGTAGGTCGGATAGCGGGTCGCCGAATCCGCGATACCCGGGAAGTTTTCGACGTTGATCAGCGTGGGCACCAATGCGGTGTGGTGTTCGAGCATCAGCGCGATGGTGTGGTCGGTCAACCCCGTGCCGTGCTCGATACAGTCGATTCCGGCGTTGATCAGACCCGGCAGTGCATCCTCACCGAAGACGTGAGCGGTGACCCGGGCCCCGTGCGTGTGCGCGGCACCGATGGCCGCCTCGAGGACGTCGTCGGACCACAGCGGGGCGAGATCGCCGACTTGGCGGTCGATCCAGTCGCCGACCAGCTTGACCCAACCGTCGCCGCGGCGGGCCTGCTCGGCCACCGCGGCCGGTAGCTGCGACTCGTCCTCGAGTTCGATAGCGAAACCGGGGATGTAGCGCTTGGGCCTGGCCAGATGCCTGCCGGCGCGGATGATGCGAGGCAGGTCGTGGCGGTCGTCGAGACTGCGGGTATCGGTCGGTGAGCCGCAATCACGCAGCAGCAGTGCGCCCACGTCACGTTCGGCCTCGGCCTGGGTGGCCGCCTCGTCGAGGGCGATGGCGCCGTGCTGCCCGAGCCCGACGTGGCAGTGCGCGTCCACCAGGCCCGGCAGGATCCAGCCGCCCCCGGAAGCACCGAAGACGGTGTCGGCGCCGGCAACGGGCTCGGTGCTGATGCGACCGTCGACGATCCACAGGTCGATCGGGTTCTCGTCGGGCAGCGCCAGGCCTCGCACGTGCAGGGGCACGGCGTGGCTACTTCTTGCCGGGGTTGCCCGGGAACTTGAGCTTGGAAAGGTCGAAGTCGGCCAGCCCGGGCGGCAGCTCGTCGAGGCCTTCAGGCATGTGCGACAGGTCCGGGAATCCTGCCGGCATACCCGGCATACCCGGCATGCCCGGCATACCCGGCGTGCCGAAGGGGCTCTTGACCTTCGGCGGTGTTGGACCGCGGGCCCCCTTCTTGCCCTTCTTGCCGGCTTTTCCTCGGGCCGCCTTGGATTTACGTGTCGCGGATTTGCGGCCCAGACCTGGGATGCCCATGCCGCCGAGCATCGAGGACATCATCTTGCGGGCTTCGAAGAATCGGTCGACGAGCTGGTTGACCTCGGAGACCGTCACGCCCGAGCCGTTGGCGATGCGCAGCCGCCGCGACGCGTTGATGATCTTGGGGTCGGCCCGCTCTTCGGGGGTCATCCCGCGAATGATGGCCTGCACCCGGTCGAGTTGCTTGTCGTCGATCTCGGCCAGCGCTTCCTTCATCTGACCCGCGCCGGGCAGCATGCCCAGCAGGTTGCCGATGGGGCCCATCTTGCGGACGGCGAGCATCTGCTCGAGGAAGTCTTCCAGGGTCAGCTCGCCGGCGCCGATCTTGACCGCGGCTTCCTCGGCCCGCTGGGCGTCGAAGACCTGCTCGGCCTGTTCGATCAGGCTCAGCACATCGCCCATTCCCAGGATGCGGCTGGCCATCCGGTCCGGGTGGAAGACGTCGAAATCCTCCAGCTTCTCCCCGGTGGAGGCGAAAAGGATTGGCACACCGGTCACTTCGCGGACCGACAGCGCCGCGCCGCCGCGGGCATCGCCGTCCAGCTTGGTCAACACCACACCGCTGAAGCCGACGCCCTCGCCGAACGCCTGAGCGGTGGCTACCGCATCTTGACCGATCATCGCGTCCAGGACGAACAGCACCTCATCGGGGTCGATGGAGTCCCGGATGGCGGCGGCCTGGGCCATCAGCTCCTCGTCGATGCCCAGCCGTCCGGCGGTGTCGACGATGACGACGTCGAAGTGTTTGGCCCGGGCTTCGGCCAGTCCCGCCGCGGCGACGGCGACCGGGTCGCCGGGTCCGGATTCAGGTGATGCGCCGGGATGCGGGGCGAACACCGTCACCCCGGCGCGTTGGCCGACGACCTGCAGCTGATTGACCGCGGCCGGGCGCTGCAGGTCGCAGGCCACAAGCAGCGGTGTGTGTCCTTGGCTCTTGAGGCGCGCGGCGAGCTTGCCGGCCAGCGTCGTCTTACCGGAGCCCTGCAGACCGGCGAGCATGATGACGGTCGGCGGCGTCTTGGCGAACACCAGTTCGCGGGTCTGGCCGCCGAGGATGCCGATGAGTTCGTCGTTGACGATCTTGACGACCTGTTGTGCCGGATTGAGTGCCCCGGACACCTCGGCGCCGCGGGCGCGTTCTTTGATCCGGTGGACAAACGCCCTGACCACGGGCAGCGAAACGTCGGCTTCCAGCAGCGCCAACCGGATTTCACGCGTCGTGGCATCGATATCGGCGTCGGTCAGGCGACCTTTGCCGCGCAGGCCCTGGAGGGCACTGGTCAACCGGTCGGACAGCGATTCAAACACGCCCGCCAGCCTAGCCGGGCACCGATACGGGCCTCACCATCGAGCCCGTGGGCAGGGCCGTGCCCGCGAAGCGGGACGGCCCTGTGCCGCGACATCTACACCGCCACGACGCGCCAGGGCAGATCGCGCTGAGGTAAATCTCGGTGAGTGCGTCCGGCCCAACGTGGCCGAGCCGAGCAGGGCGGCTCGCGAAAGAAACGCCTTGGCCGGTGACAGCGGGGCCGCCTTATGGCGTTTATGGCCCCAGCGGTCTACCGGTGAGTTTTCGCGCCGACTATGGGCTGCGCTGACGAGCTGCCCGACTTGGCCGCTGCACATTACCGACGATTGAAGGCAGTGCGAAAAGGATAATCAGGTCGCATGGTTGAGTTTCGAGTAATCGACCCACACGGCGCGATTGTCGCAACGAAGAATCTTGCCAGTGCCGAAGCCGCGCATGCCTGGTTTGACGGCTCTGTCGCGGACAAGTCCGAGCTGGGATGGCGTATGGAGGTCAACGACTCCGGGACGTGGGCGTTCTTCGACGACACCGGAGGTTTTACCGCGCTGGCGAGCCGCCGTCCCGCACGACACTGAATCGCCGTCTGGGCGACACCCGGATCGCTCCCATTTCTCTTCCGGGTTCGCAGACGGCGACTGGTCCCCATAATCGTGCTCCGATTCGTGCGACGGGCGGCTTGGCGGTCATTGCGCGAAACCAACTTCAAGCTTTCCGGTGCGACGGCAATCGCCCTCCGGCATTTTCCTATTCCCACAAGTCCCCTACGAGGACCGAGCCAGAGCGTTCCGAGCTTGCAGAGCTTTCACAGCCCTCAAGGGGCGACCAAACGCGCAAGCGTGGTGCCGTCGGAGGCCAACAGGTAGAGCTCACCTGGTGGGCCGGTCACGCTACGAGTGCGATCCAGCGCGGCCTGCACTCCGTACTCCACCTGCATGATGTCCGGATCGCACATCTTCTTGGTGTAGGAGAGCCCCGAAAAGGCCAGGACGGAACCATCCATTTCGTAGCGCCCGAAAAAGTGGTTGCAGCCCGAGAACCCTACCGCCTCGCCATTTGACAAAAGCTCCAATGTTGCCGCGATCGTCGTCGGCGTGGCTGCACCCATAACCTCGGCGAATCGCCAGGTTGTCCCCACCACGTCTGACGGGGCGGGCTCATCCAACGGCACCGTCTCCGGCCGACGAGCGTGTTCACCCGACCCGGTGCGGCTGGCCGACGCGGGGATGTAACCGACATCGCGGCCGCGCACCGGGCCGGCATCGGCCGTCGCGCGGATCGTGCACGTCAGAGCGACCACGAGGGCTGCGGCCGCACATGCGACCAGCCTGATGGCCAAACCTGACCGGCCATTGCCAAGCCTGGACATGCGGCGACGTGTGCGATGCCAAGAGCTACCCAGGCCGCTGAAAGCGACGATTTTCACCGCCCCCGCGTGGGCCCCCAGCGTGCGTCCAACCCGTCGGACGATAACCGCATCCCACAAATGCCACCTGAAATCATCACTGGCAGAGACGATCTGCTCGCCGTCGCGACTGAAAACCCCACTCTCCACCACGTGGAAGCCGGTCATCGGGATGACGGGCCAACCGATACGTCTGCCGGCCGCAGGTCGCACGCCGACGACGTGGTCCTTGCGGACGGCCCGGACGCCGACCCATTCACCCACCGACCCATCTCCTTCTTCCCGCTAAATCATTCCAGATCAAAGCAATTCAGCCGAGGGCTTTGCTTGCCTGCTTGCCGCCAGAACATCGATGCGTCGAGTCTCGCCTTTCCAGCGATGTGGCGGCAGGGCCTTTCGACTCTCGTCCGGGTCGACCGTCCATCACGGGCCGGGAACCGGTAGAGATCGACGCCGGCGCCGGAACGAGCCTCGGTATCTCCGGGGACCTTTGGCCCTACCGCGCCGGTTTGCGGGCGGCTATCGTTAACGAACGGGAGACTGTTCCGCGCTGATTTCGTCTGCACACGGTGCGATTCGCATCCTGAACCCCGCGGCTCAAGGAACGGGAAGTTGGAGGGAGTTAACGTGACCGGTAACAAGCTGACTCTGGAATTGCCGCCTTTTCTGATGGTGGAGAAGCTTCAGGAAGAGCCTGGCGATGAGGAACGCGCTGACAGCAACTTCCAAAGTTCCATTATCTACAACTGCTGCAGTCAATTTCCCTGTACGTTCTCGAAGTCCCGCTACTAGGCTCGACGGCACCGAGTTCAAACGTTGCCCAGGCGACGCCGTCGAGGCAGCGGGTTGTTGACGCGGGTTAGCCCCGAAGCCTCGGGACTGCTGCCGTCGGGGGTGATCAACACGTGCAAGTGAAAGGGCCGGCAACGCGGCCCGAGGTGGAACTGAGCCATGCGGAGCGCCTCGCGTTGGTGTCCCGAGCGAGTTCCCTGCGCGAACGCATCACGCATACAGATGCCTTCGACTCGGCCGGGGTTTCGCGTGAAGCCGCGGCACGGCTGAAGAAGTGGTGCAAGATCGTCGCCGACGGCGACGCCGGCCAGTTTCGCCGCCGGTTGTCGCTCGACTCGCTGGACCAGGAAAGCGTACGGGCATTGCTCGGAGACGTAGCGAGGCCGGAAGTCTTCGCCATGCCGACGTGGACTGAGGTGTTGGACGAGGTGTTACGGGCGGGCGCTGCCGGTGGCATCGGTACCGGAGGCGACCGCGAGCCGCCCTTTCTGCACGCGGATACGCCGGTGCCATTCGAGGATCTGCTGCTGCCATTCCTCGCCGTTGCCGAAAACCGGCTGACAGAAGCCGCCAGCGACTACCGCACGCTGCCGGTCCAGGTTCGCGGCAGCATGGAACATTCTCTGCTGCAAGCCCTCTCACGAATTTCCTCGCGGGTGCTGGAGTTGGAGTTCCGCACTTATCTGGCGTGCCGTCAACTCGACGGGCTGCCCTGTCCGGACCCCGCACGGGCACACGAGTCAAGGACCGCGTATCTGGAGTTTGTCGCGGACATCCGGAGAACCGGCTGGCGGCCCTTGTTCGCAGAGTATTGCGTGATGGCAAGGCTGATGGCGGTCGCTGTGCTGCAGTGGGTGGCCAACAGCGCCGAGTTCCTCGCCCGGCTGCGAGCCGACCGCGCAGACATCGGCCGGATCTTCGGTATCGCCAACCCCGGTGATCTCGCGGCCATCAAGATGGATTTGTCAGATCCCCACTTCGGCGGCAAGTCGGTGGTCGCCATCGAGTTCGCCACCGGGGAAATGCTGATCTACAAGCCGAAGGATCTGGCACTGGAAGCGGCGTACTTCCGCTTCACCACTTGGCTGAACACACTCGGTGCAGATCCCGCGTTTCCGGTGCTGAAAATGCTCGAGCGCGACGGATACGGGTGGGTGGAATTCATCGACAACCGGGCCTGCGAGTGCGACGACCAGGTTAGGCGCTTCTACCGCAGGTCAGGCGCGCTCCTGTGCTTGCTCTACGCCTTCAACGGCACCGACTTTCACTTCGAGAACCTGATCGCCTGCGGGGAATATCCGGTGCCGGTGGACCTCGAGACCATCTACAGCCATCCGATGGCCACCGACGATTCTGAACTCACGGATGAAGTCGCCCGGCGGCTGGGGCGATCCGTCTTGGCCACCCACTTCCTCCCGAATCCTGTCAAGGGCCAACACCGCCACTACGACATTTCGGCGATCGCGCGATCTGCGGATGAAGAAGGCGAATATGAAGTCTTGACCTGGCAGCACATCAACACCGACGGATTGGGATATCGATACGGAAGGGTCAAGGCCAAGCAGGGGGATAACCTGCCGCGTTTCGAAGAGCAATACCTGTCCCCGGACAGCAATGTCGAGGAGATTGTCGACGGCTTCCAGTCGGTCTACCGGCTATTGACGTCCCACCGGGAACAGCTTCTGGCGCCGGACAGCCCATTTCGCGAGATCTTCACTTACCCGGCACGTTTCATCCTTCGCAGCACCATGCATTACATGTCCGTCCTCAACAGCGCCTGCCACCCCGACTGCCTGCGCGAAGGCATTGACTTCGACATCCAGTTGGACGTGCTGTCGCGGCCGTTCCTGCATGACAAACGGCGGCTTGAGCTTTGGCCGCTCGTCCGCGAGGAGGTGGCGGCATGCTGGCGAACCGATGTACCGAAATTCACCGCGCGCGGAGACAGCGATTCGCTCGTACTGCCGTCCGGCGAAACGGCGCAAGCGTGTTTCACCGATTCCGCATTCAACCAATCGCAGCAGAATTTGTCGCATTTCGGCGAGGATGACCTCTGCTGGCAGGTCAAGCTGATCAGGGGGTCGATGGATGCGCGCGATGCAAGAAGATTCATCTGGTATGCCCCGCCCGCCGAGTACGACGACGAGCAGATGGAGCCGTTGGACCGGGCGCAATTGGTGGACCAGGCGGTCGCGTTGGGACGCGGTCTGGAACGCGCCGCAATTCGCCAAGCCAATGGCGAGCCGGGATGGCTGGTTCTCAAGAGCCTACCTCAGGGTGACGAATTCGCTTTGCGGGCAATGGAATTGGAACTCTACAACGGCCGGTGCGGGGTAGCGCTGTTCTTCGCCGCGCTCGAAAAGGTGGCCCCGGATCTCGGATTCGGTGAGTCGGCGCGGGCCGCCTTGGCGATCGTGCGCCGCTGGCTCGCCAAGGCCGACAGCCACGACATCGCATCGCTCGGGATCGGCGGCCTGCTGGGATTTCCCTCGGTGGCATACGCCCTCGCGCGCGTCGGGGTCCTGCTGGACGATGGCGGCCTGGTCGAAGAAGCGGTCGGCGCGGCCCGCCGGATCGGCCCGGAGATGGTGAACGGGGACAAGGCATTCGATGTCCTCGGAGGCGGGGCCGGAGCGATCCTGTGCCTGCTCGCGTGCTGGCGTGCCGGCAACGATCCGGAATTGCTCGCCATCGCCGAGGCATGCGGCCGACATTTACTAGACGCACGCAGCCCGACGGCCTCCGGGCACCGGACGTGGGCCACCCTTGCCGGCAAACACCTGACCGGCATGTCGCACGGAGCGGCGGGCATCGCCTACGCCCTGGCCGCGCTGTTCGGCGCAACGGACGAACGCGAATTCCTGGAAGCAGCCAGGGAAGCGGTGCGCTTCGAAGCTTCGGAGTTTTCTCCCGAAAAGAACAACTGGCACGACCGCCGGGAGGTCCGCTATCCGGGAATGACTGTGGACCAGCCCGGGTTTGGCGTGTTCTGGTGCCACGGCGCCCCCGGGATCGGCTTGGCACGCCTGGGTGGCCTGCCCGCACTCGATTCCCCTGAGATCCGTCGCGACATCGCGGCCGCGTTGGCAACCACCCGTGATTGCGGTCTGTTGCCACGCGATCATATCTGTTGCGGCAACATGGGTTTGGTGGAGACGCTACTGACGGCCGGTCAGGTGCTCGATGACCCATCATGGACCCGGGAAGCGCTCCAGATCAGCTCGCGCGTGGTAGCACGGGCCGGGCGCATCGGGGATTTCGCGATCACTTTCCGCCATGGCTTCCGAAGCCCGAACTTGTTCATGGGCGCGGCCGGAGTCGGCTATGAGCTGCTGCGCGTTGCCTATCCCGACGATTTGCCCGCGGTTCTGCTGCTGACGTAATCATCGGCCAAGCACGACCGGAGCACCGAGACCAGAGGAGCGAGAATGGACGATCCCCCGATCCTGACCGAGGACGAACTACGATCCGCGGTTCGCCAGGTGTTCAAGCGCGCCCAGACCGACTGGGAATTCCGCCAGCTATGCCTGTCCGATCCCGCCGCAGCGATTCGTCAGGTCAGCGGCAAGTCGCTGCCGTCCGGCTTCGCACTACAGTTCACGGACACGCGAGAATCCGTCGGCTGAACGTTCATTCACCCAACCGATTGCCCGCGCTTGCTCCACATGGAACTCTACGAAGTTGTCAGAGAAGCGGTGAACCCGCAGATGCTCCAACTCATCAAAGATTCACTGGTCATCTCGAAAGATGCTGCCTACGCCATGAACGGCGTGCCGCTGTCCGACACCAAGCACTTCGGGGACCGTCAATGCCCGGACAGCTGGGCGTGTTATAGCCACCCGGTATGCGAGGCACTGCTGCTCACGGTCGCGCCCGTTGTACGGCAGGTCAGCGACAAGGAGTTGGTGCCCACGTATAGCTACTGCCGGATCTATTGGAACGGCGCCGTGCTGGAAAAACACACCGACGGTGCGAGTTGCCAATACAGCGCATCGCTGTGCGTTGATGTTGACCCTGAGCCGTGGCCTCTTTACATGGCAGACACCGAACTAGTCTTGAACCCCGGCGATTTGGTCTGTTACCGGGGCATCGACGTGGTGCACTGGCGCAAGGCCTACACCGGCAATCAGCAGATCCAGGTCTTCTTGCATTACGTCGACAAGAACGACGAACACGCGGCGTGGGCCTTCGACAAACGGCCCACGCTGGGCTTCGACACGAAGGCGGCGGAAATCCGCACCCATGACCTCGTCCGGCAAGCGCTGGCCGCACACCAGCAGGGCCGTTCAGATGACGCTCGTGCGACGTGCGAAGAAGCCCTGCGCATCGAGCCGCGTCAGTTTGATGCCATGCACGTGTTAGGTGTGATTGCGCGTCAATCCGGGCAACCAGAGCGCGCGCTTGAGTTGATTTCACAAGCAATCGAGATTTACCCGAAGGACCCGGCGTTCTATCTGAACTTGGGCAAGACCCACCAAGACCTGGGTAACTCAACTGCTGCGATCGCCGCTTTCGAAAGCGCACTGCAGCTCAAACCCGACCTCGAGGCGGCGAAAGCTGCGCTGAGGACTGCTCGAGAACAACCATTGGGCCGGTGATGCTCGCGATGAAAGCCGCGTCTGTTGAGGCCGCCTTCGGCAAGCTCGGCGAGGGCATCGAAAGACAATGGCGCACTCTTGACTATGACCAGGACGCCTTCAACGCGATCGCGGTCGAGATGCTCGCCTCCGCCGGAATCGTCGGCTCGATCGGCTCCGAGGACATACTCGACTGGGCCATGACGTCGCGCCAGCTACCCGCGCAACACGACCTCGCAGCAACTTTCGGGCAGCCGCCGTTGACCATGTACCGGACCGAGCGCTTTCACGTGTCAGTGCTCTTCTGGCTGTCTGCGACCGTCTCCATTCACGAGCACGGCTTCGAAGGCGCATTCGGCGTCCTCGATGGCTCCAGCATCCACTCGAGTTGGACATTCGAACAGACGCTGTCGATCAGCACCAACCTCAAGCTCGGCACGGTCCGCCGTAACTCGACCGAGCTGCTGGAAATTGGTGCGATACGGCCGATCCTGGCGGGACCGTCCGGCGCGCATTCCCTGGTGCATCTGGATACGCCGTCGGCGACCGTGGTGATTCGCACCTGCGCCGACCCCCGTCACCACCTTCAGTACAACTACCTGGTGCCCGGTGTGGCCATCAATCCCGAATATCCCGACCAGACGCTCGTCAAGAAATGCCAGCTGATCAAGCTGATCGCGTCCCACTACCCAGATCGACTCGGTGCGCTCATCGACGCATCGTTGGCCGGCGCCGATGCTCTGTCCGAACTCGAACTGCTCTCGGCGGCAATCACGACCGGCGCGTGCCGCCGCTGGTTCCCGAGCGACAACGCAGCGGTCCCGGTACCCGCCGCGAGCGCGCCGTGGATCCAGTCCGTCGTCGACGAACGGCGCCGGGAAAGCATGTTGATGTCCCTGCGGAGCCGCAGTCAGGATCCGGCCCACCGGCTGGCGCTTGCCATCATCATGAACCACCTCGACGCCCCTACCGCCATCGAGCTCTTTGCCCGCAAGGGGTTCGCCGACCCGGTTGCGAGGATGGCGTCGGCAATCACCGAGCTACTGGCCAAGGGGCCGTTCAAGGAGGTCGAAGATCCTCCAACACCAACGCTGCTGCACGATGTGATATCCAGGTTGATCGATGGCTGGAGCCTGGACCAGATCCGATCGTCGTTCGCGGACAAAGCAAGTGGCACCACCACGGACCAGGAACTCCTGACGCTCGCGGAGATTCTTCGGCGCTCGACCTTCCTAGCCGACCTGATCCCGGCCGATCCGCTCATTTCACATCAGCGTTGCGTCGGGCCGACATCGTCGGTGTTCGACCATTGACCCGGTGCTGGCTGAGGCCCCCAGCACCGCAATCCGATCCGGCCGCGACCGCGATGGTGACGCTTCAGATGTCGATCGGCCTACCGTCTTGTCGATCGCGGTGCACTTTCGAAGCTAAGCCCCCTGCACCCCACTACGGTGTTGTGCGACAGTAACCGGATGCTGGCGGGACTACTACGGCACTATGCCTGGCCGTATCGATGGCTGATCGCGGTAGTTGCCGGACTCCAGCTGATCAGTACCCTTACGTCGCTGTACTTGCCGACGGTCAATGCGTCGATCATCGACAACGGCGTCGCCAAGGGTGACACCCACACGATCATCCGGCTCGGTGGGCTGATGCTGATGGTAACCGGCCTGCAGGTGCTGTGTGCGCTGGGCGCGCTCTACGCCGGGTCACGCGCCAGTATCGGGTTCGGCCGGGATCTACGGTCGGCGATGTTCGATCACGTCACCGAGCTCTCGGAACCGGACACGGCGCGCATCGGAACACCGTCACTGCTGACCCGCACGACCAACGACGTACGGCAGATCGAGGTGGTGGTGCAGATGACGAGCACCGTGCTGATCACCGCTCCGATCATGTGTGTCGGTGGCGTAGCCATGTCGATTCACCAGGATGTCGGCTTGTCGTGGCTGTTGGTTGTCAGTGTTCCGGTGTTGACGGTGGCGAGCTACCTGATGATCTCCCGAATGCTGCCGCTGTTCCACCGCCTGCAAAGCCTGATCGACAACATCAATCGCGTCATGCGAGAACAGCTTTCGGGTATGAGGGTGATCCGGGCCTTCGCCCGGGAGCGTTTCGAGCAACGACGGTTCACCAAGGCCAACCGCGACGTGTTCGTGACCGCGCTGGCGGTCGGTCGGTGGCAGGTGCTGATGGCGCCGGTGACGATGCTGGTGATCAACCTGTCCAGCGTGGCGCTGACGTGGTTCGGCGGCCTGCGCATCGACGCCGGGCAGATGCAAGTCGGCTCGCTGATCGCATTCTTGTCGTATTTCCTGCTGATCCTGATGTCCGTGCTGATATTGATGGAATTTCTCGAGCTGTTGCCTCGCGCGTCGGTCTGTGCCGGGCGCCTGGGCGAAGTGCTGTCGACGGCTCCGGCTATCACCAGCCCGCCGGACCGGAAGCGGCCGGCATACGGCATCGAGGGGGCGGTGCGGCTCGATCGGGTGACGTTTCGCTATCCGGGCGCTGATCGCCCGGCGCTGCAGAATGTTTCGTTGACCGCGTCGCCGGGAACCGTGACGGCGATCATCGGTAAGAGTGGTTCGGGCAAGTCGACGCTGGTATCGCTGATCTGCCGGTTCTACGACGTCGCCGACGGCGCGGTGCTGGTGGACGGAATCGACGTTCGCGACTACGACACCGAAGAGCTTTGGTCGGCGATCGGGCTGGTGCCCCAGCGCGGTTATCTGTTTTCCGGCACCGTGGCCGACAACCTGCGCTTCGGCCGGCCGGGTGCCAGTGAAGCCGAGATGTGGGAGGCGTTGCGGGTGGCCGCCGCCGACGATTTCGTCCGCGAGCATGCAGATGGCTTACACATGCAGCTGGCTCAGGGCGGCATCAATCTTTCCGGCGGGCAGCGGCAGATGTTGGCGATCGCACGCGCGGTGATCAACCGGCCCGCCGTCTATTTGTTCGACGACGCATTCTCCGCCCTTGACGTGCAGACCGACGCCCAGGTGCGCACCGCCTTGCGTGAGGTGGCCCCGGACTCGACGGTGATCATTGTGGCACAACGTATTTCGACGGTGGCGGCGGTTGACCAGATCGTGGTGCTCGACGCCGGCGAGGTGATCGGCACCGGCACGCATGATCGGCTTCTGGCGACGTGCCCGGCCTATGCCGAACTCTCCGAACTGCAGTCGCTGCGCGCCGATGTGGTGGGCTGGCAATGACGTCGACATCGGCTCCCGTCCAAGGGCAGCTCGAGAATTCCCGCGAGAAGCCGCAAAGCTTCACCGGGTCGGCGATACGGCTCGCGCAGCGCCTCACGCCGCACGCCGGATTGATCGCAGCGGTGCTCGCCGCCGCTATCGCCGGGATCGCGTTGGCGGTGGTCGGCCCCCGCGTTCTCGGTCACGCCACCGACCTGTTGTTCAACGGTGTGATCGGCAAGCAGCTGCCGCCCGGCCTCACCAAGGAGCAGGCGATCGCAGCGTTGCGGGCGCGCGGCGACAACGGTTTCGCCGATCTGGTGTCCGGGATGAATGTCGTCCCGGGCCAGGGCATCGACTTCGGCGCGGTCGCACGGACGCTGATGGTCGCGTCCGGCATATATCTGGCGTCGTCGCTGCTGCTGTGGGCCAAGGGCCGCCTGCTCAACGTCATCGTGCAGCGCACGATCCTGGTCCTGCGCGCCGACGTGGAGGACAAGCTGTACCGGCTGCGGCTGTCGTATTTTGACGGGCATCAGCGCGGCGAGTTGCTGAGCCGGGTCACCAATGACATAGACAACATCGAGACATCGCTGTGGATGACGATCAGCCCGTTGCTGACCGCGGTGCTGACAGTGGTGGCGGTTTTGTCGATGATGCTGTCGATTTCGTTGTTGCTGACCGTGATTACCGTCCTCACCGTGCCGCTGTCCATATGGGTCACCCGGGTGATCGCGCCGCGTGCACGGCGGCTGTTCGTGGAGCAGTGGGCCGTTATCGGGCGGCTCAATGCCCACGTCGAGGAGACCTACAGTGGGTTGCCGTTGGTCAAGACCTTCGGTCAGCGCGCGCGTGCCCAGGAGCGGTTTCGCGACCTCAATGCCGGGGTCTACCGCGCCAGTTTCGGCGCCGAATTCCTGTCCGGGCTGATCTCGCCGGCGGCCGAGTTCATCGCGAACCTCAACTACGTTGCCGTGGCCGTGCTCGGTGGTATGCAGGTGGCGTCGGGACACATCACGCTGGGCAGCGTGCAGGCGTTCATTCAATATGTGCGCCAGTTCAACCAACCGGTCATCCAGATCGCCTCGATGTATTACGTCGCTCAGTCGGGGGTGGCGAGCGCCGAGCGGGTCTTCGAGTTGCTGGACGCCCCGGAGCAGGAACCCGACCCCGCGGCGACGCTGCCGGCGGCCGTCGAGCCGGGATCATCCGGGCGGGTGGAGTTCCAGCAGGTGAATTTCAGCTACCGACCGGGCATCCCGGTGATCAAGGATGTGTCGCTGGTCGCCGAACCGGGAACCACGGTCGCGATCGTCGGACGTAACGGATCGGGTAAGACCACGCTGATGAACCTGCTGATGCGGTTCTACGAAGTCGATTCGGGTCGAATTCTGATCGACGGTGTGGACATCGCGACCGTGAGCCGGCCCTCATTGCGTTCCCGGATCGGGATGGTGCTACAGGACACCTGGCTGTTCGAGGGGACGATCGCCGACAACATCGGCTATGGGCGTCCGCACGCCAGCCGCGACGAAATCACCGCGGCTGCAAAAGCAGCCTGCGTGGACCGCTTCGTCGAGACGCTGCCCGACGGCTACGACACGCGGATCAGCGATGAGGGTGGTGACGTCAGCGTCGGCGAAAAGCAACTGATCACGATCGCTCGGGCTTTCCTGGCCCGCCCGCAGCTACTGATCTTCGATGAAGCCACCAGTTCGGTGGACACCCACACCGAGGTGCTGATTCGGCGGGCTATGCGTGAGCTGCGCCGTGGACGTACGAATTTTATTATCGCTCATCGCCTTTCAACTGTCCGCGCTGCCGATATGATCCTCGTGATGCAGGGCGGGAAGATCATCGAACGTGGCACCCATGCCGAGTTGCTGGCGCGCCGCGGCGCCTATTATGCGATGACCCGGGCCTGAACCGAAGCCTGCGGCCTACCGGTGACTAAAGGCCCTTGTAGGGATTTGCGGCTGCGGCCGACAGTAAACCTCTATGTCAGATCGCTCGATACACCAGCAGCAGGGCTTGATCAGAAGGGGTAGGGCCATGGACGACGTCAGGACCGACATGCAGCTTGCGGACGATGTTTTCGTGCAAGCTGTTTCCGACGACGCGCTGGAAGCTGCGGCGGGCAGTAGGTGGATCGGTTCGAAGAAGACCGATGCGGGTTCGGCATGGTGTTGCGGGGACGAAACGATTCTCCACACCTGCGGAGGCTAGTTGGCACCTACGCGGCGCGACTATTCCCACACCAAGACGTTGGGCAGCGAATCGTCAACCTGGCGTAGGGCGGTGTAACCGACGCCGGCGAGCCCGCGGAACATTCCGGGGTTGAAGCGGCTGTTGCCGGCGGTCCACCGGTAGTCGCCGCGTTCGCCGGCGGCCGAGATGACACCGGCCAGGCGACGCGCCGCCAGCTCGCGAAGATCGTTTTGGTCCAAGGCTATTCCCGCTTGGGAAAGAAATTCGACGCTACCCAGCGCGCCGCAGCACAGCGTGTCCCGCAGTTGGACCGACCATTGGCTTTCCACCGCCACCGCGGCATTGCGGATGTCGGCGGTCAGAACCGCCGTATCCGCCCCGGGCAGCCTGGCCATGGCGATGCGTGCCAGACCGATACCGGGGGCTCCATGGCACCACTGGCTGGGCCAGCGCATGTCTTCGTCTCCGCGCAGATCGGGCCAGTTGTGCCGTCCCGGGTCGTAGCTGGAGTTCTCGAACGCGACGCATTCGGATGCGGCCAGCGCGAAATCCTCGCGCCCCGTCGCCGCCGCCAGTGCGGCCAGAGCGTAGGCAAAGCCGGCCGCGCCATGCGATATCCCGTTGAGCGCCTTCCCGGAATCGGGTCTGCTCCAGCTGCGGCGCCCCTGGGGCCCGACCCTGCGTTCACCCAGCAGGTGCTCGCCGCACCGCGCCGCGCGCGCGAGCACGTCGCCGCAGCGGGTGTCGCGATAGAGCCGAAGCAGGCCGAGGATCGCGCCGGCGCTGCCGCCCATGACGTCCAATTGCCTGTCGGCGGAGATCAGGTCGTCGGTGATCAGCGCCGCCACCATGTGCGCGTCGGCCAGCAGTGCGTCATCGCGCAGGCACTTCGACATGACGGCGAGTGCATAGACGATCGACCCCAGGCCGCTACCGCCGCCCAGTCCCAGCGCGCGCGCCGCCGGCGCCGCATTTCCGCCTCGAAATTCCTTGCGCAGGTGCGCAACTGCGGCCAGCGCCAACTCGCTTGACGGAGCACTCCCCGTCACGGCCGCATGCGCGGCGAGGAAGAGCGCAATGCCCGACACGCCGTTGTAAAGGTCGTGGCCCAGGCAGATCAGCTGGAAGGTGTCGGAGTCGCTCGACCAGTCGAGCGCGATCCACGCCGCGGACGGTCCCCGGCGTACCGCGTATCGCACCAGCTCGGCGGCGGCCCGATCGGCCTCCGCGACGAACATCTCCCGGGTCGGTGCGATGTCTGCGATGTTCTCGCCCGAGTTCGGCGCCGGGTCCCCGCTGTCGGCCGTCAATGCGGCCATTTTCACGAACGACGCCATGTTTTGCCGGATGACCGTGACCTGCCAGTCGATTTCGCCGCTGTCGAGGCCGCGAACTCGGGCCGACGCGCGCTGCAGTCCGGACGCGCCGTTCGGCCGGATGCAGGTGCCGGTGCGGTCGCGAATGTCGGCGCCATCGCTGGCCGAGAGGAAAAACGGCACGTTCAACGTGATGAGGGCCGATCGTTCGGCCTGCAGCAACGGCCATCGGGGGTCGTCGTCCTTGTCCCAATCGGCCAGCCTGGCAACGAAATCGGCCTGCGCGGACCACAGTGCGCCGTCATCCATGCTGCGATGGTCGTGGAGCCGCGCGAGCAGCATGGCGTAGAACTTGGTCGGACGGGCCACGGTGCGGACCGGCAGGCCGGCGAACCCGTCGAGCAACCCGCCCGTCGTCGTATCGATCTGCCACCGGGCGAGAAACCGCGCGTAGGTCCGGAATCCCGCGACGAAAGTCTCCAAGTGGTCAATGAACCTGGCGTAGCGACCGCCGAGGTACGGAAGGTTCGGCGTGGTCTTGCCGGCTTCGGTCGATCGTGTGGGTCGCATGTCGTCGGTGTTGATGTCCGTCCAGCGGATCGGTGCCTTGACGTTCCAGTTGGAAACCAACCCGCCGCTGGCATAGATCTTGTTGTCGGGAGACCGCTCGTAGGACGGGAGCAGGCCCACGCTCATGGCCGAATCGGCAATGAGCGTCAGCGCGTCACGAAACGCCTGACTTTCCGGATCGGGGTCCGCGGGCTCCGCCATCGTTGGCTGCAGGATGGTTTCGATGTCGATGGGTACGGGGTGGGCGCCGGCGGCGATGATGTTCTCCTGGTGCATGTCGCCGGCGGCAAAGCAATAGAACAGCGCCAGCCATGCACCGGCCCGGGTGAAGTAGGTCTGGACGTCGCGATCATCGGCGCAGGGCGCATGCTCGACGAACTCGGTCCACCCGTAACCGTCGCGGGCCAGCGCCCGCACCGCCCGCAACCTGACCGGCGCCACCGCGTTGAGCCGCTCCACCAACGCACACCACGCGACGTCGACCCGTAAATCCTTGGGCTTATACACAATTCGAGTACCATCCTCGAACACCACGACATGCACCGACCGACCGCCATTGTGCAAATCACCAAGCCCACCCTCGACACGGGCCACCCGACCCGCCTCCGGCGCACCCAACAACTCAGCACTGATCACCGCCGAATCCGCACCCAACCGCACCACCAACTCCGCGCTGGCATCGATCCACTGCCGAGTCACAACCGCCATCAGCCGCAACAACACCGGCTTGGCCTCAAACAACCGCCGAAACCCCTGCCCCCGCATATCCACCACGAACTGCCCATAACTCAACGACCCCGCACGCGCAGTATCGAACAACGCATACAACGCCGGCGCACACAACTGCGAAAGCTGCTCCACCAACGCCCGACGCAAACTCGCCCGCCCACCCTCACCAAACAACCCGGCCACCGGCGCCGCCACCGCCGACCACAACCGCGCCTCAGCCTGCACCACCACCGGCATCAACAACTGCTCAAACGCACACCCCAACCCCCCACCACCACCGGCATCCACCCCCCGCAGCGCCGCCTCGATCCACACCGCATCCTGCAACCACCCCGGCACCGGCGCCGACGAAACCCGCCGAACACCGGCAAACCGCTCCAACACCAACGCAAAATCCCAGCCATCGCGATCCAACCGCCGAGCAAACTGCCGCCAATCACCACTGGCACACGACCGACACCACGCCGCCAACCGCCGCCCCGCCCGATCAGCATCCGACTTCTGCCCCGGCACCGACTCGAAATCCCGCGACAACAACTCATCAACACTGGCCGCACCCACCAACACCCGCTCAAAAAACGCGTCCATCCCGTCCCTTTCGCCGCAACCCGGCGTAAACCCCGCCCCACCACCATAATTGGCCACCACACCCACCAAAACACCCGACGACCATCAGCGCCCACCTTGAGGACCAAAGTCCCTACAAGCCCACACCACTACGACAGACAGTAAAAGTCCACCAACCACCCACACCCAGAAAGGACCACCCCGATGAACCACACCACCATGCAATTCCCCCAACTCGACGACGACATCTTCGCCTTCAACTTCTCCGACGAAGCCATCGAAGCCGCCGCCGGCATCAGCAGCGGCATCGAAGACACCACCCAATGCACCTGGTCAGTCACCACCCTGTGCAACCCCTGCAAAGAATAAGCCCCCCAACACCATTCACACCCCTGGTGCCGGTCGGTGCGCTGCGGCTATTCCCACACCAAGACGTTGGGAAGCGAGTCATCGATCCGGCGCAGGAGCGTGTAGCCGACACCGGCCAGGCCCTGGAACATTCCGGGGTTGAACCGTCTGGTACCGCCGCTCCATCGGTAATCGCCGCGAGTGGCGGCGGCCGAGATGACCCCGGCCAGGTGCCGTGCCGCCAGATCACGCAATTCGTCTCGTCCCAAAACGGTTCCGGCTTCGCTGAGGAATTCGACGCTGCCGAGGGTGCCACAGCACAAGGTGTCCCGACGGATGCCGGCCCAGCTGTTCTCCACGGCGGTCAGCGCGTGCGTTACGTCGTTGTACAGCAATGCGGTATCGGTTCGTCGCAGTCCGGCCATGGCGATGCGCGCCAAACCGATGCCCGGAGATCCGTGGCACCACTTACACGGCCACACCTTTTCTCCGTTACTGTCCAGATCGGCCCAGGCGTGGCGGTGCGGGTCGAAGTTGGCGTTTTCAAACGCAATGCATTCCGCGGCGGCGTCGGCGAACTCGTCGATTCCGGTTGCCTCGGCCAACGAGGCGAGGGCGTAGGCGTAACCCGCTGCGCCGTGAGAAATGCCGTTGAGATCCAGTGACCCTGATCCCTGCCCGCTCCAGCTGCGACGCCCCGCTGAGCCGATACGCGGTTGACGCAAGAGGTGCTCGCCGCAACGGGCTGCGCGGTCGAGCAGATCGCGCGATCCGGTGTCGCGGTACAGACGAAGCAACCCGAGGACGGCACCGGCGCTGCCGCCGATGACGTCAAGTTGATTGTCCGCCGCGATCAGGTCGTCGGTGAGCAGCGCCGCCGCAACCTGCGCATCGGCGAGCAGCCCATCGTCTCGCAGGCACGCTGACATCACGGCAAACGAGTAGATAACCGATCCCAGACCGCCACCGGCGCCGACTCCCAGCGACCGGGCGAAGCGGGCCGCGTTGCCGCTGTTGAGTTCCTTGCGAACGTGGGCCAATCCGGCCAGCGCCAGTTCCCCCGAGCGGGCGCAACCTGTCACCGCCGCATGGGCAGCCAGGAAGACCCCGATACCCGACACGCCGTTGTAGAGGCCGGGGCCCAGGCAGATCAGCTGGAAGAGTTCGGAATCCCCCAGCCAGTCGAGCGCGATCCATGCTGCGCTGCGTCCCCGGCGAATCGCGTACCGCGACAGGTCCTCGGCGATCCGGTCCGCCTCGCAGCGAAACATCTCTGTCGTCGGCACACCGTCTACGTCGGGGCTTTCTGTCGGCTCCGGCCCGACCGCTTCCGCGGATATGCGGCCCCGCGCGAAGGATTCCATGTTCTGCCGGATGATGGTGACCTGCCACTCGATCCCCGCGCCGTCGAGGCCGCCGGCCAGGGCCAGTGCGTGGCCCATGCCGGATACGCCGGTGGCATGGACCGAAATGCCGGTGACGTCACGGATGTCGGTGGTGTCGCTGGGCATCACAAAATACGGAGTGTTCAACGCCAGCAGCGCTGAGCGTTCCGCCCGCACGAGCGGCGACTGCGGATCGATGTCCTTGTCCCAATCGGACAGCCGGGCAACGAAGTCGGCCTGTGCAGACCAGATGACGCCGTCGTCCATGCGCCGTGGGTCCTTCAGCCGCTGCAGCAGCATGGCGTAGAACCTGGTGGGACGCAGTAGTTTTCGGACCGGCAGGCCGACGAAGCCTTCGAAGAGCCCGCCCGTCGCAGCGTCGGCACGCCACTCGGCCAGGAACCCCGCATAGGCCCGGAAGCCCTCGACGAAAGCCTCGACGTGGTCGGCGAACTTGGCGTAGCGGCCGGCCAGGTGCGGCAAGTTCGGTGTGGTGCTGTCGGTTTCACGCGGTCTGGCCGGGCGCATCGCGTCGGTGTTGACGTCGGTCCAGCGGATTCCTTCAGCGGGCGCCCAATCCGACAGCAACCCGCCGATAGCCCCGACCTCATTGTCGGGATAACGCAGGTAGGACGGGATCAGGCGGACCATCATGACGGAGTTGGCGATGGTCTCCACGGCGGCCCGATGGGCGTCGCTCTCCGGATCTCCGGCATCGGGCCGGTCGATGGTGGCCTGCAGGATGGTTTCGATGTCGATGGGTACGGGGTGGGCGCCGGCGGCGATGATGTTCTCCTGGTGCATGTCGCCGGCGGCAAAGCAATAGAACAGCGCCAGCCATGCACCGGCCCGGGTGAAGTAGGTCTGGACGTCGCGATCATCGGCGCAGGGCGCATGCTCGACGAACTCGGTCCACCCGTAACCGTCGCGGGCCAGCGCCCGCACCGCCCGCAACCTGACCGGCGCCACCGCGTTGAGCCGCTCCACCAACGCACACCACGCGACGTCGACCCGTAAATCCTTGGGCTTATACACAATTCGAGTACCATCCTCGAACACCACGACATGCACCGACCGACCGCCATTGTGCAAATCACCAAGCCCACCCTCGACACGGGCCACCCGACCCGCCTCCGGCGCACCCAACAACTCAGCACCGATCACCGCCGAATCCGCACCCAACCGCACCACCAACTCCGCGCTGGCATCGATCCACTGCCGAGTCACAACCGCCATCAGCCGCAACAACACCGGCTTGGCCTCAAACAACCGCCGAAACCCCTGCCCCCGCATATCCACCACGAACTGCCCATAACTCAACGACCCCGCACGCGCAGTATCGAACAACGCATACAACGCCGGCGCACACAACTGCGAAAGCTGCTCCACCAACGCCCGACGCAAACTCGCCCGCCCACCCTCACCAAACAACCCGGCCACCGGCGCCGCCACCGCCGACCACAACCGCGCCTCAGCCTGCACCACCACCGGCATCAACAACTGCTCAAACGCACACCCCAACCCCCCACCACCACCGGCATCCACCCCCCGCAGCGCCGCCTCGATCCACACCGCATCCTGCAACCACCCCGGCACCGGCGCCGACGAAACCCGCCGAACACCGGCAAACCGCTCCAACACCAACGCAAAATCCCAGCCATCGCGATCCAACCGCCGAGCAAACTGCCGCCAATCACCACTGGCACACGACCGACACCACGCCGCCAACCGCCGCCCCGCCCGATCAGCATCCGACTTCTGCCCCGGCACCGACTCGAAATCCCGCGACAACAACTCATCAACACTGGCCGCACCCACCAACACCCGCTCAAAAAACGCGTCCATCCCGTCCCTTTCGCCGCAACCCGGCGTAAACCCCGCCCCACCACCATAATTGGCCACCACACCCACCAAAACACCCGACGACCATCAGCGCCCACCTTGAGGACCAAAGTCCCTACAAGCCCACACCACTACGACAGACAGTAAAAGTCCACCAACCACCCACACCCAGAAAGGACCACCCCGATGAACCACACCACCATGCAATTCCCCCAACTCGACGACGACATCTTCGCCTTCAACTTCTCCGACGAAGCCATCGAAGCCGCCGCCGGCATCAGCAGCGGCATCGAAGACACCACCCAATGCACCTGGTCAGTCACCACCCTGTGCAACCCCTGCAAAGAATAAGCCCCCCAACACCATTCACACCCCTGGTCGGTCTGATCACTCGTCTGTCGAAAGAGCCTGATTCTCTTGGCAATCGAGTTGCCGAGCTGTCTAGGGCTACCCGGATTGGGTCAGAAGTTCACCGGAACCTCGTAGACGTTGCGGTGGGATCCGTCCTTCATGCTCACTTCCCAGACGGTGACACGGCCCAGGCCATGCTGTTGCGTCGAGTAATTCGAGGTGAATGCGAAGGGGCCCCAGTTTCCCCATTCCAGCCCCGTCACCGTGGTGAAACCCTGGTCGAGTTCGGCGCCGTCCGGGGCGTTGACCGAATACGTGACCGTTCCCTCGAAGACGTTGGCGATTCCGGAGACCTTCAACGGTGACGTCACAGCTTCCCCGGGCACCGGAGACTCGATCAGAATCCTCGGTAGCACGGCGTCGACGTCGGCGCGTTTGAGGTTGGCCGCCCCATCCAGCGGCTTCCCGTCGACGGTGATGGTTACCTGGTCGACGCCGGCGAACTGGGTGAGCGTGCAGACGACCTCGGCGACACGCAGCTGCATCGGGACAGCGGACAACGCGGCGCCGTCGGCCCGGAAGTCATTGGACAGGTCGACAGTCGCGGTGCCGCCCGCGACGTTGAGGCCCAGCAGCTTGGTGGCGGCCGGAATCTCCGTCGACAGGCCGATTCCCCGCTCGAAGTCGTCGGGCCCCGCCAGTAGCGCCCGGACCGCAAGTTCGGCTGCCATGGATGAGTGGGGATCGGCCGCGTTCCGCCCGGCAGTGGCGACCTTGCCAGCCCGCACGAAGTAGACCCGAAGGGCAACGCCGGTACCGGGCATCGTCGTCGGCGCCGTCGACGTCGCACCGGACTTCGACGACGTAGTCGCAGCCGGCGGCTGGTGCGTGGCGCATGCAGCTCCCGCGTATAACCAGCCGATGGCCGAGATCAAGCACAGTGCCCGCCGCATGGGCTGAGAGTGCCACCAGAACATCGTGGTGCGCCAGGGACGAATGGCCCCTCCTGGCGCCTCCTGGCGCCTCCTGGCGCCTCCTGGCGCCTCCTGGCGTCGCTCCCCTGCCCAAACCGCACCCCGGATCGGGTCACATCATGCGGTGGAGCCATCCGTGTTCGGCGATGGGCCAGCCCGCCCACCGTAGAGCAGGCCGCGCCACCTATTACGATCGGTTGGCTTTCCACCAGTTGTACAGGCCGGCGAGGTCGGGTCCGCTGGCCAGAGCCAGGAGCAGGTCGCGGTCTTTCGTCCACTCGACCGCGACATCGTCGCCGCCTTCGACGCGTCCGCACAGGGTCGAACCGGCGGTCGTGTTCGGCGCGCTGTCGTACCCCCAGGGCCCGGGCGAGGGTTGCCCTCCGGGCACGGCACGGGGTGTGGATGCCTGGCACTGACGTCCCTGAGGAACTGAGCGGCCAGCATCGAGGGGTCTGCGAACAACTCGTAATACGCGTATTCCGGACCAACCCGACGCCGGCCAACCTTCACACCGATACCCGCTTTCAGCGATGTGACGTCTCCGGCGCAACCGTCGGCCCGAAGAACGCGGCGGGCCGATCCGGACGTGACCCATGTCGCGACTGCACCGAAAAGCGTTGCCATGCTAGATTTCACACTCGCGGCCCAGCCGCACTGATCCGACCCGCAACGTATTCGTCGCGCCCGCCGGTGTGCCGACAACGGCTCCCCGCGTGTTGTGCCGCGACATGCCAGCGCGTCGGGTCGGCGTGCGGAGCCATGTGACGGCGTGAACGTGAACCGCCACGCGCGGGTGAGCATCTGGGGGGCAGTGTTCGATGCAGCAGGTCAGTCACGCCGACGCCGAAGGCAGTCGGCCGTTGCGGGGCTGGCAGCGCCGCGCAATCGTCAAGTACCTGGCCGCCGAGCCGCGGGATTTCCTGGCCGTGGCCACCCCCGGATCGGGCAAGACGACGTTCGCCCTGCGGATCACGGCCGAATTGCTGAGCCATCGCGCGGTCGAGCAGGTCACCGTCGTGGTGCCCACCGAGCACCTGAAAATTCAGTGGGCACAGGCCGCCGCGCGGCACGGGCTGGCCCTGGACCCCAGGTTCACCAACTCCAACCCCCAGACCTCACCGGAGTACCACGGCGTCGTCGTCACCTACGCCCAGGTCGCCGCGCATCCGACGCTGCACCGAGTGCGCACCGAACAACGCAAGACGCTGGTCGTTTTCGACGAGATCCACCACGGCGGCGATGCCAAGGCCTGGGGCGACGCCATCCGGGAGGCGTTCGGCGACGCCTCCCGCCGGCTTGGCCTGACGGGCACACCGTTTCGCAGCGACGACAGTCCGATCCCGTTCGTCAGCTATGCGCCCGACGGGGACGGGGTGCTGCGTTCCCAAGCCGACCACACCTACGGCTATGCCGAAGCCCTTGCCGACGGCGTGGTCCGGCCGGTGGTGTTCCTCGCCTACTCCGGGCAGGCGCGCTGGCGCGACAGCGCCGGCGAGGAGCATGAGGCGCGCCTGGGTGAGCCATTGTCGGCCGAGCAGACCGCACGGGCCTGGCGCACGGCGCTGGACCCTGCCGGCGAGTGGATGCCGGCGGTCATCACCGCCGCCGACCAGCGGCTGCGTCAACTGCGCGCCCAGGTGCCCGACGCCGGCGGCATGATCATCGCCTCGGACCGGACGGCGGCCCGAGCCTATGCCGGGTTGCTGACCAAGCTGACGTCCGAAGCGCCCACCGTCGTCCTCTCCGACGATCCCGGATCTTCCTCCCGCATAGCGGAATTCGCCTCGAGCACCAACAGGTGGCTGGTCGCCGTGCGAATGGTTTCCGAAGGCGTCGACGTCCCTCGCCTGTCGGTCGGGATCTATGCCACCAGTGCGTCGACACCGCTGTTCTTCGCGCAGGCGGTTGGCCGGTTCGTGCGGTCACGCCGACCCGGTGAAACCGCAAGCATCTTCCTGCCGTCGGTTCCCAGCCTGCTGCAGCTGGCCAGCGAGCTGGAGGCCCAGCGCAACCATGTGCTGGGCAAGCCGCACCGGGAATCGGGCGACGATCCACTTACCGGTGATCCCGCCACCAGGACGCAAACCGAACCGGGTGAAACCGGCTTCACCGCACTGGGAGCCGACGCCGAATTGGATCAGGTCATCTTCGACGGGTCGTCGTTCGGCACCGCCACTCCGGCGGGAAGCGACGAGGAGGCCGACTACCTCGGCATCCCGGGGCTGCTCGACGCGGAGCAGATGCGCGCCCTGCTGCACCGGCGCCAGGACGAGCAGCTCCAAAGGCGGGCCCGCCTTCAGCACGCGGCCGCGCAGTCGGGCCCGGCCCAGCCGGCTACCACCCACGGCCAACTCCGCGAGCTGCGCCGCGAGCTCAACAGCCTGGTGGCGATAGCTCATCACCGCACCGGCCGGCCGCACGGCTGGATACACAACGAACTTCGCCGCCGCTGCGGCGGCCCGCCGATCGCCGCCGCAACCCGCGAGCAGCTCAAGGCGCGCATCGAAGCGTTGCACCAGTTGAACGCCGAGCAGCTGTGACCGGGGCCGGGCTAATCGCCGACGGGCTCGTCGACCAATACGTCGGCGGGGGTACCCAGCACCGCCGACAGCTGCTGCTCGACCGCAGCAGGTACGTCGAACTCCCCGGGAACGGTCACGCAGAAAACGTCGGCCGCGGTCGACCCGAAAGTGTTGACCTTGGCCCACCGGATATCGGCGCCCGCGCGCTCCAGGGCGTGCGCGAGCAGCGCGAGCAATCCCGGTCTATCCATGGCACGAACCTCAAGGAGGAGCTGGCCGGGGATCGCGGATTGGAGCCACAGGATGCGCGGCGGGGCGGCCGAACGCGTGACCGGCACTCCGGCCACCACCTCACCGGCTCGTTCGGATGCGAAACTGCTGGCCTCGCTGTCCCGCTTTTCGACCATGGCCAGCACGTCGACATCGCCGCCGAGGGCACCGACGAACTGCTGGCGCAGCAGTTCGGCCGCCGGCGGCGAACCGAACAGCGGGGACACCACGAATTCGGTGATCGCAACGCCGTCGTGGCTGTTGACCGCCGCGGAATGGACGCCCAGCGAATTCAGCGCCAGCACGGCGGCGGCTTTGGAGACCAACCCCGGTTTGTCCGGTGCGACCATCACCACCTGGTACATCCGCGCGCTGTCGCCGGGTCCGATCTCCACGTGCACCCCGTGATCGGCTGCCAGTGAAAGATAATGTGGCGCAAGCGGTTTCGCCTGCGGCAGCGCCTCACCAGCCATCACCATCCGGCAGCGTGACACCAGTTTTTCGACCAGCGAAGCCTTCCAGTCACTCCATACTCCCGGGCCGGTGGCCTTCGAGTCCGCCTCCGTCAGCGCGTGCAGCACCTCCAGCAGTTGCGGGTCTCCGCCCAGGGCCTCGGATACGCCCTCGATGGTTTTCGGGTCGTTCAAGTCGCTTCGGGTGGCTACCACGGGTAGCAGCAAGTGGTGACGCACCAGCTTGGACAGCACGTCGATGTCCGCGGGCGGCAGACCCAGCCGTTCGCCGATCTGCATGACCATTTCGGAGCCGAGCACGCTGTGATCGGCGCCCCTGCCCTTCCCGATGTCGTGCAGCAGCGCGCCGAGCGCCAGCAGATCGGGTCGCGCCACTCGGGTAGACAGCGGCGCGGCATGGATGGCGGTCTCGATCACATGACGGTCCACGGTCCATTTGTGGGCGACATCGCGGGGCGGGAGGTCGCGGATGCTGCCCCATTCCGGCAGCAATCGGCCCCACAACCCGGTGCGGTCGAGCGCTTCGATCGTCCCCACCGCGGTGGGGCCGGCCAGCAGTACCACCAGCAGGTCGTCCAATACCTCACGCGGCCAGGGCGTCGGCAGCTCCGGAGTGCACGTGGCCAGCCGGCTCAAGGTAGCGGCGCCGATGGGCAGTCCGGTGTCGGCCGCGGCGGCGGCCACGCGCAGCATCAGCCCGGGATCACGTTCGGGGTGAGCGTCACGGGCCAGCACGATCTCGCTGGCGTATTCGACCACGCCCTCGTCGAGCGGCCGCCGCTTCGGCCGGTGCCGCAAGGCCGAGATGCCCCGCCGCGGCAACGCGTTGACGGCGGTGCGCAGCCCGGTTTCGGAGTGGTAGGCGATGGTGCGGCCGGCGCCGGACAGCATTCGCGCCAGGTCGAATCGGTCGCCGAAATGCAGGGCTGCGCTGATGTCGTCGGCGTGCTGGGCCAGCAGCAGATCGTGTCCGCGGCCCGATACCCGGTGCAGTTCGGTGCGCACGTTGAGCAGCGTGAGGTAGGCGTCGTCCAGCGAACCCACCGGCAGGCCCGGAGCGGCCATGCCGTGGCGGTCGATGAGCTGCGCGATCGCCAGCGCGTTGAGCAACTGCACGTCACGAAGGCCACCGCGACCCGACTTGAGGTCGGGTTCGGCGCGCTGGGCGATGCGGCCGTAACGCAACCAACGGTCATGTGTGATTTCGACGAGTTCGTCCATGCGCGAACGTATTCCGCTGCGCCATTGCCGCCGCACGCCTTCGATCAACCCGTCGGAAAGTCGCTTGTCGCCGGCGATGTGACGGGCTTCCAGCATGCCCAGGGCGGCCACCAGGTCGGAATTGGCCACAGCCAGCGCGTCGGGAACGGTTCGCACGCTGTGGTCGAGCCGAATGTTGGCGTCCCACAACGGGTACCACAGCTTGTCGGCGACCTCCCCCAGCACCTCGGCAGGCTTGCCGTCGTGCACCAGCAGCAGATCCAGGTCGGAATGCGGCAGCAGCTCGCGTCGGCCGAGCCCACCGACCCCGACGATCGCGAACCCGCTGTCGTCGGTGATCCCGATTTCTGCGGCCTTGGCGGTCAGCCAGGACTCGTGCAGGTCCAGCCAGGCCTGTCGCAGCTCCGCAGGATGCGGTGCCCGCTGGTCGTGGGAAAGCAATTGGCGCCGTCCGGCAACCAAATCGCTTGCCGGGCAGGCGGTTCCGCACTGACCTGGCTGGTCGGGAGTCATCCCGGGTGGGGCCGGCGCCGGCCCGTCCCAGATCTGTTCAGCAATGCGCGGCGACTCTCACAGCGCGTCCGGTCCGCGTTCACCGGTGCGTACCCGCACGATGGTGTCCACGGGGCTGACCCACACCTTCCCGTCGCCGATCTTGCCGGTGCGCGCCGCCCGCACGATGCTGTCGACGACCTTGTCGACAATGGAATCGTCGACGACGACTTCGACCCGGACCTTGGGCACGAAATCGACCGAGTATTCCGCACCCCGGTAGACCTCGGTGTGGCCCTTCTGCCGTCCATAGCCCTGGATTTCGCTGACGGTCATCCCCAGGACGCCGGCGTCCTCGAGGCTGGCCTTGACGTCGTCGAGGGTGAACGGCTTGACGATCGCGGTGATCAGCTTCATTTCGGCTCCGCCTCCACTTTCTCGCTCACTCGCTCTTCCAGGCCGTTACGCGAACCCAGCGCCGGGCCGGGACGGGGAAGAACCGAACCGCTGGTGACCGCGAAATCATAGCCGCTCTCGGCGTGCTCAGCCTCGTCGATGCCCGCGTATTCTTCCTCCGCACCCAACCGCAGCCCGATGGTGTACTTCAGGATAAGAGCCAAGATAAGCGTGACGACGCCAGAGTAGACCAGAACGCTGAACGCGCCGACCGCTTGCCGTTCCAGCTGCGCGAACCCGCCGCCGTAGAACAACCCCTTCGACACTCCGGCCACGCCGTTGATGGCCACACTCTCGGGTGCGGCCAGCAGACCGATCAGCAACGTGCCCACCAGACCGCCGACCAGGTGTACCCCGACCACATCCAGCGAGTCGTCGAAACCGAACTTGAATTTCAGCCCGACCGCCAGGGCACACAGCACACCGGCCACCGCGCCGACCGCCAATGCGCCCAGAACGTTGACCGACGAACAGGACGGGGTGATGGCGACCAGCCCGGCGACGATGCCCGAGGCCGCACCCAGCGTCGTGGCCTTGCCGTCGCGGATGCGCTCGGTGAGCAGCCAGCCCAGCATGGCCGCGGCGGTCGCGACGGTGGTCGTGATGAACGTCGACCCGGCGGCGCCGTTTGAACTGGTGGCCGACCCGGCGTTGAACCCGTACCAGCCGAACCACAGCAGCCCGGCCCCGAGCATCACGAACGGCAGGTTGTGCGGCCGGAACAGCGTCGTGGGCCAGCCCTTGCGCTTGCCCAGCACGATCGCCAGGACCAGGCCGGCCACACCGGCGTTGATGTGGACCGCGGTGCCCCCGGCGAAGTCGATGGCATGCAGCTTGTTGGCGATCCAGCCGCCGTGCGCGGAGGCGAATTTGTCGAACGCGAAGACCCAGTGCGCCACCGGGAAGTAGACGAACGTCGCCCAAAGCCCGGCGAACGCCAGCCAGGCACCGAACTTGAGCCGGTCGGCCACCGCACCCGAGATCAAGGCAACCGTGATGATCGCGAACATCAGCTGGAATGCCACGAACACGGTGGCCGGCAGGGTGCCGGCCAACGGGATGTTCACCGCCGCGGTTTGCGTCGCGGGATCGGCGGCCACCGCGTTGCCACCGATCAGGCCCTTCAGGCCCCAGTATTCGGTCGGGTTGCCGGCAATGTTGCCGACGTCGTCGCCGAACGCCATCGAGTAGCCGTAGAGCACCCAGAGCACGGTGACGACGCCCATCGCACTGACGCTCATCATGATCATGTTCAGCACGCTCTTGGCGCGCACCATGCCGCCGTAAAAGAAAGCCAGGCCCGGCGTCATCAACAGCACGAGGGCGGAACTCGCCAGCATCCAGGCCGTATCGCCGGTGTTGGGCACGCCCATGATCGGGAATTGGTCCACTCGCTATCACCTCCAGTCAGCGTTGGGAGGGCCCCAGGACTATGACTGGCGACCTGATCCAGAACCATGCGCAGTAGTTGTTGCGGCGATGGTGCGGCGATGTTTCGTGAGGATTAACGTAAAACTTGCTGTGTAAGAGCTGCTAGCCGAGCAGGGCGTCGACGAAGGCGGCCGGTTCGAACGGCGCCAGGTCGTCGGGGCCTTCACCGAGCCCGACCAGCTTGACCGGCACGCCAAGCTCCTGTTGGACGCGGAAGACGATGCCGCCCTTGGCCGTTCCGTCCAGTTTGGTGAGCACCACGCCGGTGATGTCGACGACTTCGGCGAAAACCCTGGCCTGCGCCAGTCCGTTCTGCCCGATCGTGGCGTCGAGCACCAGCAGTACCTCGTCAACGGCGGCACGGCGGGTAACCACCCGCTTGACCTTGCCGAGTTCGTCCATCAACCCAACCTTGGTGTGCAGCCGGCCGGCGGTGTCGATGAGCACGACGTCTGCGCCGTGTGCGATGCCCTTGTCGACGGCATCGAAGGCCACCGATGCCGGGTCGGCGCCTTCGGCCCCGCGCACCACCTCCGCACCCACCCGGGCCGCCCAGGTCTGCAGTTGATCGGCCGCCGCGGCCCGGAAGGTGTCGGCCGCGCCGAGCACGACCCGCCGGCCGTCGGCCACCAGCACCCGCGCCAACTTACCGACGGTGGTGGTCTTGCCGGTGCCGTTGACACCCACCACCAGCAACACCGAGGGATGGTCGGCGTGCGGCAGCGCCCGGATCGAGCGGTCCATGATCGGCTGCAGTTCTTTGACGAGGACCTCTCGTAGCACGGCCCGGGCATCCGCCTCGGAACGCACATCGGCGCTGGCCAGCCTGCTGCGCAGCTGCGACACCACCGACTGGGTGACCACCGGGCCCAGATCGGCGACCAGCAAGGTGTCCTCGACGTCCTGCCAGGAGTCCTCGTCCAGGTCGCCGCCGCCGAGCAAACCCAGCATGCTGCGGCCGAAGGCGTTCTGCGACTTGGCGAGCCGCCCGCGCAGCCGCTCCAACCGCCCTTCCGGCGGCTCGATCGCCTCGACTTCCGGCGCTACCGGCGGCGCAACGGTCTCGGGTCCGGGCTCGACCTCGGGGAGATGGACATCGGAGATGGTGCGTTTGACGGCGTCACGCGGGAGGGTCGCATCGTCGCCGACTGCGGGCAGTCCGCTGGTGTCGATCCGATCGGCCGGTTCGACGGTCTCGACAGCCGAGGGCGTCTGGCTGAAGGTGATGCCGGACGACGCCGTGTAGCCGCCCGAACGGTCGATTACCCCCGGTTTCGGCTGGGTCGACAGGCGGATCCGGCGACGGCGATAGCGCACCAGGCCGATGACCAGCGCGGCGATGACGACCAGGACGGCGACGACCGCAATGGCGATCCACAGACCTTCCGACACACTGACATCCTTCCAGGGGCTTACCGGGGCGCCCGGGCCCCACGCTACGGGTCACCGTCACGAAGAATTGGCGACCAGCTCATCCAGCTGCTGACCCCGCATGCGCTGCGAGATCACCGCGGTGATGCCATCACCTTGCATGGTCACGCCGTAGAGGGCATCCGCGACTTCCATCGTCGGCTTCTGGTGCGTGATGATGATGAGCTGAGATCGGTCGCGCAGCTGTTCGAAAAGGCCGAGAAGCCGCCGCAGGTTCGTGTCGTCCAGGGCGGCCTCCACCTCGTCCATGATGTAGAACGGCGACGGTCGGGCCCGAAAGATCGCCACCAGCATCGCCACCGCGGTCAGCGCCTTCTCCCCACCGGACAGCAACGACAGCCGGGTGACCTTCTTACCCGGCGGACGGGCTTCCACCTCGATACCGGTGGTCAGCATGTCGTCGGGCGCAGTCAGCCGCAGTCGGCCTTCGCCGCCGGGGAACAGCGAGCCGAACACGACCCGGAATTCGCGTTCCACGTCGACGAACGCATCGCTGAAAACCTGCAGGATGCGGGCGTCGACGTCGGCGACGACGTCAAGCAGATCCTTGCGGGCGGCCTTGACGTCCTCGAGTTGGGTGGACAGGAAGTTGTAGCGCTCTTCCAGCGCCGCGAACTCCTCGAGGGCCAGCGGATTGACCTTGCCGAGTTCGGCCAGGTCACGTTCGGCGCGTTTGGCCCGGCGCTCCTGGGTAGCGCGGTCGAACGGCATCGGGGCGGGCGCGACCACCTGCTCGCCGCGTTCGCGGGCCTGCTCGAACTCGGCCATCTCCAGCTCGGTGGGCGGCAGCGGAACCTCGGGACCGTACTCGGCGATCAAATCGGCCGGCGCCATCCCGAACTGCTCCAGCACCATGTGTTCGAGCTGCTCGATTCGCATTGCCGCCTGGGCATCTGCCACCTCGTCACGGTGCAGCGAATCGGTCAGCGCAGCCACCCGCGCGCTCAACGTGTTGGTCTCCTCGCGAACCGCCGCCATCGCCGCCAACCGCTGCCCGCGTTCGGCGGCGAGCTCGTCACGAAGTTGCGACGCCGCGGCCACCACCTGGTTCAATCGCCCCGCCAACAGCCGCCCGGACTCGGCGACGGCCGCGGCCACCGCCGCCGAGCGCAGTCGCGCTTCCAGCGCCTGCTGGGCCCGCAGCCTCGCCTCCCGTTCGGCCGCAGCCGCGCGGCGCAGCGAATCTGCTCTTCCCCGAACGGCATTGGCGCGCTCCTCGGCGGTCCGCACCGCCAATCGCGCCTCCACTTCAACGGCCCGCGCGCTTTCGGTCGCAGCCGCGATCGCCTCCCTGGCTGCTGCCGTGCTGGGCTCAGCCGCCTGCACGTGTTGGGTCTGTTGGGCGTTGCGCAGCCTGGTCTCGAGCTCGATGACCTCCTCGAGCGTCTGCGCCCGCCCGTCTTCCAGTTCCTCGCGCTGCCGCAGCAGCCTGGTCCACTCTTCCTCGGCCGCACGCGCGTCCTGACCGAGCCGGCCCAGCTGCTCGTAGGTCGCCGAAATGGTGGCGTCGGATTCGTTGAGCGCGGCCAGCGCCTGGTCGGCCGAGTCCTGGCGAGCCGCTTGTTCGGTCAGTGCGCCGGACAGCGCCGCACTCAGGTGAGCCACCTGCGCCTCGGCCGCGGCCAGCTCGGTGCGGGCCTTGTCGATCTCGGAAGTGATCTCCAACGTGCTGGGCTTGCGGTCGGACCCGCCACTCACCCAGCCGGCTCCGACCAGGTCACCGTCCAGGGTGACGGCTCGCAGCTGGGGCCGAACCGCCACCAGGTTCAGCGCCTCGGCCAGGTCGTTGACCACCACGACGCCCGAAAGCATCGCGGTGATCGCCCCGCGCAATCGCGGCGGCGCCTCGATCAGATCCAGTGCCCACCGCGCGCCGCCAGGTAACTCCGGGGCGGGATTGTCCGGGGCCGGCCAGTCACTCAACACCAGCGCCGCCCGGCCGCCGTCGGCCTCCTTGAGCGCGCTGACCGCGGCGCGAGCCGCGCCGGGGCCGTCGACGGCCAGCGCATCGGCCGCCGCTCCCAGCACCGCCGCCAGTGCGGCCTCATAGCCCGGGCGGACCTTGACGAGCTGGGCGATCGGCCCGAGAACTCCCGCGCCACCGTGGTTGCGGGCAAGCCACGCCGCGCCGTCCTTGCGGTCCAGTCCCACCGAGAGGGCGTCGATGCGGGCCCGCAGCGACGCCACCCGGCGTTCGGCGTCGCGTTCGGCCACCTGGAGTTCGGCCACCCGCTGATCGGCCAGCCGCAATGCGGCCACCGTCCGCTCGTGCTGCTCGTCCAGGCCGACCTCGCCCTGGTCCAATTCGCCGACGCGGCCCTGCACGGCTTCGAATTCCGCGCGAGCCTGCTGAGCACGCGCGGCGGCCTCGTCGATCCGTTCAGACAGCCTCGCGACGCTGTCGTCGATCGACTCCACGCGTGCCCGCATGGTTTCCACCTGCCCGGCCAGGCGCGCCAGCCCCTCGCGCCGATCGGCCTCCGCGCGGACCGCCGCCAGATGGGCGCGGTCGGCCTCGGCGGCTTGGCGCTCCCGCTGGGAGAGCTCGGCCCGCGCGGCATCCAGCCGGGTACGCGCGGCAGCGAGTTCCGCCAGCAACTGCTGCTCGGCGGCGGCCACCCGCTCGGCCTCGGCTTCCAGCGCCTCGGGGTCGGTATCGCTGGCCGCCACCGGCTCGACATCGAGATGCTGAGCGCGCTCGCTCGCGATGCGTACCGTCGCGCCCACCCGTTCGGCCAGGGCCGAAAGGCCGAACCAGGTGTGCTGTACCGCCTCGGCCCGTTGGGAGAGCTCGGTCAGCGCGGCCTCGTGTGCGGCCAGCTCCTCGGCGGCCACCGATAACCGCGCGGCGGCCTCGTCATGTTCGCGACGCATCGCGTTCTCGGCGTCCAAAATCGATGCGCGCTCAGCACGCCGGCCGACCAGATCGTCGGCGGCCAGCCGCAGCCGGGCGTCGCGCAGGTCGGCCTGGATGGTCGCCGCACGCCGAGCCACCTCGGCCTGGCGGCCCAGCGGCTTGAGCTGGCGGCGCAGTTCGGTGGTCAGATCGGTGAGCCGGGCCAGGTTGGCCGCCATCGCGTCCAGTTTGCGCAGCGCCTTCTCTTTGCGCTTGCGATGTTTGAGCACGCCCGCAGCTTCTTCGATGAAGGCCCGGCGCTCCTCGGGCCGCGACTGCAGGATCTCGTCGAGCTTGCCCTGCCCGACGATCACATGCATCTCGCGGCCGATGCCGGAGTCGCTCAACAGCTCCTGCACGTCCATCAAACGGCAACTGCTGCCGTTGATTTCGTATTCGCTGGCGCCGTCGCGGAACATCCGCCGGGTGATCGACACCTCGGTGTACTCGATCGGCAGCGCGTTGTCGGAGTTGTCGATGGTGACGGTGACTTCGGCCCGGCCCAGCGGGGCACGCGACGAGGTGCCGGCGAAGATGACGTCTTCCATCTTGCCGCCGCGCAGGGTCTTGGCCCCCTGCTCCCCCATCACCCACGCCAGCGCGTCGACCACGTTGGACTTGCCGGATCCGTTGGGACCGACGACGGCGGTGATACCCGGCTCGAACCGCAGAGTCGTTGCCGCGGCGAAGGATTTGAAGCCCTTCAGCGTCAGACTCTTGAGGTACACGAGCAGCCAGATTACCTAGCCGCGTGGGACAGTAACACGCCGAGCGGGGGTGGCATCACGAGACGCGCTGCTGGGGTTGTTGGGGGGGGCCGGTCGCGGCGTCGACAGGAGCGCGCCACGCGCCGGTTGGTCCCGAAGCGGCGCCCGCGCTGGCGTCGTCGTTGGTGACGTGATCGGCCGGGCTTGCCCCCGGCTGGACGCCCTGCTGGGCCAGCAAGGAGATCATCTGTGCCCGTTGATCGTCCACGCCGGCGAGTTGGCTTGGCCCGCCGGCGGCGCCCGAGAGTCCGGTCAGCCGACTCAGGGCTGCCCTCAGCTGATCCATAGCGGGCGGTTTGGTTACGGCCGGCGGGTTGGCCAAGCCAAGGCCCGCCAGGCCGGCCACGCCGCCCGACAAGTCGGGCAAGCCGGCCAAGACGGGGATGGGCATGTCGGGTGCGCCGAAATCGGGGAATCCAGGGATCGGCGACGTGGGCCCGCTGAACTCGGGCGAGCCGGGTAAGTCAGCGAAAACACCGACGGCATCGGGCGTGCCCGGAAGCGGCGCGGTGACATCCGGCGAGCTCGCGACCGAGGGAGGCAAAGTGAGGGCGGGGACATCGAATCCGGCAGGGGAATCCGATCGGGGGATGTCGACATCGGCCACCCCGGGAACGGGGTCGGACAATGAAGGCAACGCCGCCAACACATCCGTCGCCCGCCGCGTCACCACCAGCAGCTCGGTTGCGTTCCGCGATGTCCTGACCGCCAAATCGATCAGGAAACCACCGACGGTGGCCAGCGCGAGACCGCATACGCCGAGGGCGACTGTACGCGAAAGACGTAGACCGGCGAGCGCCGCTGCAATGTTCCCCGCAGCAAGTCCTACATACGCGGCTTGTTCAAGATGGAGACAATAGAGTGCCGTAGCGCCAACGGCCCCCTGCGCCACGCCCGTGACCAGGCGATTGTTCCCGACCACCTGGGCCTGAGCGGAAACCATGTCGGCGGCGAGACGGTCGAGTTCAGCCATTACCTGCACGCGACGTGACTGTGCGAGGTTCTGGACTGAATAGGCTCGCGCCGCCGAGCCCTGCCAACCACCGTCCGGGGCATGCAGAGCCGCGATCCGGTCACCGACCTCGCTGAACATCGACGCACCACTGGCCAAGCCGTCACCGCGATCGGGAAATCCAGCTCCAAGGCCTATCTGCACGCCGCTAAGAAGAACCTCGGTCACAACGCAAATGGCGACTCCCCACCACTGTCGTCCCCATTCTTCCGCTAGTTCTTTTCGCGCCTGCTGAAGTACTCTTTGTCGGTTCTGCTCCGCCGTTAATTCGCCTATTTCACCAGCCTGTTCGCCGGTAAGGTTGAGAAGGTGGTGGATCTGCTGGGTGCGCGTATCAATTGTCTCCTCAAGCTGATGAATAAGCTGAATTAACGCCGGGTCCATCGGGGCAGTCATGGTCTGAACTTTCCTCTCGGTGCACGCCTGCAAAGTCGGCTGTCGGGTCCGGGTTGGATTCAAACCAGAGACGTCACCCGGCCAGTGTCGTACTTCGGTGTGAGTACGTCGGCTTGACCCCAAGGAGCGGTGAACAGGCCCCGGTCCGATCTCGGCGGAACTGGTGGGTCCCCCGCCTCCATCCGTGGTCGGAATCCCTCGCCTGCTGGATGGAGCTGGGCGCGTTGCAGGAAGGGACGGCACGTCACTTCGAAGTTGACGAGCCTCGGAGACGATAGCGGTTTCAGACGATCTCGTCACATTTCAGAGGAACTGGTGTCTTGCTCATAGCCGCGGGCGACAATGGCAGAAATAACCGGCGTTCGCGCAGCTCATAGCGCTCTGGCAGCGAGGTATGTCCCGCTTGTTATCGTTTCTGCTACGTGAGATATTTCACACGGGCAGGCCGCCGGGTAAGGGAATGGCGTCACCTCGGACGGCAATTCCGTCCCGGAGATAAACAGTTTCGGTCCAACACCGTGGCCAGCCGCAGCGGAACTGCCACCTGAATGGCGTACTGACCACCAGACCCGACCCCAGGGCTTAGAGCCAAGACCCTAACGCCCTCGGCGCACACCCACGCCATGCCCGACCCTCACGGCCCCCGAAGCCCTCATCCGCCTACCCCATCACCGTCGGGGACCCGATCGGCAATACCGACCCGCACTGCTAGCGGCGCATCCGAATCACCACCGGCAGGGTGGCGGTGCTCCCGCACCCTCAGTCGCAGCGCGCATCGTCGCCGAGGATTAGCGCTCGCTGAATCCGACGATCGGCTCCGTAGACTGCGACCAGTCGGCGACGACCTTATCCACCCGTCCAGGGGTGGCGCCGCCCTGCAGCAGCCTCAGCAACTGCTCCCCCGACTCACGCGGCCCCTGGGCGACCACCAGCACGCGGCCGTCGGTCTGGTTGGCCGCGTAGCCGATCAGGCCCAGCTCCAGCGCCCGGCAGCGGGTCCACCAGCGGAAACCGACGCCCTGGACCCGGCCGTGCACCCACGCGGTCAGCCGTACATCAGGTGCCGACATCGGTGACCTCGACGTTGACGGCGGTGCCCGACTTCAAGGTGCGCCCGACGGTGCACACCAGGTCGATGGCCCTGTCGACGACCAACAGCAGGCGCTCCTTCTCCTCGGCGGCCAGACCCGACAGGTCGAGCTCCAGGGTTTCCTCGAGCAGCGGATAGCGCTCCTGGTCGCGGTCGGCCGCACCCGATACCTTGATCACCGCCTGGTAGTCGTCGCCGAGACGGCGGGCCAGCGGCTGATCACTGGACATGCCGCTGCACGCGGCGAGCGCGATCTTCATCAGCTCACCGGGGGTGAACACCCCGTCGATGTCTTCGGAGCCAACGAGCACCTGCGCGCCGCGCGAGCTGTATCCCGTGTAGCGGCGAGTACCGGTGCGTTCGACCCACAGTTGCGTCATGTGCTTCTTTCTACCGGGTTCTACTCGCGTCCTGTTCGCGCCGAGATCGACGGCAGCGCGGAAAAGTTCGAGGGCGCACCACGCTGACGTTGATCTCGATGATCTCGCCGATCTCGATGCGCTAACGCCGCGGCCGCGGCTGGCATCGGGGACAGTAGAACGACGAGCGGTTCATGAACTTCTCCCGGCGAATCACCGCGCCGCAGCGCCGGCAGTTCTGGCCGTCGCGCCCATAGGCGTCCAGCGATCGGTCGAAATAGCCCGACTCGCCGTTGACATTGACATACAGCGAATCGAACGACGTCCCGCCCTTGGCCAGCGCTTCCCGCATCACCTCGGCGGCGGCATCAAGGACGGCGCCCAGTTGCCGGCGGGTCAGCGTGGCGGCCACCCGGGCGCCGTTCACCTTGGCCCGCCACAGCGCCTCGTCGGCGTAGATATTGCCGATTCCGGAGACCACCTCTTGGTTCAGGAGCTGGCGCTTGAGCTCGGAATGCTTGCCCCGCAACACTTCGACGACGGCACGGGCGTCGAACCGCGGGTCGAGCGGATCCCGCGCCAGGTGGGCGACCGGCGCCGGCACCACACTGCCGTCCACGGTCACCAGGTCGGCAAGCAGCCATCCGCCGAAGGTGCGCTGGTCGGCGAAGCTCAGCACGGTCCCGTCGTCGAGCAGGGCGGAGATCCGGACGTGGTCGGAGCGCGGCACTACCCCCAGCAACATCTGCCCGCTCATGCCCAGGTGCACCACAAGTGCGCTATCCGGGCTATTCAGCGTCAACCACAAGTACTTGCCGCGCCGGTCGGTTCCGGTAATTCGCGCGCCCAGCAGCCGCGCCGTCAGGTCGGCGGGTCCGGCCTCGTGGCGCCGTACCGCACGGGGGTGATGGACCCGAACCGCGGTCATCGTCTTGCCTACCACATGGGCCGCCAAGCCACGCCGCACCACCTCGACCTCAGGTAGTTCGGGCATCTAGGGCGAAGGTTTCCCAGCCGTGTCCAGCACGTCCAATGCCTCGAGCGCCTTATAGGCGGCTGATGCGGCTTTCTGCTCGGCTTCTTTTTTGGACCGACCCATACCCGACCCGTACTCGGCGTCCATCACGACGACCACCGCGGTGAACTCCTTGTCATGGTCCGGGCCGGTGGAGGTGACCAGGTAGGACGGGGTGCCCAGCCCGCGCGCCGCGGTCAGCTCCTGCAAGCTGGTCTTCCAGTCCAGCCCGGCACCCAGCGTCGCCGCCGCGTCCAGCAGCGGCCCGAACAACTTCAGGATCACCTTGCGCGACACCTCGATGCCGTGCTGCAGATAGATCGCGCCCAGCAGCGATTCCATGCCATCCGCCAGGATGCTGGACTTGTCGGCTCCACCGGTGTTGGCCTCGCCGCGGCCCAGCAGGATGTGCACACCGAGGCCGTTATCCGACAGGTTGCGCGCGACGTCAGCCAGCGCTTGGGTATTGACCACGCTGGCTCGCAGTTTTGCCAGGTCGCCTTCGGAACGGTCAGGGTGGCGGTGGTAGAGCTCGTCGGTGATGGTCAGCCCCAGGACCGCGTCGCCGAGAAACTCCAGCCGCTCGTTGGTCGGTAGCCCGCCGTTCTCGTAGGCATAGCTGCGGTGCGTCAACGCCAGTGACAGAAGTTCATCGGAGAGGTCGACACCGAGCGCGTCGAGCAGGCTCTGCCGTGACGCCGTCACCGCTCACCTCGATCCGCGGCGTCGGGGCTCTGTGCCGTGACGATTTCGGCCAGTTTCGCCCACCTGGGGTCGATCTGGTCATGGTGATGGTCGGGGTCCGTGTCCAGCACGACACCACACTGCGGGCATAGCCCGGCGCAGTCGGGGCGGCACACCGGGGAAAACGGCAGTTCCAGGCCAACCGCGTCGATGATCGACTGCTCGAGATCGATCTTCTCGTCGACGACGTGCCCGACCTCGTCTTCCTCGGTGGTGGCCGCGGTGGTGCTGTTGGGATAGGCGAACAGTTCGGTCAGAGCAACCCGTACCCGGCCCTCAATTGCGGTCAGGCAGCGAGAGCACTCCCCGATAGTGGGGGCGGTAACCGTCCCGGTGACCAACACTCCCTCCGAAACCGATTCCACCCGCAGGTCCAGGGCCAGCGGCGCACCCCGCTGGATGGCGATCAGCTCCACGCCGATGCGGGTGGGGCTGTCCACGGTGTCCTGCACGCTGAACATGGCCCCGGGGCGACGCCCCAGCCGGGCGATGTCAATCGCCATCGGCGCGCTCAGACGTCCGTGGGCTGTCTGGCTGTGCTGCCTCGCCATAGCAGAGATCCTACGGCGCGCGCCGGGCTCTGGCGGGAATCCCCGCCCGCCGCGCCGAACCCACTGCCGGGCCGACCCTCCCGCGGCGGGAACTCGACTAGCGCGTTGCGTAGTCGTGCGTACCGGCAGCGGTGCGAAGCTGATGACGGCCTCGCCCGACGGACCGGAGTGTGCCGTTGAGCATTTCTTCGAACTCGGCAAGCTTGGTGTCCACGTAGACATCGCATTCGCCGCGCAGCCGGTCGGACTCGGCGTGCGCCGTGTCGATCAGGCGGGTGGCCTCCGCACTGGCCGCCTGCACGACCTCGTTCTGCGACACCAGGCGCTGCTGCTCCTTGATGCCCTCTTGCACCGCCTTCTCGTAGGAGATATTGCCGCTTTCGATCAGTCGATCGCATTCGGACTTGGCCCGGCTGATGCTGGCCTCGTACTCCCGCTTGGCTGAGGCGGCAATGCGCATCGCCTCCTCTCGGGCGTCCGCGACCATCCGCTCACTGTGCTGGCGCGCTTCACCCACCATTCGATCGGCCTGGGATTTCGCGTCGGACAGAATCCGGTCCGCCTCCGCGCGGGCATGGTTCAGCATCGAGTCCGCCTCGGTGGTCGCCGCGGAAACCATGGAGTCGGCATGCGCTTTTGCGTCGTGCAGCATCGAATCGCGGGCGTCGAGTACGTCCTGCGCGTCATCGAGTTCGCCGGGAATCGCGTCCTTGATGTCGTCGATCAGCTCGAGCACGTCGCCGCGTGGCACCACGCAGCCCGCCGTCATCGGCACGCCGCGGGCTTCTTCGACAATTGCGCTCAATTCGTCGAGCGCTTCAAAGACTCGGTACACGGCCATATCCTCCCGGCATCCCTGGCATGATTTGTTGTTACCAGTGTGCCTGTTGTTATCCCTGTGACGCTGGTGGCGACGTCGGTGTGTCGGCCTGTTTCCCGGCATCGGCCGACACCGCGGGCCGCACCCGCTCTCCCCGACGCCGCCCGGCTCGGCAAGGTATCGATGGCGACGGACGCGATGTCTCGCCACCTCGGTCGACGGGTGCCCGGCATCGATGTTGAGTGACGCTGAGTGACGCTGGGTGACGCTGGGTGACGTTAACCGACGTCGATGTGCGCGTTCGGTGGGCCACGGTAGGGTGGCGCCGTGCACGCCCGCTCGAACGACGGCAAAAGCCCTACGCTGTATATCTTCCCGCATGCCGGTGGAACCGCAAAAGACTATGTCGCATTCTCTCGCGAGTTTTCCGGTGATCTGAAGCGAATAGCTGTCCAGTACCCGGGACAGAACGACCGGTACGGCCTGCCGCCGCTGGAAAGCATTCCGGGTCTCGCTGACGAAGTGTTCGCCATGATGAAGCCGACCGCCCCGATCGGCGATCCGGTCATCTTCTTCGGTCACAGCATGGGCGGGATGCTGGCCTTCGAAGTCGCATTGCGGTTTCAATCAGCCGGGTACCGCATCCTCGCGCTGTTTGTGTCGGCCACCTCGGCACCCGGCCATATCAGGTACAAACAACTCGAGGGTTTCTCGGATAACGAGATGCTGGATTTGGTAGCCAGAGCGACCGGCACTAATCCCGATTTCTTTGCCGACGAAGAATTTCGGGTAGGGGTGCTACCCACATTGCGAGCTGTCCGCGCCATTGCGGGCTATACCTGCCCCCCGGAGACAAAATTATCGTGCCCAATTTATGCGTACATCGGGGATAAGGATTGGATTACCACCCGAGAAGACATGGAGCCGTGGCGTGACCGAACGACTGGCGAATTCGCGATCCGCGTCTTCCCAGGGGATCATTTCTATCTCAACAACAATTTGCCAGAGCTCGTCGGCGACATCGAGGACCGGGCACTCCAGCAGCTCCACGAAGCTTAGCTGCGACAAACTTTCGACAACCTAGCCCGCACCTCACACGCCAGCGGTGCCATTACCGGCGGCTTGCTGCCGAAGTTCGCCACAGCTCGGCGCCAGAGCCGGCCGGATGCCGCATCAGTAGGCGTATGGCGAACCCCGGGGCGGGTTTGGCCGACCGACCGCCGCGCGCCCGCTGGCGCAGCACCCGGGGCGAGCCTGTGAACTTTGTCACAACGAGACGCCGGTCCCAAAGTGCTGGCACGAGCGTGCCAGAATCGAGATACCAACTCTCACTGTACTAGTCATCTGTCACTGATGTATCAAACGTCACATCTGCCACCCCGGTTCACAGCGGACTGCCTGGTACAAAGGCTTAATGCCGGTCAGAACGGTGCGATAGCAGGCGGTAGCATTGGCGGACGCTGTGGGGAAAGTGTGGATTTTCCAAATAGTGCCCGCACCCGTCCCGAGAGGTGGTTACCTTACGTAGACCGACTAGTCGTATGGGGAACGGGGTCATTCTGGGGGCGGTCAGCACAGGCACATCGGTGTGCTTCAACAGCAAAAGCTGCCTCCTCGTCATAGCGGACTAGTCAGCTCAGACCCGCGGGTTCCAGGATGCTGGTCAGTCGCACTGTGCCAGTGATTCGCAGGTGCAACACACAATCAAAACCGACAAGCCGATGGGAGTTAAGTGCGATGCCGGTGATCGACTCTTCCGTCCCTGCTTTGCTGAAGCAGCGGGCGGATCTGGACGCTGACACCACCGCGTATACATTCATCGACTACGGATTGGACCCGAAGGGGTTCGCTGAGAGTTTGACGTGGTCGCAGGTGTACGGTCGTGCCTGCATCATCGCTGAAGAGCTCAAATTGTACGGGTCACCGGGTGATCGCGTGGCTATTCTGGCGCCGCAGGGTCTGGAATATGTCATTGCATTCCTCGGAGCCCTGCAGGCCGGATTTATCGCAGTTCCGCTCTCCACCCCGCAGTATGGTATTCACGACGATCGCGTTTCCTCGGTATTGCGCGACTCCAGCCCGGTCGCCATTCTGACGACGTCGTCGGTCGTCGCCGACGTCACGAAATACGCAAACGCGCAAGACGGACGGCCTACGCCGTTCGTCATCGAGGTCGATCTGCTTGATCTGGACTCGCAACGTCAGCTCGCGGCGCCGCCGCGGCTGTCGACCGGAGCGGCTTACCTGCAATACACCTCCGGTTCGACCCGGACGCCGGCCGGTGTCATCGTGTCGCACAAGAACGTCATCGCCAATGTGACGCAGAGCATCCATGGCTATTTCGGTGGTCCCGAAATGCCGATCGGCGCGGTGCTGCTGTCGTGGCTGCCCTTGTTTCATGACATGGGCCTGATTCTTGGAATATGCGCGCCACTGGTCGCGGGCCGAAGTGCAGTCCTATTCAGTCCGATGTCGTTCTTGCGCCGGCCGGCCTGCTGGATGCAATTGCTTGCCACCAGCGGACGCTGCTTCTCCGCGGCACCGAATTTCGCCTTTGAATTAGCCGTGCGACGGACGTCCGATGAAGACATGGCGGGGCTCGACCTCGGCAACGTGGTCGGAATCGTCAGTGGCAGCGAGCGCATCCACGTGGCCACCGTGAAGCGCTTCACCGAACGTTTTGCCCGGTATAACCTCAGCTCGACGGCCGTACGGCCCTCCTACGGGCTCGCGGAAGCGACCCTCTACGTGGCGGCTCCCGAGCCGGGCACCGCGCCCAGGACCGTTCGTTTCGACTACGAACAGTTGACTGCCGGGCAGGCCAGGCGCAGCGGAACCGCCGGGTCGGTCGGCACCGAACTCATCAGTTACGGTTCGCCGGATCCGTCGGCGGTGCGCATCGTCGACCCCGAGACCATGATCGAGAATCCGCCGGGGACGGTCGGTGAGATCTGGGTGCACGGTGACCACGTTGCGCTGGGATATTGGCGCAAACCGGAGCAGACCACGCGCACGTTCAACGCCAAGCTGGTCAATCCCACCCCGGGAGCGCCCGATGGACCGTGGCTGCGGACCGGAGACCTGGGTGTCATATCCGACGGCGAACTGTTCATCATGGGCCGCATCAAAGACCTTCTCATCGTCGATGGCCGCAACCACTACCCCGACGACATCGAGGCGACGATCCAGGAAATCACTGGGGGCCGCGTCGCGGCGATAGCCGTCCCGGACGACATCACCGAGCAACTGGTCGCGATCATCGAGCTGAAGAGACGCGGAGCCTCGGCCGAAGAGGCCATGCGCAAGCTGCGTTCGGTGAAACGTGAAGTCACCTTTGCCATTTCGAGGTCACACAGCTTGCGCGTGGCCGACCTGGTTCTGGTCTCCCCCGGATCGATTCCGATCACAACCAGCGGTAAGGTCCGCCGTTCGGCCTGCGTCGAAAGGTATCGCCGCGACGGCTTCAAACGCCTGGACGTGAGCGCATGACGGCGAGTATCAATGACGAAGCCGACCTTCGCCATTGGCTTGTCGACTACTTGGTGACGAATATCGGCTGCACACCCGACGAGGTCGACCCCAATCTGTCACTGGCCGATCTCGGGGTGAGTTCGCGTGACGCGGTGGTGCTGTCCGGGGAATTGACCGAGTTATTGGGCAAGACGGTATCCCCGATCGACTTCTGGGAACACCCGACGATCAACGCCCTGGCCGCATATCTCACTGCGCCTGAGCCCGATTCCGAGTCGGACGTGGCGTTCAAGCGCCCCGGTCGAAGCTCGCTGGAAGAGCCGATCGCCGTGATCGGCATGGGGTGCCGGTTTCCCGGGGGGATCACCAGCCCGGATGCGTTGTGGCAGTTTCTTTGTGACCGCCGTTCGGCGATCGGGAAGGTCCCCGACGAACGGTGGGAACAGTTCGACGACGGCTCACCGGAAGTACGGGCATTGCTGGACCGCACCACGCGGTGGGGCTCATTCCTGCCCGACATCGACGCATTCGACGCGGAGTTCTTCGAGATCTCCCCCAGCGAAGCCGACAAGATGGACCCCCAGCAGCGCCTGCTGCTGGAAGTGGCCTGGGAAGCGTTGGAGCACGCCGGAATTGCGCCCAGCGCGCTACGACGCTCGCAGACGGGAGTATTCGCCGGGTCGTGCTTGAGCGAATACGGCGCCATCGCCTCCACCGATCTGTCGCAGGTCGACGGGTGGAGCAACACCGGTGGCGCGATGAGCATCATCGCCAACCGCCTCTCGTATTTCCTCGACCTACGCGGCCCGTCGGTGGCGGTGGATACCGCATGCTCGTCGTCGTTGGTGGCGATCCATCTGGCCTGCCAGGGCCTTCGGACGCAGGACTGCAACCTGGCCATCGCCGCCGGGGTGAATTTGTTGTTGTCCCCGGCCGTATTTCGCGGCTTCGACCAAGTCGGTGCGTTGTCGCCCACCGGTCATTGCCGCGCCTTCGATGCGGCCGCCGACGGTTTTGTGCGCGGCGAAGGCGCCGGGGTGGTGGTGCTCAAGCGGTTGACCGACGCGCAACGCGACGGCGACCGCGTGCTGGCGGTGATCTGCGGCTCGGCAGTCAACCAGGACGGCCGCTCCAATGGACTGATGGCCCCCAACCCGGCGGCCCAGATGGCCGTGCTCCGCGCGGCCTACACCAACGCGGGGATGCAGCCCAACGAAGTCGACTTCGTCGAGGCTCACGGCACCGGAACGCTGTTGGGTGATCCGATCGAAGCCCGAGCTCTCGGTACCGTGCTGGGCCGGGGCCGCCCCGAGGACGCTCCCCTGCTCATCGGCGCCGTCAAGACCAATCTCGGCCACACCGAGGCGGCGGCCGGCATCGCCGGCTTCATCAAAACCGTGTTGGCGGTACAGCACGGCCGGATTCCGCCGAACCAGCGCTTCGAAAGCCCCAACCCGCACATCCCGTTTGCCGACCTGCGGATGAAAGTCGTTGACACGCTGACGGAATGGCCGGAGACAGGCCATCCGCGGCGCGCTGGTGTGTCGTCGTTCGGATTCGGCGGTACCAACGCGCACGTGGTGATCGAACAGGGCCAGGAAGTGTCGCCGTCACCTGAGCGCGACCTGGACCCGGCGGTGTCGACGCTGGTGGTGGCGGGTAAGACGGCGCAGCGGGTGGCCGCGACGGCAGGGGTGCTGGCCGACTGGATGGAGGGCCCCGGCGCGGAGGTGCCGTTGGCCGACATAGCCCATACCGTCAATCATCACCGGTCCCGGCAGGCCAAGTTCGGCACCGTGGTCGCGCGTGACCGTGCGCAGGCGGTAGCCGGATTGCGTGCGCTGGCCGCCGGTCAGCACGCCATTGGTGTGGTCGGCCCCCAGGAGGGTTCGCCGGGGCCGGGCATCGTGTTCGTCTACTCCGGTCGCGGCTGGCAATGGCCCGGCATGGGCCGCCAATTACTGGCTGACGAGCCCGCTTTCGCTGAGGCCATCGCCGACCTGGAGCCGGTGTTCGTCGAACAGGCCGGCTTTTCGCTGCACGACGTGCTCGCCAATGGCGAGGAACTGGTCGGCATCGAACAGATTCAGCTGGGTCTGATCGGCACGCAGCTGGCGCTGACCGCGCTGTGGCGCTCCTATGGAGTGCAACCCGACGCGGTGATCGGCCACTCGATGGGCGAGGTGGCCGCCGCCGTGGTCGCCGGGGCGCTGACACCTGCCGAGGGCTTGCGGGTGACCGCGACGAGGTCTCGCCTGATGGCCCCGTTGTCCGGGCAGGGCGGCATGGCCCTGCTCGAACTCGACGCCACCGAGACCAAGGCACTCATCACCGACTACCCGCAAGTGACATTGGGGATATACAACTCGCCGCGCCAGACCGTGATCGCCGGTCCCACCGGGCAGATCGACGATTTGATCACCCGGGTGCGGGCCCGGGATCGGTTCGCTAGCCGCGTCAATATCGAAGTGGCGCCGCATAATCCGGCCATGGATGCGCTGCAGCCCCGGATGCGTTCGGAGCTGGCCGATTTGAGCCCGCGGACCCCGACGATTCCGGTGATCTCCACCACCTACGAAGACGTCGACACCTGCCCGGTGTTCGATGCCGAGCACTGGGCCACCAACATGCGCAACCCGGTGCATTTCCAGCAGGCCATCGCCCGGGCCGGCGGCAACCACCACGCCTTCATCGAGATCAGCGCACACCCGCTGCTGACTCAGGCCGTCATGGACACACTGCGCAGCGCCCAGCACGGAACCCGATACACCAGCATCGGCACCCTGCAACGTGACAGCGATGACACCATCACCTTCCGCACCAACCTCAACACCGTCCACACCGACCACCCACCGCACACGCCGCACCCGCCCGAGCCGCACCCGCCCATCCCGACCACTCCCTGGCAGCACCACCGCCACTGGATCACCACCAAACGTTCGGGCCACGTGGCCGCTGCGGCTCCCGCGGCGGGCACCCTGCTCGGCCAACACACCTCGGTCCTGTCGAGTCCGCCGTCACACCTCTGGCAAGCACGGTTGGCACCGGATGCCATGCCGTACCGGGGCCGGTATCGATTCCACGGGGTCGAACTCGTCCCAGCCTCCGTTGTGCTGCACACAATGGTCTCCGCCGCAACGGAATTGGGCTATGGCGCACTGACCGACATCCGATTCGAGCAACCGGTTTTCGCCGACCAGCCGCGACTGATCCAGGTGGTCGCCGACAACCTGTCGATCAGCCTCGCCTCGGTTCCGGCTGCCGAAGCGTCGTCGAACCGGTGGACACGGCATGCGACAGCGCGACTTTCGTCGTCACCGGCGGGTTCGGCTCTTCCCGACAACGGATACCACCGTCAGAGTGTTCACGGCGACGAGATTCCCGACGTTGCAGCGCTGTTCGCGGTCCACGGCGTCGACGGCCTGCCCTTCACCTGGTCGGTGGATTCATGGGCGCCGCGGGACACCGGGCTCGTCGTCGGGGTCGAGCTTCCCGAGGCACTGCCCGAGGGCTCGATCGCACCGCTGCTGGACGCGGCAGTGCACGTCGGGGCGCTGGCCGACGACACCGACCCGCGGCTGTACGTGCCGGCCGGCATCGAGCAGATGTGGTTCGGTGACGCCGTAGCGGCACCGCGTGCTTCGCTGATACTCGACCGCACCGCCCGCGACAGCGACGGGATCACCGTCGATGTCGCCATCGCCGCCCGCGGCGGCGCGGCCGCTGTGTCGATGCGTGCACTTCGCTACCGGGCGCTGGACTTCGGCGACGGGCAACCGGTCGCCGAGAGCTCCGACGCCAGGAGCTTCGTGCACACGATCGACTGGCAACCGCGCGTCGATGTCGTTGACGCGCAAGCCCACCCGGCACCCGGTCGGTTGACCGGGCCACAGCCCGTCGCGGTGATCGGTGATGACGGCGCCCCGCTGCGGGCACATCTCGAGAACGCCGGATACCCGCCCGCAGCGGTATCGGATGCCGGTTACCTGCTTTACGTCGCGGATTCCCAGCCGGCAACCGCCGAAGAGACCGACGTCGACTTCTGCGTGCGGGTCACCGCCGAAATCGGGTCTCTGGTAAGGACTCTGGCGGCAGAAGGCGCCGAAAGATCCGCCGCGCTGTGGATCGTCACCCGCGGAGTTCACGAATCGGTGACCCCGTCCGCGCTGCGCCAGAGCTTCCTGTGGGGCCTTGCCGGCGTCATCGCCGCCGAACATCCCGAGCTGTGGGGCGGCCTGGTCGATCTCCCCGCCGGCGCCGACCTGGCTGAATCCGCGCCGATACTTGCCGAGCTGCTTGTGGCGCCAAGCAAGTCGATCCTGGTGGCACGCGACGGTGTGGTGCTCACACCGGCGTTGGCGCCGGTGCGCGGCACGCCCGTGCGCCAACCATTGCAATGCCGGCCGGACGCGGCCTACCTCATCACCGGCGGAATGGGGGCGCTGGGTCTGCTGATGGCCGATTGGCTCGCCGACCGCGGCGCCCGCCGGCTGGTCCTGACCGGTCGTACCCCGTTGCCACCGCGACGGGACTGGGAACTCGACACCCTCGACGGCGAACTGCGAAAGAAGATCGGCGCCATCCGGGCCCTGGAAATGCGCGGCGTGACGGTCGAAGCGGTCGCGGTCGACGTCGGATGCCGCGAGGACGTGCAGGCCCTGCTGACCAAGCGCGATCGCGACGGAGCTGCGCCGATTCGCGGGATCATCCACGCCGCCGGTGTCACCAACGATCAGCTGGTGACGCAGCTGACCGAGGATGCGGTGCGACAGGTGGTGTGGCCCAAGGTCGCCGGCAGCCAGGTGCTGAACGAGGCGTTCCCAGCCGGCAGCGTGGACTTCTTCTTCCTGACGGCGTCGGCTGCGGGGATATTCGGCATCCCAGGGCAGGGTTCGTATGCGGCCGCCAACGCCTACCTGGACGCCTTGGCGCGGGCACGCCGCCAACAGGGCTGCCACACCATGAGTCTGGACTGGGTCGCATGGCGAGGGCTCGGTTTCGCCGCCGACGCTCAGATCGTCAGCGAAGAGTTGAAGCGCATGGGTTCACGCGACATCACGGCGCCGGAAGCTTTCACCGCGTGGGAATACGCCGACGGTTATGACGTCGCGCAGGCGGTTGTGGTGCCGGTGCCCTCGACGGCCGCCGTGCCGGGAGCCGTCGGCGCGGCTGCGCATCTGAAGCCGGCGCAGGACTGGTCGCAAATGCCGGCCACCGCGGTGCGCACCGAACTCGAGAAAGGTTTGCGCCGTATCATCGCCGCCGAACTGCGGCTGCCAGAAACCGACCTGGACACCGACAGGCCGTTCGCGGAACTGGGGCTCAACTCCTTGATGGCGATGGCGATTCGGCGCGAAGCCGAGCAATTCGTCGGGATAGAGCTGTCGGCGACCATGCTGTTCAATCATCCTACCGTGGCAACGCTGGCCCGGTACCTCACTAATCGCGTTGCTCCGCAACAGGATTCGTCAGCAGACGAGATGGCTGCGCTGTCCGCCTCGGCGGGAAGCGTGTTGGACAGCCTGTTCGACCGCATCGAATCAACGTCGGCCGAGGGCGAAAGGTGATACGCACGGCCTTCAGCCGGATCTCCGGTATGAGCGCACAGCAACGCGCCACCTTGGCCGAGGAGTTCACCAAGATCTCCCGGATCGCGGTGGCCGAGCCCGTCGCGGTGGTGGGCATCGGATGCCGTTTTCCTGGCGATGCCACCGACCCGGACAGCTTCTGGGACTTGCTGATAGAAGGTCGTAACGCGATCTCGCGGGTGCCGGCCGATCGGTGGGACGCGGACGCCTTCTACGACCCCGACCCCTTGGCCCCGGGCCGGATGACCACCAAGTGGGGCGGTTTCGTACCCGACGTCGCCGGCTTCGACGCCGAGTTTTTCGGCATCACCCCTCGCGAAGCCGCCGCCATGGACCCCCAGCAGCGGATGCTTCTCGAGGTGTCCTGGGAGGCCCTCGAACATGCCGGCATACCGCCGGATTCGCTGGCCGGCACCCGAACCGGCGTGATGATGGGCGTGTATTTCAACGAGTACCAGTCCATGCTGGCGGCCAGCCCGGAAAATGTGGACGCCTACAGCGGCACCGGCAACGCCCACAGCATCACCGTGGGTCGCATCTCGTACCTGCTGGGACTGCGCGGTCCCGCGGTGGCGGTGGACACCGCGTGCTCGTCGTCGTTGGTGGCGGTCCACCTGGCCTGCCAGAGCCTGCGACTGCGCGAAACCGACCTGGCCCTGGCCGGGGGCGTCAGCATCACCCTTCGGCCCGAGACTCAAATCGCAATTTCGGCATGGGGGCTGCTGTCGCCGCAGGGCCGGTGCGCCACCTTCGACGCCGCGGCCGACGGATTCGTGCGCGGTGAGGGCGCCGGCGTGGTGGTGCTGAAGCGGTTGACCGACGCGGTGCGCGACGGCGACCGCGTCCTGGCGGTGGTGCGCGGCTCGGCGGTCAACCAGGACGGTCGCTCCAACGGGGTGACTGCGCCGAATACCGCGGCCCAGTGCGACGTGATCGCCGATGCGCTGCGATCCGGTGACGTGGCCCCCGAAAGCGTGAACTATGTCGAAGCCCACGGAACCGGCACGGTGCTGGGCGATCCGATCGAGTTCGAGGCGCTGGCGTCGACGTACGGCCGGGGCCAGGGTTCGTGCGCGCTGGGCGCCGTGAAGACCAATATCGGCCATCTGGAGGCAGCGGCCGGGATCGCGGGATTCATCAAGGCCGCACTGGCCGTGCAGCACGCCACGATCCCGCCGAATCTGCATTTCTCGCAATGGAATCCAGGTATCGACGCCGCGCCGACGCGGTTTTTCGTTCCCACCGAGAACACCGCATGGCCGGCCACCGAAGGTGGCGGTGGGCCACGGCGAGCCGCGGTGTCGTCGTTCGGATTGGGCGGGACGAACGCGCACGTCATCATCGAGCAAGGTCCCGAACTGACACCGGCAAGTGACGCCGGCAGCCACCCGGACACCCATCCCGACGCCCAGGTGTCGACGCTGGTGGTGACCGGCAAGACGGCACAGCGGGTGGCCGCCACGGCGGCGGTGCTGGCCGAGTGGATGGACGGCCCGGGCGCCGCGGTCGCCCTGGCGGATGTGGCCCATACGGTGAATCACCACCGCGCGCGGCACGCCAAGCACGGCATCGTGGTCGCCCGCCAACGCGCGCAGGCGGTGGCCGGGTTGCGCGCCCTGGCGGCCGGGCAGCACTCCCCCGGCGTAGTTCGCCCACTGGACGGATCACGCGGTCCGGGAACGGTATTCGTCTACTCCGGCCGTGGGTCGCAATGGGCCGGCATGGGCCGCCAACTGCTGGCCGACGAGCCCGCGTTCGCCGCTGCCGTGGCCGAATTGGAGCCGGTGTTCGTCGAACAGGCCGGGTTCTCGCTGCATGAGGTCATTGCCGGCGGCCTCGAACTGGTCGGTATCGAGCGGATTCAGTTAGGTCTCATCGGCATGCAGCTGACGTTGACCCAGCTGTGGCGTTCCTACGGGGTGCAGCCCGACCTGGTGATCGGCCACTCCATGGGCGAGGTGGCCGCCGCTGTGGTCGCCGGAGCCCTGACCCCCGCCGAAGGATTGCGGGTTACCGCCACTCGTTCGCGGCTGATGGCGCCGCTGTCCGGGCAGGGTGGCATGGCCATGCTCGGCCTGGGCGCCGAGCAGACCGAAGCGCTGATCGCCGACTACCCGCAAGTGACGCTGGGCATCTACAACTCTCCGCGCCAGACCGTGATCGCCGGGCCCACCGCGCAGATCGACGAGCTGATCGCCCGGGTGCGCGCCCAGAATCGCTTCGCCAGCCGGGTGAATATCGAAGTGGCCCCGCATAATCCGGCCATGGATGCGCTGCAGCCCCAGATGCGCTCGGAGCTGGCCGATTTGACCCCGCGCACCCCGACGATCCCGATCATCTCCACCACCTACGAGAACCTGGACACCCGACCGGCCTTCGATGCCGAGCACTGGGCCACCAACATGCGTAACCCGGTGCGGTTCCAGCAGGCGATCGCCAGGGCCGGCGCCCAAACCTTCATCGAGATCAGCGCACACCCGCTGCTGACCCAGGCCATCGCCGACACGCTGGAAGCCGCACGCCCGGAGCCTGCGATATACGCGAATATCGGTACGCTGCAACGCGACACCGACGACACCGTCACGTTCCGCACCAACCTCTACACCGCCCTGGACCACCCACCGCAGACCCCGCATCCGCCGGAGCCGCACCCCGCCATCCCCGCCACCCCGTGGCAACACACCCGCCACTGGATCACCGCAGCGGCGGGCGCCGGACGTCGGACTCCCAACACGGTCGCGGCGCCCGGACAGGTGCGCTCCGAGAACGGCGCGCTCGACGATTGGTGCTACGAACTGGCCTGGCCGGCTCGCCCGGCACCGGACACCGAGACGTCAAACCCCGCACGCTGGCTCGTGGTGGCAGATGCCGGACTGTGCGCCGAAATGCGCCGCGCCGCCGGTGCGGACACTCGGGTGGAGCTCCTGGCCCAGGCGGCGCTGGCCGCAGACGGCGATCCGGGCACACTGCTGGAAGCGCTACGCGACGTGGATCACGTGCTCTACGCACCGCCGGTCGGCGACGACCCGCTTGACGTTGCCCAGGCCTACCGGCTATTCCACGCGGCGCGAAGGCTTTCCGCCGCGATGACCGGCAGCAGCTCGCCGGCGAAGTTGTTCATCGTCACCCGCAACGCCCAACCCGTCGCGGAAGGCGACCGGGCCAACCCCGGCCATGCGGTGCTGTGGGGCCTGGGCCGCTCGCTGGCGCTGGAGCATCCCGAAATCTGGGGCGGGCTCATCGATCTCGACGACTCGGTGCCCACGGCGCTGGCCGCCCGGCAAGTGCTGGCCGCCGCCGGCAGTGCCGACGAGGAAGACCAGGTCGTGTACCGGCTGGGCACCCGCCTGGTGCCCAGGCTGCGGTGGCGTCCGGTGACCACCGAACCGGTCACGCTGAGTTCTGACACCAGCCAACTGGTGATCGGGGCTACCGGCAACATCGGGCCGCATCTGATCCGCCGGCTCGCCCAGATGGGCGCCGGCACCGTCGTCGCGGTCTCACGCAACCCCGGTGACCGGCTGCACGAGTTGGCCGAAACCCTTGCCGCAGCAGGCAAGAACCTCGTCACGGTGGCCGCGGATGCCACCGACGAAGACGCCATGACCGCGCTGTTCGACCGGTTCGGCGCCGACTTGCCGCCGCTGGAGGGCATCTATCTGGCTGCCTTCGCCGGACAGCCGGTGCTGCTCAGCCAGATGACCTACGACGACGTCACGGCCATGTTCGCGCCCAAGCTGGATGCCGCCGCCCTGTTGCACCGGCTGTCGGTGACGACGCCGGTGCGCCACTTCGTGCTGTTCTCCTCCATTTCGGGTTTGACCGGTTCGCGGTGGCTGGCCCACTACACCGCGACCAGCGGATACCTGGACGCCCTGGCGTATGCGCGCCGGGTGATGGGGCTGCCGGCCACCGTCGTCGATTGGGGCTTGTGGAAGTCCCTGGCTGACGCCGAACATCAGGCCGGCCAGGTCAGTGTCGGATCCGGGCTGCTGCCCATGGACGACGAGATCGCCATCGGCGCGCTGCCGCTGGTGCTCAACCCGCAGGCCGGCGTGCGCACCGCCGTGGTCGCCGCGGATTGGCCGCTGCTGGCGGCTGCATATCGCACCAGAGGGTCGCTGCGTATCGTCGACGACCTGCTGCCGGCGCCGGCAGATGTCGCGTTGCCGGAAAGCGAATTCCGCAAAGCCCTGCGTGATTGCCAGGCCGAACGACGCCACGACATGCTGTTCGACCATGTCGCCGGCCTGGCCGCCACGGTGATGGGAATGCCCGCGACCGCGACACTGGACCCGGCGGCGGGCTTCTTCCAGCTCGGCATGGATTCGCTGATGAGCGTCACGCTGCAGCGGTCGCTGTCGGAAAGCCTCGGCGAGTTCCTGCCCGCGTCGGTGGTTTTCGACTACCCGACGGTGTACAGCCTCACCGACTATCTGGCCACCATCCTGCCCGAGCTTCTCGAAACGAGCCAGGCAGCGGGAACCGCGGCATCCGATCAGCCGGCTGCTGAGACCTACGAAGAATTCACCGAAGACGAGTTGCTGGAACAGCTTTCCGAACGACTAAGGGGAACGCGATGACCGCCGCGACACCCGATCGCCGAGCGATCATTACCGAGGCGCTGCACAAAATCGACGACCTTACGGCCCGCCTGGAACTCGCGGAAAAGTCCAGCACCGAACCGATCGCGGTGGTGGGCATGGGCTGCCGGTTCCCGGGTGCGGTGGACAACCCCGAGCGGTTTTGGGAGTTGTTGCGCGACGGCCGAAATGGCATCGTCCGGGTGCCCGCCGAGCGTTGGGATGCAGACGCGTACTACACCGACGATCACACCGTGCCCGGGACCATCTGCAGCCGGGACGGCGGATTCCTCACCGGCTGGCAGCCGTCCGAATTCGATGCCGAGTTCTTCTCGATTTCGCCGCGTGAGGCCGCGGCGATGGACCCCCAGCAGCGGTTGTTGATCGAGGTCGCCTGGGAAGCGTTGGAGGACGCGGGCGTTGCGCCGCACACCATCCGCGGCACCCAAACCTCGGTGTTCGTCGGTGTGACCGCCTACGACTACATGCTGACCCTGGCGGGCCGGCTGCGGCCCGAAGACCTCGACGCCTACATCCCCACCGGAAACTCGGCGAACTTCGCGGCCGGACGGCTGGCCTACATCCTGGGCGCTCGGGGTCCCGCGGTGGTGATCGACACGGCCTGCTCGTCGTCGTTGGTGGCGGTGCACCTGGCATGTCAGAGCCTGCGCTTGCGCGAAAGCGACATGGCGTTGGTCGGTGGGACCAACCTGCTGCTCAGCCCGGGACCGAGCATCGCGTGCTCGCGATGGGGGATGCTGTCGCCCGAGGGGCAGTGCAAGACCTTCGACGTGTCCGCCGATGGGTATGTGCGCGGTGAGGGCGCGGGCGTCGTCGTGCTCAAGCGGTTGGACGATGCCATGCGCGACGGCGACCGTATCCTGGCGGTGGTACGCGGCTCGGCCGTCAACCAGGACGGCGCCAGCAGCGGAGTGACCGTGCCCAACGGCCCTGCTCAGCAGGCGTTGCTGCGCACCGCGTTGACGTCGTCGAGGCTCGATCCTGCCGACATCGACTACATCGAAGCCCACGGCACCGGTACCCCGTTGGGGGACCCGATCGAACTCGATTCGCTGAGCAAGGTTTTCAGTGATCGGCGCAACTGCGAGCCCCTGGTGATCGGCTCGGTGAAGACCAACCTCGGTCACCTGGAAGCCGCGGCCGGTGTCGCCGGCTTCATGAAGGCCGTGCTCGCCGTGAACAACGGCTACATTCCGCGGCATCTGAACTTTCGGCAGCTGACACCGCATGCCAGCGAGGCCGCAACCCGGCTGACCATCGCGACCGACGGCATGGCCTGGCCGGACACCGGTCGGCCGCGCCGGGCCGGAGTGTCGTCGTTCGGTGTCAGCGGGACGAACGCGCATGTGGTGATCGAGCAGGCGCCCGCCCCGGTGACTGCCGCCCGGCAGGACCCGGTGCCGGCGGTGTCGACGCTGGTGGTGTCGGGCAAGACGCCGCAGCGGGTGGCCGCGACCGCGTCGGTGCTGGCCGACTGGCTGGATGGCCCCGGCGCCGAGGTGCCGCTGGCCGATGTCGCACACACGCTCAACCATCACCGGGCCCGGCACGGCAAGTTCGCCACGGTCGCGGCCGTCGACCGGGGCCAGGCGGTGGCGGGGCTGCGCGCACTGGCCGCGGGTGAATCCGCCCCCGGCGTGGTCGCGCCCCGGGACGGCTCGGTCGGCCCCGGCACGGTGTTCGTCTACTCGGGACGCGGATCTCAGTGGGTCGGCATGGGCCGCCAACTGCTGGCCGACGAACCGGCCTTCGCCGCCGCAATCGCCGAACTTGAGCCGGATTTCGTTGCGCAGAGCGGATTTTCGCTACACGAGGTGATCGCCGAAGGCAAGGAGCTCGTCGGCATCGAGCAGATCCAGCTGGGGCTGATCGGTATGCAGCTGGCGCTGACCGCGCTGTGGCGCTCCTACGGGGTGCAACCCGATCTGGTGATAGGCCACTCGATGGGTGAGGTGGCCGCCGCGGTGGTCGCCGGTGCGCTGACGCCGGCGCAGGGCCTGCGGGTCACCGCCACTCGGGCCCGCCTGATGGCCCCGTTGTCCGGGCAGGGCGCGATGGCGCTGCTGGAACTCGACGCCGCCGAGACGCAGGCGCTTATCGCCGACTACCCGCAAGTGAGTCTGGGGATCTACGCCTCACCACGGCAAACCGCGATAGCCGGACCGCCGCAGCAGATCGACGCGCTCATCGAGACGGTGCGTCAACGCAACGGCTACGGCACTCGAGTGAGCATCGAGGTGGCCCCGCACAACGCGGCCATGGATCCGCTGCAGCCGCAGATGCGTTGCGAGCTGGCCGATCTCACCCCGCGACAGCCCACCATCCCGATCATCTCGACCACCTACCCCGACCTGGGTGCGGGGCCGGTTTCGGGCCCCGTCTTCGATGCCGAGCACTGGGCGACCAACATGCGCAACCCGGTCCACTTCCAGCAGGCCATCGCCCGGGCCGGTACCGATCACCACATGTTCATCGAGATCAGCGCGCACCCGCTGCTGACCCACTCGATCAGCGACACCCTCAACAGCGCGCCCGATTCGGCCGATCACCGTGCCGACTATCTGATCGTGGGCACGCTGCAACGCGACACCCACGACACCCTGACCTTCCACACCAACCTCAACACCACGCACACCAACCGCCCACCGCAAACCCCCCATCCGCCCGAACCGCACCCCACGCTGCCCACCACCCCCTGGCAGCACACCCGCCACTGGGTGGACGCCACATCGCCTTCCGGGGCCGCATATCACCTGGGCGACGTCCATCCGCTGCTCGGCGTCGGTGTCACCGACCCCACCAACGGCATCCGGGTCTGGGAAAGCCAGCTCGACCCGGACCTGTTGTGGCTCGGGGATCACGTCATCGACGATCTGGTCGTGCTGCCCGGTGCGGCCTACGCCGAGGTCGCGCTGGCGGCCGCTACCGACACATTCGGAGCCGAGCCCGACGAACCCTGGATGATCTGCGAGCTCGATCTTCATCAGATGCTGCACGTGACCGCGGGCACCGTGCTGGTCACCACACTCACCGGCGACCAGCAACGCTGCCGGATCGACATACGCACCCGCAGTGGATCTTCGGAATGGACCACCCACGCCACCGCCACCGTTGCGCGTGCCGAGCGATTCGAGCCGTCCGACCCGCGCACCGGGGTCACCCCGGCCGATCCCGCAACCGAACTCGACCCCGACGATTTGTACCAGCGCCTGCGCGGCGCCGGTCAGCAGCACGGGCCGGCGTTTCAGGGCATCATGGGACTGGCCGTCGAGCAATCCGGCGCGGCCCGCGCCCAAGTGCGGCTGCCGTCGTCGGCGCGAACGGGTTCCCGCGACTTCTTGCTGCATCCGGTCATGATGGACATCGCACTGCAAACGCTGGGCGCCACCCGGATGGCAACCGATCTGGCCGGCGGGCAGGCCGCCCGGAAATCCTTGGTGGTGCCGGTGCGCTACGCCGGCGTGCACGTGTACGGCGATATCACCCGGGGTGTCTGCGCCGTCGGCACCCTGTCCGTGACCGAGGGTTCGGACCGGCTGGCCGGCGAGGTGGTCCTGACGGATCCGGATGGCCGGCCACTGCTGGTCATCGACGAGGTCGAAATGGCGGTGCTCGGATCCGGCGGCGGGGCAACGGAATTCGGTAATCGCTTGTTCACGCTGGAGTGGGAGCCCGTCCCGCTGCCCACGGCCGCCGGCCTGCCCGGTGCGCTGTTGATGATCGGTGATCCCACGAGCGACCCGCTGCTGTCCGCGCTGCAGTCGTCGCTGGCCGAGCGCACCGAGGTGGCGGTGGTCTCGCCGCACGACGAAGCGGCGCTACGCGAGGCGATCACCCAATCGGCCACCGCCTGGGACGGCATCGTCATGGTCTGTCCGCCCCGCAGCGTCGACGAATCGTTGCCCGACGACGCTCAGCTGGAGCTGGCGCGGACGCGCACGCTGCTGATCGCTCGCGTGGTGGAGACCGTGACGCGGATGGGCACCCGTAAGAGCCCACGGCTGTGGATCGTCACCCGCGGCGCCCAGCAGGTCGATCCCACCGACTCGGTCACGTTGGCGCAGACCGAGTTACGGGGAATCGCCCGGGTGCTCACGTTCGAGCATTCGGAACTGAAGGCCACGCTCGTCGACGTCGAACCGGACGGCACCGGCTCACCGGCCGACCTGGCCGAAGAGTTGCTCACCGGTTCGGACCACGACGAGGTCGCCTACCGCGACGGGCAACGCTACGTGAACCGGCTGGTGCCCGCGCCCACCACGACGAAGGGCGATCTCGCCGCCGAAACCCGGCGCACCGTCGTGAACCTCGACGGCACAGGGCCTTCCGGGGAAGCTGTCCGGCTGCAGATCGACCAGCCCGGGCGGCTGGACGCGCTCACGGTCCACGAGGTGAAACGGCCCAGGCCGCAAGGTGATCAGGTCGAGGTCCGGGTGGTCGCCGCGGGACTCAACTTCAGCGACGTGCTCAAGGCGATGGGCGTGTATCCCGGGCTCGACGGCGCCGCGCCGGTGATCGGCGGCGAGTGCGTCGGCTATGTGACGGCCATCGGCGACGAGGTCGACTCCGTCGAGATCGGTCAGCGCGTTATCGCCTTCGGCCCCGGCACGTTCGGGACGTACGTGGGCACGCTCGCCGATCTGGTCGTCCCCATCCCCGACACGCTGCCCGACAACGAGGCGGCCACCTTCGGTGTCGCGTATCTCACCGCGTGGCACTCGCTGTGCGAGGTCGGCCGGCTGTCCCCGGGCGAACGGGTGCTCATCCATTCCGCCACCGGCGGTGTCGGAATGGCGGCGGTCTCGATCGCCAAGATGATCGGCGCCCGCATCTACACCACTGCCGGCTCGGAAGCCAAGCGCGACATGCTGTCCAAGCTCGGCGTCGAGTACGTCGGCGACTCGCGCAGCGTCGACTTCGCTGACGAGATTCTTGAGCTCACCAACGGCTACGGTGTCGACGTCGTGCTCAATTCGCTGGCCGGCGAGGCGATTCAGCGCGGCGTGCAGATCCTGGCCCCCGGCGGCCGGTTCATCGAGCTGGGCAAGAAAGACGTCTACGCCGACGCCAACCTGGGGCTGGCGGCGCTGGCCAAAAGCGCGTCCTTCGCCGTGGTGGACCTGGACCTGAATCTGAAGCTGCAGCCGGCGAAGTACCGCCAACTCCTGCAACACATCCTGCAGCACGTGGCGGACGGCAACCTGCCGGTGCTGCCCGTCAGCGAATTCGGTCTCCGCGATGCGGCCGACGCATTCCGGCTCATGGCCTCCGGCAAGCACACCGGCAAGATCGTCATCTCGATCCCGGACAGCGGCAGCATCGAAGCGGTCGCGTCACCGCCGCCGGTTCCGCTGGTCAGTCCCGACGGCGGCTACCTCATCGTCGGCGGCATGGGCGGTCTCGGCTTCGTCGTCGCCCGCTGGCTGGCCGAGCAGGGCGCGGGATTGGTTGTGCTGAACGGACGTTCGGCTCCCGACGACGAGGTGGGGGCGGCCATCGCCGAGCTCAACGCGGCGGGGCACCGGATCGAGGTGGTCACCGGCGACATCGCCGAACCCGCCACGGCCGACCGGCTGGTGCAAGCGGTCGAAGATGCCGGTTTCCGGCTGGCCGGGGTCCTGCACAGCGCGATGGTGCTGGCCGACGAAATCGTCTTGAACATGACGGATTCGGCCGCCGCGCGGGTGTTCGCGCCCAAGGTCACCGGCAGCTGGCTGCTGCACCGGGCAACCGCTTCTCGTGACGTCGACTGGTGGCTCACCTTCTCCTCGGCCGCCGCGCTGCTCGGCACACCCGGGCAGGGCGCCTACGCCGCCGCGAACTCCTGGGTCGACGCACTGGTCGCGTACCGGCGTTCCCGTGGACTGCCCGCGGTCGGAATCAACTGGGGCCCATGGGCCGAGGTTGGCCGCGCCCAGTTCTTCGCCGATCTGGGCGTGTCGATGATCACCGCAGAGCAGGGACTGGAAGCGATGCAGGCGGTGCTTGCCGCCGACCGGGCGCGTACGGGTGTGTTCAGCCTGGATGCACGGCAGTGGTTCCAATCCTTCCCCGCGGTGGCCGGGTCGTCATTGTTCGCCAGGTTGCAGGACTCGGCGGTCCCCGAGCGAAGCGGCGGCGGAAAGATCCGGGCGCAGCTGGACGCCCTCGACGCGGCCGAACGCCCCGCCCACCTGGCGTCGGCGATCGCCGGTGAGATCCGTGGGGTGCTGCGCTCGAGCGACCCGATCGACCACGACCGACCGCTCGAGACGCTGGGACTCGATTCGCTGATGGCCCTGGAATTGCGAAACCGGCTGGAAGCAAGTCTGGGCATCACCTTGCCGGTCGCCCTGGTGTGGGCCTACCCGACGATCACCGATCTGGCGACCGCCTTGTGCGAACGCATGGACTATGCGCCGCCGGCCGTCGCGCAGCAGACGGCTGACGCGGAACCCGAACTGTCTGACGAGGAGATGGATTTGCTCGCCGATCTGGTCGAAGCCAGCGAGCTGGAAGCCGCATCGCGAGGTGACTCATGACGAGCCTGGCCGAGCGCGCGGCGCAACTGTCACCGAACGCCCGGGCCGCCTTGGCGCGCGAGCTCGTGCGCGCCGGGACGGCCTTCCCCACCGACATCGCCGAGCCGATCGCGGTGGTGGGCGTCGGCTGCCGCTTCCCCGGGAATGTGACTGGGCCGGAAAGCTTCTGGCAGCTCCTGGTCGACGGTGTGGACACGATCGGCGAGGTGCCGCCGGATCGGTGGGATGCGGACGCGTTCTACGACCCCGACCCGTCGGCGCCCGGATGCATGACGACGAAGTGGGGCGGTTTCGTTTCCGACGTCGACGCTTTCGACGCCGACTTCTTCGGCATCACGCCCCGCGAAGCCGTGGCAATGGACCCGCAGCATCGGATGCTGCTCGAGGTTGCCTGGGAAGCACTCGAACACGCCGGTATCCAACCGGATTCCCTCAGCGGCAGCCGAACCGGCGTGATGATGGGGCTGTCGTCGTGGGACTACACGATTGTCAACATCGAACGCCGAGCCGATATCGACGCCTACCTGAGCACCGGAACCCCGCATTGCGCGGCGGTCGGCCGGATCTCCTACCTGCTGGGATTGCGCGGCCCGGCGGTCGCCGTGGACACCGCGTGCTCGTCGTCACTGGTGGCGATCCACCTGGCCTGTCAGAGCCTGCGGCTGCGCGAGACCGACGTCGCGCTGGCCGGCGGCGTGCAACTCACCTTGTCGCCGTTCACCGCGATCGCGCTGTCCAAGTGGTCGGCGCTGTCGCCGACCGGTCGCTGCAACAGCTTCGACGCCAACGCCGACGGATTCGTGCGCGGCGAGGGCTGCGGTGTGGTGGTGCTCAAACGGTTGGCCGACGCGCTGCACGACCGGGACCGGGTACTGGCGGTAGTCCGAGGTTCGGCAACCAACCAGGACGGCCGCTCCAACGGCATGACCGCACCCAACGCGCTGGCCCAGCGCGACGTGATCGCCTCGGCGCTGCGACTCGCCGACGTCACCGCCGACAGCGTCCATTATGTCGAAACACACGGCACCGGAACAATATTGGGCGATCCCATCGAGTTCGAGTCGCTGGCGACCACGTATGGCCTTGGTAAAGGCCAGAGCGAGAGCGCGTGCGCGTTGGGCTCGGTCAAGACCAACATCGGCCACCTGGAGGCCGCCGCCGGGGTGGCCGGATTCATCAAGGCGGTACTGGCCGTCGAGCGCGGACAAATTCCGCGCAATCTGCACTTCACCCGGTGGAACCCCGCCATCGACGCGTCGGCGACCCGGCTGTTCGTGCCGACCGAAACCAGCCCGTGGCCCGCGGCATCCGGACCGCGCCGCGCCGCGGTGTCGTCGTTCGGCCTGAGCGGGACCAACGCACACGTGGTGCTCGAACAACCCCCGGGCCAGGCACCATCGCCGGCTGTCGAAGCATCCCCCGTCACGACCGTGACGGTGTCGGGCAAGACGGCGCAACGCGTGGCCGCCGTGGCCGCGGCGCTGGCCGACTGGATGTCCGGGCCGGGCGCGGCCGTATCGCTTGCCGACGTGGCGCACACCATGAACCAGCACCGGGCCCGGCATGCCAAGGTCGCCACCGTGGTCGCGCGGGACCGCGCGGAGGCGGTCGCGGGCTTGCGGGCGCTGGCGGCGGGGCAGCCCCGGGTGGGTGTGGTGGGCTGTGATCAGCGTGCTGGTGGGCCGGGGCGGGTATTCGTGTACTCGGGTCAGGGTTCGCAGTGGGCCGGGATGGGCCGCCAGTTGCTGGCCGACGAACCGGCGTTCGCCAAGGCGGTGGCCGAGCTGGAGCCGGTATTCGTTGCCCAGGTTGGCTTTTCGTTACAGCAGACGCTTTCCGCGGGCGACGAGGTAGTGGGCATCGACCGCATCCAGCCGGTGTTGGTCGGGATGCAGCTGGCCCTGACCGAGTTGTGGCGGTCCTACGGCGTGACACCCGATGCGGTGATCGGGCATTCGATGGGTGAGGTGGCGGCGGCGGTCGTAGCCGGGGCGTTGACAGCCGAGCAGGGCTTGCAGGTGATCGCCACCCGGTCGCGGTTGATGGCCCGGCTGTCGGGTCAGGGCGCGATGGCGCTGCTCGAACTCGATGCCGATGCCACCGAGTCGCTGATCGCCGACTATCCGCAAGTGACGCTGGCGGTGTATGCATCGCCGCGTCAGTCGGTGATCGCCGGGCCCCCGGAGGCGGTGGATGCGATAATCGCTGTCGTTGCCGCACAGAATCGGCTGGCCCGACGCGTCGAGGTCGACGTGGCCTCCCATCACCCGATCATCGATCCGATCCTGCCCGAATTGCGAAGCGAGCTAGCGGATTTGGCCCCGCAGCCGCCGCGCATCCCGATCATCACGACCACTCACCCCTGTGAAGCGCATTCGCACCCGGTGATGGATGCCGACTACTGGTCGGCCAACCTGCGCAACCCGGTGCGGTTCCACCAGGCCATTAGAGTCGCAGCCGCCGCCGAGCACCATGGCTGCCGTGCCTTCATCGAGATGAGCCCGCACCCGGTGCTCACCCATGCCATCACCGAAACCCTGGAGGGGGCCGGTGACCAGATCGTCACGGGGACAATGAACCGCGACCAAGACCAAACCCTGTTCTTCCACACCCAACTCGCCACAGTCGGGGCGACCACCCCGGACGACACCAGCGGGCGCCTGGTGGACGTACCGGCCACACCCTGGCAGCACAGTAGATTCTGGGTCACGGATCGATCCGCGATGTCGGAACTGGCCGCCACCCATCCGTTGTTGGGCGCGCACATCGAGATGCCCAGCGGCGGAACCCACGTCTGGCAGGCCGACGTCGGCACCGACGTATCTCCCTGGCTGGCCGATCACAAGGTGTTCGGCCAACCGATCATGCCGGCCGCGGGGTTCGCCGAGATCGCGTTGGCCGCGGGTGCCGAAGCGCTCGGCTTATCCGCCGACACGATCGGCATCAACCAGTTCGAGGTCGAGCAGATGCTGCCCCTCGACAACCACACCCAGCTGACCACCCAGTTGATTCGCAATGGGGACAGCCAGATTCGGGTCGAAATCTATTCCCGCTCGCCCAACGGCGACTTCCGCCGGCACGCCACGGCCAGGGTCGAACAGGCTGCGCCCGACGCCGCGCGCACCCGCCCAGTGCTTCATCGTTCTTCCACCGCGGCAACCGTGTCGCCCGCCGATTTCTATGCCCTGCTCCGCCAGACCGGTCAACACCACGGTCCCGCTTTCGCCGCGCTGAGCCGAATATCGCGTTTGTCCGACGGTTCCGCCGAAACCGAGATCACCCTTCCCGACGAGGCTCCGCGGCACCCCGGATACCGGCTTCATCCGTCCATGCTGGATGCGGCCCTGCAAAGCCTGGGTGCCGCAATACCCGACGATGAGGTCGCGGGGTCAGCCGAAGCCAGCTATCTGCCGGTGTCCTTCGACAAGGTTCGGGTCTACCGCGACATCGGCCGCCACCTCACGTGTCGCGCCCAGCTGGCCAACCTCGACGGCGGCGCCGGCAAGCTGGGCAACGTCGCCTTGATCGACGACGCCGGGCAGGTAGCGGCCGAAATCGACGGCATCTACCTGCGACGGGTCGAGCGCCGGGCGGTGCCACTGCCGTTGCCGCAGAAGATCTTCGACGCCGAATGGATCGAAGGCCCGATCGCGGTCGAGGCCGGGCCCGGGGCGGGATGCGAGACCGCACCCGGCAGTTGGCTGGTGCTCACCGACGCGACCGCGGATAGCCGAATCCGGCTGATGGCCGATCAGTTCGTCGAGCGGTGGCGTTCGCCGGTGCGGCGGGTGCTCACCGCCGATCTCGGCGACGAACCGGCGGTGCTGGCCGCATTCGCGGAAACGGCAGGCGATCCGGACCATCCGCCCGTCGGCCTGGTCGTTTTCGCCGGCGGCGCTTCCAGCGGATTGGACGACGGACTGGTCGCGGCGCGAGACCGGGTGTGGTCGATCACGACTGTGGTTCGAGCAGTCGTGGGCACCTGGCATGGCCGATCACCGCGGCTGTGGCTGATCACCGGAGGCGGGCTGGCCGTTCACGACGGCGAGCCGGGAGCCCCCGCAACGGCATCCTTGAAGGGTCTGGTGCGCGCACTGGCCTTCGAGCATCCGGACATGCGCGCCACCCTGGTCGATCTGGACGGCACTCCAGACCCGCTCGCCGCGCTGACCGCCGAACTGCAGGCCTCGGGCAACGACGATGTGATCGCCTGGCGGGGCGACCGCAGATTCGTCGAACGCCTGTCGCGCGCCACTCTCGATGCACAAGCGGGTCATCCGGTCGTCCGTCCCGGAGCCTCGTACGTCGTCACCGGTGGTCTCGGCGGACTCGGGTTGGTGGTCGCGAAGTGGCTGGTGGACCGCGGCGCCGGCCGAGTGGTGCTCAATGGCCGCAGCGATCCCACCGACGACCAGCGCAAGGTCTTGGCCGCATTGGAATCCCGCGCCGACATCGTGGTCGTCCGGGGCGACGTCGCGGCGCCTGGCGTGGCCGAAAGCCTCATCGAGGCAGCAGGACGATCGGGAGCTCAATTGCGCGGTGTGGTGCACGCCGCCGCGGTCATCGAAGACAGCCTGGTGTTCTCCATGAGCAGGGACACCCTCGAGCGGGTATGGGAACCCAAGGCGGCCGGAGCGCTGCGGCTGCACCATGCCGCCGAGGGCTGTCAGCTCGACTGGTGGCTCGGATTCTCCTCCGTCGCTTCACTATTGGGCTCCCCCGGCCAAGCAGCCTACGCCTGCGCCAGTGCCTGGCTCGACGCACTGGTCACCTGGCGCCGAGCGTCCGGTCTGCCAGCGGCGGTGATCAACTGGGGGCCGTGGTCGGAAGTGGGCGTCGCGCAAGCCCTGGTCGGCAGTGTCCTTGACACCATCACCCCGGCGGAGGGCATCGAGGCTCTGGATTCGCTACTGGCCGCCGGCCGGGCCCGCACCGGTGTCGCGCGGCTGCGTGCCGACCGGGCTCTGATCGCGTTCCCGGAGATCCGCGGCATCAGCTACTTCACCCGGGTGGTCGAGGAGCTGGACTCGGCGGGCGATCTCGGCGATTGGGCCGGACCCGACGCCCTTGCCGACCTCGACGCGGGCGAGGCCCAGCGCGTGGTGACCGAGCGGATGCGCGCGCGGATTGCGGCGGTGATGGGCTACGCTGACCGGTCGGCAGTCGATCCCGCCGTACCGCTGACTGAGCTGGGTCTTGACTCTCTGATGGCGGTGCGGATCCGCAACGGCGCGCGGGCCGACTTCGGCGTGGAACCGCCGGTGGCACTGATCCTGCAAGGGGCGTCCCTGCACGACCTGACCGTCGACCTGATGCGCCAACTCGGGCTCTCGGGCCCCGACCAGGTAACCGAAAACCTGGAAAACACCGCCGTTGTTCGCGCCCGGGCGCAGGAGCGCGCGGCAGCGCGACGTGGAGCCGCGATACGGCGGCGGCCGACACCCCCCAAACCTCAAGTACACGGAGGACAAGAACTGTGAGCACACCCGACAACGCCATCGCGGTAGTCGGCATGGCCGGCAGATTCCCGGGCGCGAACGATCTGTCGACCTTCTGGAGCAACCTTCGGCGCGGCAAGGAGTCGATCGTCACCCTGTCGGAACAGGACCTGCGCGACGCGGGCGTCAGCGACAAGACGCTGGCCGACCCGGCATATGTGCGCCGCGCACCGCTACTGGACGGGATAGACGAATTCGACGCGGACTTCTTCGGATTCCCCCCGCTGGCCGCGCAGGTGCTGGACCCGCAACACCGGCTGTTCCTGCAATGCGCGTGGCACGCGCTTGAGGACGCCGGATGTGACCCCGCCCAGTTCGACGGCTCGATCGGCGTGTACGGAACCAGCTCTCCCAGCGGATATCTGCTACACAACCTGCTGTCGCATCGCGACCCGAACGCCGTATTGGCCGAGGGGCTCAACTTCGACCAGTTCAGCCTGTTCCTGCAGAACGACAAGGATTTCCTGGCAACGCGGATATCGCATGCGTTCAACCTGCGCGGCCCCAGCATCGCGGTCCAGACCGCATGCTCGTCCTCGCTGGTCGCCGTGCACCTGGCCTGCTTGAGCCTGCTGTCCGGCGAATGCGACATGGCCCTGGCCGGCGGGTCGTCGCTGTGCATCCCGCACCGCGTCGGCTACTGGAACTCGCCGGGATCGATGGTGTCGGCGGTCGGCCACTGCCGGCCCTTCGATGTTCGCGCCGACGGCACCGTCTTCGGCAGCGGTGTGGCGATGGTGGCGCTCAAGCCGTTGCAGGCCGCCATCGACGCCGGCGACCGCATTCACGCCGTCATCCGCGGGTCGGCGATCAACAACGACGGATCGGCGAAAATGGGCTACGCGGCACCTAATCCGGCCGCCCAGGCCGACGTCATCGCCGAAGCCCATGCGGTGGCCGGCATCGACTCCTCGACCGTCAGCTATGTCGAGTGCCACGGTACCGGCACCCCGCTGGGTGACCCCATCGAAATCCAAGGGCTGCGAACGGCATTCGAGGTCTCCGAAACGCCACGGCCGGGCCCGTGCGTACTGGGATCGGTCAAGTCGAACATCGGCCACCTGGAAGTCGCGGCCGGAATCGCGGGCCTGATCAAGACGATCCTGTGCCTGAAGCACCAGGCGATCCCCGCGACACTGCACTACACCAGCCCGAACCCCGAGCTGCGGCTCGACCAAAGTCCATTCGTCGTGCAAAGCAAGTACGGCCCGTGGGAGTGGGACGGCGTGCTTCGGGCCGGGGTGAGCTCGTTCGGGGTCGGCGGCACCAACGCACACGTCGTCCTGGAGCAGGCACCCGCGCAGGCACCGCCGGTTCCTGCCCGCACCGCGGCCACCGGACCGCAGGTGCTGCTGCTGTCAGCGAAAACTACTGCCGCGCTGCGAGAGTCGAGGGACGCCCTGGCCAGCGCGCTGGAACGGCCGGACTGCCCGGACGTGTCCGACGTGGCCCACACCCTCACCCGACGCCGCAAGCACAACATCACCATGGCCGCCGTCGTCCACGACCGCGAACACGCCGTCAAGGTCTTGCGGGCGGCCGAGCACGACAACGTCTTCGTCGGCGAATCCGGCGCCGGGGACCCGCCCGAAACGACCACACCGGCGCCGGACCGCGTCGTGTTCCTGTTTCCCGGGCAGGGCGCACAGCACGTCGGCATGGCGAAGGGGCTCTACGACACCGAGCCCGTTTTCGCCGAATACTTCGACACCTGCGCCGCCGGATTCCGTGACGAGATGGGCATCGATCTGCATGCCGAGGTGTTCAGCGGGACCGCAACGGATCTGGAGCGCATCGACCGATCGCAACCGGCGCTGTTCACCGTGGAGTACGCGCTCGCCAAGCTGGTCGACAGCTACGGGGTGCGTGCGGGCGCCTACATCGGCTACAGCACCGGCGAATACATCGCGGCCACCCTGGCCGGGGTATTCGACCTCGACACGGCGATCAAGACCGTTGCGCTACGGGCGCGCCTGATGCATGAGTCGCCGCCCGGCGCCATGGTCGCGGTGGCAGTGGGTCCCGACGAGGTCGCGCAGTACCTCTCACCGGGGGTGGAGCTCTCGGCGGTCAACGATCCCGGCAACTGCGTGGTCGCCGGCCCGAAGGGCGCGATTCGCGAGTTCACCCAACGTCTCAACGAGGCCGGGATACCCGTTCGCCGGGTCCGCGCCGGCCACGCGTTTCACACCAGCGCGATGGATCCGATGTTGGATGAATTCCAGGCATTCCTGTCCCAGCAGCAGCTCAGCGCTCCGCGCACGCCGTTGCTGAGTAACCTCACCGGAACGTGGTTGACCGAGCAGCAGGTCACCGATCCGGCCACCTGGACACGTCAAATCAGTTCCGCGATCAGGTTCGCCGACGAACTCGACGTGGTGCTGGCAGATCCGGGTCGGGTCCTCGTCGAGGTCGGTCCCGGCGGGAGCCTCACCGGTTCTGCGATACGGCATCCGAAGTGGTCGGCCGCGCATCGTGCTGTCCGGCTCATGCGTCACCCGATTCAGAACGCCGATGACCGCGATACCTTCCTGCGCGCGCTGGGTGAGCTCTGGTCCGCCGGGATCGAGGTTGACTGGACGCCGCGGCGTGCGACCCAGCCGCAGCTGGTTTCCCTGCCCGGTTATCCGTTTGCCCGCCAACGGCATTGGGTGGAACCCAAGCACATGGTGTGGTCGCAGGTTCCCGCCGGGAGCAACGGCTCACCGGTGGGCGCGGGGGCTGGTGCCGGCACCGTCGAAGTGGCGCAGAACGGAGAGTCGCAGACCGAGACCACGTTGCGGCGCATCTGGGAACAGTGCATGGGTGTCAGCTCCATCGATCGCAACGCCAATTTCTTTGACATGGGCGGCGATTCCCTGATGGCCATCAGCATCGCGATGTCCGCCGCCAACGAGGGCCTGACCATTACACCGCAGGACCTGTACGAATACCCGACCTTGGCCGCGCTGACGGCTGCCGTCGATGCCTCGTTCGCGGCGAGTGGGTTGGCCAAAGCCCCGGTGGCTGATGCACATCCGGCGGTTCCGCCGAATATTGCGTACTTCCTCGACCGGGGACTGCGCGACACCGGTCGCTGGCGCGTCCCGTTGATCCTGCGCCTCGACCCCAAGGTCGGCTCGGAGGACGTCCGGGCGGTGCTGACCGCGGTGGCCAACCACCACGACGCATTGCGGCTGCAGCTCGTCGACAATGCCGGAATGTGGGAGCAACACATCGCACCATCCGGGGAATTCACTCGGCTTTCCACGGTGCCACTTCCTGACGACGTGTCCGCCGGCAGCCCGGAAGAACGGGCTGCGGTGTCGAAGATTCTGGCCGAATTGCTCTCAGATCAAAGTGATTCGGACGCGCCGCTGGCAGCAGTGCATATCACCGGTGCGCACGGCGGTCCGCACTACCTGGGGCTGGCCGTGCACGAGATGGTCAGCGACGACGCGTCGCGTCAAATCCTCGGACGCGACATCGTCACCGCGTTCGGGCAGCGGCTGGCGGGCGAGGAGATCACGCTGGAGCCGGTCACCACCGGGTGGCGGGACTGGTCGGTTCGCTGCGCGGCCCTCGCGACACATCCCGCAGCCCTCGACACTCGCTCCTACTGGATCGAGAATTCAACGAAGGCGACCTTGTGGCTGGCTGACCAGGACATCACGCAACCGCCCAGCACCGAGGATCTGACCAAGTTCTCAACTACGCTGAGCGTCGAGCAGACATTCGAACTCGATGATGCTCGGCGCAGGTTCCGGCGGTCGATCCAGGAGATCGTGCTGGCCGCGCTCGGCCGAACCATAGGCAAGGCGGTCGGTGACGGTGTGGTCGCCGTCGAACTCGAGGGCGAGGGGCGCTCGGTACTACGGCCGGACATCGACCTGCGCAGAACCGTCGGCTGGTTCACGACGTACTACCCGGTGCCCCTGGTATGCGGGAACGGATCCGGGATTCAACAGCTGGACGCCGTTCACGACGCGCTGAAATCCGTTCCGCACTACGGAATCGGATACGGGCTGCTGCGGTATCTGTATGCGCCAACCGGACGCGTGCTGGGTGCGCAGCGCACCCCCGACATCCACTTCCGGTATGCGGGCGTCATTCCCGAGTTGCCGAGCACCGATGCACCGGTACAGTTCGACTCCGACATGACGATGCCCGTCCGCGAGACGATCCCCGGGTTGGGCCACGCCATCGAACTCCGGGCGTATCGCTCCGGCGGCTCATTGCATCTGGATTGGTGGTATGACACCCGCCGCATCCCCGCGGCAACGGTAGAACAGCTGGCGCGGACATTGCCGGCCACACTGAGCGAGCTGATCCAGGAGGCCATCGCGGCCGAGCATGACGAGATCGAAACGGTTGGGGCACCCGAAGCGGGCGCCCTGGTGGACTTGTCCAGCCTGGATGCGGGCTGAGGAGGTCGGAATGCGCAACAACGACATGGCAGTAGTGGTCCGCGGTATTCACAAGGCGTTCGGCACGGTGGTGGCCCTCGATGACGTCAGTTTCGAAGTGGGCCGCGGCGAAGTGATCGGGCTGCTCGGCCCCAACGGAGCCGGCAAGACCACCATGGTGGACATCTTGTCGACGCTGACCCGGCCCGATGGCGGCTCGGCGACGGTCGCCGGCCACGACGTCGTTTCCGATCCGGCCGGTGTGCGCCGCTCGATCATGGTCACCGGACAGCAGGTGGCCGTCGACGACGCCCTGACCGGCGAGCAGAACCTGGTGTTATTCGGTCGCCTGTACGGGCTGAGCAAGTCCGCGGCACGTCGCAGGTCGCAGGAACTGCTCGAGCAATTTGGGCTCATGCACGCCGCAAAGCGGCGGGTGAGCACCTATTCGGGCGGGATGCGTCGGCGCATAGACATCGCGTGCGGATTGGTGGTCCAGCCGCAGGTGGCGTTCCTCGACGAGCCCACCACAGGGCTGGACCCAAGAAGCCGACAAGCTATTTGGGATCTGGTGGCCAGCTTCAAGAAGCTCGGCGTCGCCACCTTGTTGACGACGCAGTATCTCGAGGAGGCGGATGCGCTCAGCGACCGGATCATTTTGATCGACCACGGCACGATCATCGCGGAGGGCACCGCGAATGAGCTCAAGCACCGTGCCGGCGACACATTCTGCGAAATCGTGCCGCGGGATCTCAAGGACCTGGACGCTATCGTCGCGGCGCTCGGTTCACTGTTGCCCGAACAGAGCAGGGCCATTCTGACACCCGAGTCAGACCGGATCACCATGCCGGCACCAGGCGGGACCCGCACCCTGATCGAGGCCGCGCGCCGGATCGACGAGGCGAACATCGAGCTGGCCGACATCGCACTGCGCCGGCCGTCGCTCGATGACGTATTCCTGTCCATGACAACAGATCCCAGCGAGTCACTGAGTCATCTAGCGTCGGCGGGCATGCGATGAGCGCCGCGGCCACCGTTCCAACCCCAACACCGGCCTTCGAGGGGTTCGGCCCGAAGGTGGAAAAGCTAAACCAGTCAACGCTTTGGCAATGGCGGGTGCTCATCAGCCGTTTGTTCTTGCGCACGAGCATCGGCGAATTATTCACCACCGCCGGCGCGCCGGTGGTTTTCATGGTGGGCTTCTATATACCCTTCGCCATACCGTGGAACCACTTTGTCGGGGGTGCAAGCTCCGGCGTCGCCAGTAACCTAGGGCAATACATCACGCCATTGGTCACACTGCAGGCCATCTCGTTCGCCGCCATCGGGTCGGGCTTCCGGGCGGCAACCGACTCGCTGCTGGGTGTCAATAGACGGTTTAGCTCAATGCCGATCGCCCCGGTGACGCCGGTGCTTGCCCGAGCGACGGTCTCGGTGTACCGGTGCTCGATCGGTTTGGCGGTATCGCTGGTCTGCGGCTACGTGATCGGATTCCGGTTCCACCGCGGGGCCCTCTATATCGTCGGCTTTTGCCTCTTGGTGCTGGCGATCGGGGCCGTGCTGTCATTCGGCACTGACCTGCTCGGCACGGTTACCAAAAACCCCGACGCCATGCTGCCCCTGCTGACCTTGCCCATTTTGATCTTCGGACTACTGTCGGTCGGCCTCATGCCGTTGAGGCTGTTTCCTCGGTGGATCCACCCGTTCGTCCGCAACCAACCGATCTCCCAGTTCGTTGAGGCGATGCGGGCGCTGGCCGGCGATACCACCAAAAGAGTCTTACCGGTGACCTGGCCTGTCATGGCGCCGACGCTAGCGTGGCTCGTCGGTTTCACACTGTTCTTGGTGCCCATGTCCATCGTCGTCCTGTCCAAGCGGCGATGATGCCCGTGACAACTCAGGAAGTCGGGCTCGCGCCGGCGCGCTCGCAGGACCCGGAGAACTCTGTTCGCCTGCTCATTGAGCAAACTCTGTTGCAGACCAAACGGTTACTTATTCGGTGGGCACGTGACTACGTCACCGTCATCGGAGCGATCGTGTTGCCGATTCTGTTCATGGTGGTGTTGAACATCGTGCTCGGCAACCTGGCTTACGCCGTGACCCACGACAGCGGGCTCTACAGCATTGTTCCGCTCATCTCGATCGGTGCCGCTATCACTGGCTCAACATTCGTCGCGATAGACCTGATGCGCGAGCGCTCCATGGGCTTGCTTTCCCGATTGTGGGTGGTGCCGGTGCACCGGGCATCGGGCCTGATCGCTCGAATTCTGGCAAACGCGATTCGGACTCTGTTCACCACTCTGGTGATGCTGGGCACGGGCGTTGTCTTGGGTTTCCGGTTTCGGCAGGGCATGATCGCGAGCCTCATGTGGGTGAGTGTCCCGGTGATACTTGGCATCGCAATCGCCGCTATCGTCACCACCGTCGCGCTCTACACCGCGCAGACCGTAGTGGTTGAAGGCGTCGAGCTGGTGCAGGCAATCGCGATCTTCTTCTCCACCGGTCTGGTACCGCTCAACTCATATCCGAGCTGGATTCAGCCGGTCGTCGCCCATCAGCCAGTGAGCTATGCCATTGCGGCGATGCGAGGATATGCGATGGGCGGTCCCGTCCTATCTCCGATGATCGGGATGTTGTTGTGGACCATAGGTATTTGCGTCGCATGCGCCGTACCCATGGCCATCGGCTACCGACGGGCCAGCACGCACTGACCGAGCATGCGCTGGCCCGGCATGCAATGACCAGTAGGGGGTCTCGAGGTGTTTTCCGGATCCGTGATTCGAAAGCTGTCACACAGTGAGGAAATCTTTGCGCAATACGAAGTCTTCACTTCGATGACAATCCAGCTGCGCGGCGCTGTCGAGGTCGACGCGCTGTCGGATGCTTTCGATGCCCTCCTCGAGGCCCACCCGGTCTTGGCGGGTCACCTCGAGCCATGCCCCGATGGCGGTTGGAATCTGGTTGCCGACGACATGCTCCACTCCGGGATCTATGTAGTCGACGGCACCAACGGGGCGTCTTCGGGAGACTCGCAAATCCGGCTCGACCAGAGTGTCTCGTTGATGGATTCACGGCTGGTGCTCAACGAGGGAGGGGCCGAGCTGACCCTTTATGTCCATCACAGCATGGCCGATGGTCACCACGGGGCCGCTCTCGTCGACGAGCTGTTCTCGCGGTACACCGATGCCGTAACTACTGGTGATCCCGGTCCGATAATCCCGCAGTCCGCGCCGCTGCCCATGGAGATCCTGCTCGAACAGCGGGGCGTCAAGAAGCAAGGGTTATCGGGAGCCGAGCGTTTCATGTCGGTGATGTTCGCCTATGACCTCCCTGACACCACCAAGGCGGCTGTTCTCGCCGATCCTGGATCGCCCCAAGCCGTTCCAGTTAGCAGACTCCTGCTCTCCAAGCTTGAGACATCGGACCTCGTTGCGTTCGGCCGCGAGCATCGACTCAGCATCAACGCGGTGGTCGCGGCGGCTATCCTGCTGACCGAGTGGCGCCTGCGCAATACCCCGCACGTCCCGATTCCCTACGTCTACCCCGTCGACCTACGATTTCTTCTTGCGCCACCGGTGGCCCCGACCGAAAGCACAAACCTGCTCGGGGCGGCCTCCTACCTTGCAGAGATCGGCCCGGATACCGACATCGTAGATCTCGCAAGCGATATCGTTGCCACCCTGCGCGCGGATTTGGCCAATGGTGTGATCCAGCAGTCGGGGCTCCACTTCGGCACAGCATTCGAAGGAACTCCTGCGGGGCTGCCGCCACTTGTCTTCTGCACCGACGCCACCGCGTTCCCAACTATGCGCACACCGCCGGGTCTTGAGCTGAAAGACATTCGAGGCCAATTCTATTGCTCCATCAGCGTCCCTCTCGATCTGTATTCGTGTGGCGTCTACGATGGGCAACTGATCATCGAGCATCATGGGCACCTGGCGGAACCGGAAAAGTCCCTCGAGATGATACGTTCCTTGCTGTGCACTGTTCCCTCCGAGTATGGCTGGGTTATGGAATAACCGGATGTCAACCGCTGCAGAGCAATTCGCCAGCCAGTCTTGGGGACTGGCATCCCGTGGGTGATGCAGGTAGCGCCGGCGTTGCCGGATAACCGGTTTGCCGACCACATCGGTTCGGCGCTTGATCTGCTTCATTGAGCCACTCAACGGATTGGTCGACCAACTCCTTTCCCATGGGGCACAGGAGATCAGCGGACGCGGTGATGCCGGCGGCGATGGTGTCGAGCTGAGTGCAGAGGAGACGACCGCCGCGGCGACCTTCGCTGCTGAGCCCTTGGTACTTGGAGCTGCTGCGGCGCGAGCGGGCGGATGCCGTTGGGGGACATGCCATCGTCGGTTGACCAGCGCGCTCGACGCCGACGAACACCACGCGGTCAGGCAGGACCACGTGACCCCACGGGATCTGGCAGAAGATCATCGCGTCCAGCACACCATAACGGCGTCCAGCGGGCGACATCACACCGATGATTTCCGCGGATTCTCCACCGTGATGATTATCATAAAAAAAGTCACTTTCATTTGCAGGACGGGCGTGTTCGCTAACTTCGAAAAAGGCCAACGCCAATCGTATTAGCCCGAATTTGCCGCCAATCGTCGTACCAACGAATGCGGGTATCTGCTACGATCCTGCGGTGCAGTGGCCGCCTCAGAACATGTTGAGCCGGTGGGCCGGGTCACGCTGACCTGGTACTGAGCCGGAGAGAGGCAACCCACGGAACCAACTAGGTTGACAACATGCGTGCCTGAGTATCGCCACGGCCATACTCGAGTCCGCGCCGACACCATCGGTTCCGTCCAGCCACTGGCCAAATGGCCGACATTTCAATAACCACGGACTGGCTAGTGAGGAGATGACGGGATGGACGTGGCGGGCGCATTCATGCGACTGATGGACGTATTGCGGAAACTCACGAGCGCTGTGGCCCAGCTGATTTACCGACCGACCGGCTCGGCGGCGGAAGAATACCATAAGTGGTACTACAGCAACTTGGTGTGGAATCAGACTACCTGGTTGGGCGTCCAGTGCTGGAAGTCCGTGAGCGATATGTGGAATTACCAGGAGATCCTGTTCGACTTGAAGCCCTCGCTGGTCATCGAGTTCGGAAGCCGCTACGGCGGTTCGGCGCTGTTCTTCGCGAACGTCATGAGACACGCCGGCCAACCGTTCAAGGTGGTTTCCGTAGACATCTCACACAAGGCCCTCGATCCGATAGCCCGGCGGGATCCTGACATTCTGTTCATTGAGTCCTCATCCACTGCCCCAGCCGTTGCCGAGCACATCGAACGACTCAAAGGCGAGTACCGCGGCAATATCTTCGCCATCCTGGACAGCGACCACTCCATGGATCACGTACTGGCCGAGATGAAACTGCTGCGGCCCCTACTCTCCTCCGGCGACTACCTGGTAGTCGAAGACTCCGATATCAATGGGCATCCCGTCCTCCCGGGGTTCGGACCCGGCCCATACGAGGCCATCGAGGCTTACGAGCGTGAATTCCCAAACGATTACAAGCATGACGTGGCGCGGGAGAACAAGTTCGGCTGGACATCTGCTCCTAACGGATACTTGATCCGCAACTAAGCCGTCGGCCACCAGAATTGGATGGCCGAGGCCGTATGCACGGCAGGAATCAGGCAAGCGAGCGACCGGCGCGGCGGGTGATCCGTTCGGCCGCGGATGCCAATTGCGCTGTGCCGAATAGTTTTCCGGGTTCATCGTAGGGTCGGGAATGACGCCGTCGGCATTCTCGACGGCTCTGGGCGGGCTAGCCGAATGCCCCCGACGTGCTCGGCCATCGGCTGACCACCGACCGGCCGGCCCACCCCGGCATTGTCCGACCGACGGACTGTGGCTTTGCGATGCCGCCAGGTGGGCACGCGGCCGGTTGATCGCACGCGTCAACCTGCCGTTGCGTAGCTTGACAAGCGCTGGATAGAGCCGGTATGCACTCCGCCCGCCTCACAGTGACACCCTCACGGGCGCAACGAGTTTGTCGCCCACAAAGCGCGGCGCAGACAACCCTAAGCCCCGGTGACGCGTGCGGCTGACGTGATCAGCCGCCGTTGTGCCAACAGTTGAAGGGCAGCGGTATCAGCAGTATCAGTGGTATCAGTGGTATCAGTATCGGACACAGCGGCGGAGGCGTGGCAGACCGCTCTGGCGGTCATCGAGCTGACCATTTGGACCTTGACCGGCAGCCTGTCATACTCCGCATATGGCACTCAAAGACCGCGTGTACGACGTGGTTCTCCCAGTCGGCTGGAAGCTGAATCAGAAGGCCCAGAAGTATATTTACCCATCCTTCACCAAGCGCGTCGCCACCGATGAGCTGGTGTTCCTCAACATGGGCTATGAAGAGGATCCACCGATGGCGATACCGCTGGAACCCTCTGACGAGCCCGACCGATACTCCATCCAGCTTTACCACCGTGTTGCGACCCAGGTGGATCTCACCGGCAAACGGGTGCTGGAAGTCGGTGCCGGGCACGGCGGCGGAGCCTCATACCTCACGCGTACTTTGCACCCGGCGTCCTACACCGGATTGGACCTGAACCCGGCCGGCATTGCGTTTTGCCAGAAGAAACACCATGTTCCCGGCCTCGATTTCGTGCAGGGCGATGCCCAGAACCTGCCATTCGCCGACGAATCGTTCGACGCCGTGATCAACATCGAATCCTCGCTCTACTACCCTGATTTCCCCCGCTTCCTCGGCGAAGTGGCGCGGGTCCTGCGTCCGGGAGGCCATTTCCTGTACACCGATTTCCGGCTCCCGTTTGGCATTGACGCCTGGGAGACGGCGCTGGCCGACGCGCCGATGCGAATCGTTTCGCAGACCGAGATCAATGATGAGATCCTGCGCGGATACGAGAAACTGTCGCCGTCACTGAAGGCGCTTTACGATCGCAATACGCCGCGGCTGTTACGGGGCTTATACGCAAAGCTTTTCGCAGTGGATGGCAAGACCACACATCCCCTGAAAAGCTGGGGATTCTCTTACCGGGTCTATTGCTTAGCCAAAGCCTGAGGCGGCATCGGAGACATTGACCGACCGCAGGCACCCCGCGGGACACCGCTGAGCCAGCGGCTGATCCAGGCCTCGTCTTCAAAACCGCTGACGCTGCGTCGCACTGACAGCGCCGCCTCTCGGCGGTGACGTCGCGCGCCTGCGATCAGCGCCATGGAGGCCCGTCCTCCGGTAATTCCGGTAATGTTGTCCGCCAACAACTTTGGCGGACAGGTAGGAGGCGCCGGGGACGACTAACGAGTCGCCCCCGGGCCAACCAAGCTCCGGCCGTTATGCCGCCGGCGTCGCCGCTTCCTCCTGGGCCAGCGTGTCCGCCAGGTGCTGGGCCAACGCGCGCGCGGTGTTGTGCGTCGCGATGACCTTGGGAGACAAGCGGATCCCGGCCTCGGCTTCAATGTGTGTACGCATTTCGAGCATGCCCAGCGAGTCCAGACCGTATTCGAGGAATGGGCGGTCGGCGTCGACTGTACGACGCAGGATCACGCTAGCCTGCTCGACTATGAGACGCCGCAGTCGGGCGGGCCATTCATCTTGCGGCACCGACATCAGCTCGGTGCGGAATTTGCTTGGACCCCTTGAACCTTGACCAGCGGATTGGAACATTTCACCCCACGGGCTGCGCCGGACGAGGTCGGGTAGCCAGGGCGCCCCGATGATGGGGATGTACCCGGTGTACGCGCGGTCATAGCGCAGCAATGTTTCGAAGGCGTACGCACCTTCGTCCGGGGTGATCATGACTTCGCCGCCCTCGGCCAGGAACGTGGCGCGACCTACCTCCGCCCACGCACCCCACGCGATCGCGCAGACCGGCAGTCCTTGAGCACGGCGCCAGTGAGCGAAGGCGTCGACCCAACTGTTGGCCGCGGCGTAGGCACCCTGACCGGGCGACCCCAATAGGGCCGCGCCCGAGGAGAACAAGCAGAACCAGTCCAGCGGCTGTCCGCTCATGGCGCGGTGCAGGTTCCAAGATCCGAAAACCTTGGGGGACCAGTCGCGGTCGATCAGCTCATCGGTGATGTTGGTCAGCGTGGCGTCCTCGACCACCGCCGCCGAATGCAGCACGCCGCGTACCGGAAGCCCGGTGGCGGTCGCCACGCTCACCAGGCGGTCACCGGTCTCAGGTTCGGCGATATTGCCGCACTCCACCACGATGTCGGCACCGGCCGCGCGAAGACTCTCGATGGCCTGCCGCGCCTTGGGGTTTGGCTGGGAGCGCGCGGTCAGCACGATCCGGCCGCAGCCCGCCGCAGCCAGTTTCGAGGCGAAGAAGAGGCCGAGGCCCCCTAAGCCACCGGTGATGATGTACGCGCCGTCGCGGCGGAACACCGGCACCTGCTCCGGAGACACCACGGCACTGCTGCGCCCGCTGCGCGGCATGTCGAGCAGCAGCTTGCCGGTGTGCTCGGCATTGCTCATCGCCCGGATCGCGTTGGCCGCGTCGGCCAACGGGTAGTGCGTGCACTCTGGTGCGGTCAGCACACCGTCCGCGGTCAGTTTGAACACCGTGGTGAGCAACTCGCGGACCCGGTCGGGCTGCAGCACGGACATCAGCGCCAGGTCCAGGTAGTAGAACGTCAAGCCGCGACGGAACGGGTACAGCCCCACCCGGGTGTTGCCGTACACGTCGGCTTTGCCGATTTCGACGAACCGCCCACCGAACGCCAACAGCTCCAGCCCCGCACGCTGGGCCGCGCCGGTCAGCGAGTTCAGCACGATATCCACCCCGTACCCGTCGGTGTCGCGCCGGATTTGATCGGCGAACTCGACGCTGCGGGAGTCGTAGACGTGCTCGATGCCCATGTCGTGCAGCATGGCGCGCTTGCGCGGATTGCCGGCGGTCGCGAAGATCTCCGCTCCGGCAGCACGCGCAATGGAAATGGCCGCCTGTCCCACCCCACCGGTTGCGGAGTGGATCAGCACTTTGTCACCGGCCTTGATCCCGGCCAGGTCGTGCAGCCCGTACCAAGCGGTCGCGTTTGCGGTGGCAGCCGCGATCGCCTGCTCATCGGCCAGCCCGGGCGGAAGCGTGACTGCGAGGTTGGCGTTGCACGTGAGGAAGTTGCGCCAGCAGCCGCCTTCGGAAAAGCCGCCGACACGGTCACCGACCTGGTGGTCGGCCACCCCTTCCCCGACCGCCGTCACCACACCGACGAAATCCATGCCCAACTGCGGCTCGCGGTCGTCGATGATGGGGAATTTTCCGAACGCGATAAGAACGTCGGCGAAGTTGATGCTGGAGTGGGTGACAGCCACCTCGATCTGTCCGGGCCCGGGCGGAACGCGATCACAGGCGGCGAGCTCCAGAGTTTGCAGGTCGCCGGGAGTACGGACTTGCAGCCGCACACTGTCGCGTTCGTGGTCGACGATGGTGGTTTGCCGCTCGTCATGGCTCAGCGGGCTGGGGCACAGGCGCGCCACATACCAGTCACCATCGCGCCAGGCGGTCTCGTCCTCATCGGAGCCTCCCAGCAGCTGCTGGGCCACCTTTTCGACTTCCGTGTGCTCGTCCACATCGATGTGGGTGGTGCGCAGCAGCGGCTGTTCGCTGCCGATCACGCGCAGCAAGCCGCGCAGCCCGGCCTGCTCCAGGTTCGCCTCGTCGTCCGACCGAACTATCTGGGCTTGCCTGGTGACTACGAACAGGCGAGGAAGCTCACCCTCCAATTCCGCCAGCTCCCGGATGATCCGAACCAGATGACGCACCTGCTCGCGGCCCTCCAGCAGGCTTTCCTGGTCCGGCTCGCCGCCGCGTGGCCCACAGAGGATCACTACACCGTCGTTCGCGCGAGCACGCAGCTGACTGCCGAGCTTTTCCAGCGTGGTCGCCGCCTCGGCCTCCCTCGGCAAGTGCAGGGTGCTGCATTCGGTGCCTTGGGGGCCGTGGGTTTTCAGTGCGTCCGTCAACGTGGACGTCAGCATGTCGGCGCCGTCGGAGGTGTCGATCAGCAGCCATGATCCCGCCTCGGCCTGGGTGGCCTCGGGCAGGTTTCGCTGCTGCCACGCCAGGGTCAGCAGCCGCTCGCTGAGCACGCGGTTGCGCTCGGCGCTTTCGGACGTACCGGTTCCCATGTGCAGGCCACGCACCGCCAGCAGCACGGTCCCGTGCTCGTCCAACACGTCGAGGTCAGCCTCGCCCCCGGTGACCCCGGCCTTGGTCAGCCGTGTGTAGCAGTAGCGGGCATTGCGGGTTGGTCCGTAGATACGCAGGCTGCGCACACCCAACGGCAACAGCAGACCTCCGCCGCCGGCGGCATCGACGCCAGCACCGACCGACTGGAAACAGGCATCCAGCAGCGCGGGATGGACGCGGTAGGCGCCCTGCTGGAAGCGGATCGAAGCGGGCAACCCGACCTCCGCCAACACGGTGCCGCCTCCGGCCTCCGCAGTGTGCGCGGTGGCCAGACCGCTGAACGCGGAACCCAACTGCACGCCACGCTTGGCGAACGATTCCCGCATCTCGGCCCCGTTCACACTGGACGGGTGCGCCGCCAACAGCGCGGTGATGTCGTATGCCGGCGGCAACGAATCGTCCTCGACGGCATGCAGCGTCGCGGTGGCGTGCCGCGTAATCTCACCGTCCTGATTGGACGCGACCGCGAAGCTGACGACACCTGGCGCATCCACCGACGCGATTGCGTCGATCGGGGTCTGCTCGTCGAGCAAGAGCATTTGCTCAAAGGCGATGTCGCGGACCTCCGACGCCTCGCCGAAAACCTCCCCCGCCGCGGCCAAGGCCATCTCACAGTAGGCGGCGCCGGGCAGCGCGGCCACGCTATGCACCTGGTGGTCGCTGAGCCAGGACAACGTCGCGGTACCGATATCGGCCTGCCAGACGTGGCGCTCCGGCTGTTCGGTCAGCCGCACATGCGAGCCGAGCAGCGGATGCACGGTAATGGTGCAGGCCCCTTGTGCCCGTTGTTCTTGCCCTTCGCCTTCGATGAACAAGTGCGGGTGGGTCCACGCCGGCAACGGCGTATCGACCAGCCGGCCCGCGGGATACAACACCGAAAAGTCCACGGCGGCACCCGCGCTGTGCAGATCAGTCAGCAATCCGCGCAGCCCGAGAGGCAGCGGCTGCTCACGCCGCATGCCCGCCAGAGCCGCCGCCGACATGTCGAGGCTACGGGCGGTCTGGTCGACGGCACGGGTCAGCAACGGGTGAGGTGATAGCTCCGCGAAGACCCGATAGCCGTCCTCCAGCGCAGCCTGCACCGCCGCGGCGAATTGGACCGTGTTCCGCAGATTGTCCACCCAGTACCGGGCATCGCACAGCGGCCGCTCGCGCGGGTCGAACAACGTCGCCGAGTAGTACGGAACCTTGGGTGTCATCGGTTTGAGATCGGCCAATGCCGCCGCCAAGTCGTCAAGGATCGGGTCGACTTGAGGCGAATGCGATGCGACGTCGACGGCCACCTCCCGCGCCATCACGTCACGCTGCTCCCACCGTGCGACCAGATCGCGCACCGTTTCGGTGGCTCCGCCGATCACCGTCGACTGCGGCGAGGCCACCACCGAGACCGCGACATCGTCGATTCCGCGTGCCATCAGCTCCGAATTCACTTGTTTGGCAGGCAGTTCCACCGACGCCATCGCGCCGGCCCCGGAAATGCGGCACATCAACTTCGAGCGGCGGCAGATGACACGCGCCCCATCTTCCAGCGACAGCGCTCCAGCGGCCACGGCCGCAGCCGCTTCGCCCAGCGAGTGTCCGACCACTGCGCCCGGGCGGACCCCGTAGGACTGCTCCATCGTGGCGGCCAACGCCGTCTGCATCGCAAAGATGGTCGGCTGCACCTTATCGATGCCGGTCACCGTCTCCGGCGCCGTCATGGCCTCGGTAACCGAAAAGCCCGATTCTTCGGCAATGACCGGCTCGAGCGCTGCGATGGTGGCGGCGAAAACCGGTTCGCTCGCCAGCAGGTCAACGCCCATCGCCGCCCACTGCGAACCCTGGCCGGAAAATACCCACACCGGTCCGCGGTCGCCCTGCCCCACCGCGGCCTCATACGGGAGTTCGCCATCGGCCACCTCCCGCAAACCCTGGACCAGCTCGGGCAGACCGCTGGCCACCACCGCGGTGCGCACCGGCCGGTGTGCGCGGCGACGCGCCAGCGTGTAAGCCACATCGGACGCCACCACGGAGTCCTGGTGGTCTTCTACCCATTCGGCAAGCCGGCGTGCGGTCTGTCGCAGCCCTTCGGTGGAGCTGGACGAGATGGGGAACAGCAGCGGCCCACCCGCCTCGGCCGCCGGCGCGGAAACTGCTGCCGGAGCTTGTGCTGGTGGCGGTGCTTGCTCCAGGATGGCGTGCACGTTCGTTCCCGACATCCCGAACGACGACACCGCGACCCGCTTCGGCGCGTGGTCGTCGCCATTGGGCCACGGCGTAACCGCCTGCGGCACAAAGAGTCCCGTCTCGATCCCGGCAAGTTCATCGGGAAGCCGGTTGAAGTGCAGCAGCGGCGGCAGCACCCCGTGCTGCATCGACAGAATGGCCTTGATCAGCCCGACCGCCCCCGCCGCGGCAGTGCTGTGGCCCATGTTGCTCTTGGCCGATCCGAGCGCACAACGGGTGCCGGTGCCGTACACCCGCGCCAGGCCCCGGTATTCGATCGGGTCACCGATTGGTGTGCCGGTGCCGTGCGCCTCCACCGCGCCGACCGTGTCGGCCTCCACGCCCGCCGCCGCCAACGCCGCGCGGTACACGGCCACCTGGGCGTCCTCCGACGGCATCGTGAGCGTCTCCGTGCGACCGTCCTGATTGGTGGCGGTGCCGCGTACCACCGCGAGAATCCGGTTGCCGTCGCGCAGCGCATCCGGCAGTCGCTTGAGCAGCACCATCGCGCACCCCTCGGAGCGCACAAACCCGTCCGCGTCGGCGTCGAAGGAGTGGCAACGGCCGGTCGGCGACAGCATGCCCTGACCGGATGCCGCCACGCTTGCATGCGGCTCCAGAAGCACCGCGCAGCCACCCGCCAAAGCGAGGTCGCTTTCGCCGTCGTGCAGGCTGCGACAGGCCAAGTGCACCGCCATCAGACCCGACGAACACGCGGTGTCAAAAGTCAATGCCGGCCCATGCAGGCCCAGTGCGTAGGCGATCCGCCCGGACGCCACGCTGTTGTTCAGTCCGGTAACCACGTAGGGGCTCGCCAAACCGCTGGCCCCATGGGTGACTACCAGATAGTCCTCGTGGGTCAGCCCAGTGAACACCGCTGTCGAGGACCCGGCCAACGACGCCGGGTCCAAGCCGGCATGCTCGATCGCCTCCCACGAGGTTTCCAGCAACAGCCGATGCTGCGGATCGATCGAGATCGCCTCCCGCTCGCTGATCCCGAAGAACTCGGCATCGAACCCCGCGACGTCGTCGAGGAACGCACCCCACCGCGACACCGTCCGACCTGGCACTCCGGGCTCAGGGTCGTAATAGTCGTCGGCCTCCCAGCGGTCTGCTGGAATCTCGGTGACCAAGTCGTCGCCACGCAGCAACGACTCCCACAGTTTCTCGGGCGAGTCGATTCCCCCCGGAAGCCGACATCCCATGCCGATGACCGCAATGGGAGTGACACGTGTTTCCATTCGCTCTCTAACCTCGTCTCAGCTCAGCTCAACGGGAGTTACCCGACGACATCCCCGAATTTTTCGAACAGGCAGCGAGTTGGCCGCAGCGCCGCTCTGCCAGTCCCTAGCCCGGATCTCGACACCAAGGCAGGTCTCGGAGAGACAAGCTTAGACGGCTGTACAAGATTCTGAGAACCAATGGAGCGAATTCCTCCGGTTTTGGCCGCGGTTGGGCGGCTGAGCAGCGCAGATGGAATCGCCGACTGCCGACCAACGCTTCCGACGAGGGTGGTCCCGATCCAGCCTGGTTTCGTCTCGGCAGCAATCTGACGTCCAAAGCGTCGAGATGACGCAATGGCGTGCCAAACGCTGCCATACGTTCCCCGGCGGCCACAGTGCAGAACCTGGCAGGTCCGCACGGCGTGACCCGCGTGTCGGCTTCGCCTGGCTGCACCTGCGTCATCGGCGCCGTGCCGCTGAATTTGCGGTTGTGCACCTGCGGCCCGCTGGGCCATACCCTGCGGATGCCGTCTCACAGCCGTCATGACGGCTGGACGGTAACGTGATAGCTCATGAGTGTGCGTTCCCTGCCCGCCGCGCTTCGCGCGTGCGCCCGGCTACAGCCCAATGACCCAGCGTTCACCTACATCGATTACGAAAAGGACTGGGCCGGTCTCCCGGAGAGCCTGACGTGGTCACAGTTGTACCGGCGGACGTTGAACGTCGCACGTGAGCTGAGTCATTGCGTTCCGGCCGGTGAGCGCGCAATGATATTGGCCCCCCAGGGGCTCGATTACATCACCGCTTTTCTCGGCGCGTTACAGGCCGGAGTTATCGCGATTCCGCTTGCGGTCCCACAGGGCGGCGCCACCAATGAACGCGTTGATGCGGTACTACAGGACGCGTCGCCGGGTGCCATTCTCACGACATCCGCTGTTATCGACGATGTCAGCCAGCACGTTACGGCCCAGCCTGGTAAGTCCGCGCCCTCAATCATCGAAGTTGATTTACTCGACCTGGATTCTGCGAGTGGATCCAGTGCCGGCGACGATAACCACCCATCGATTGCGTATCTGCAATATACCTCCGGGTCGACCCGTACCCCGGCGGGCGTCGTGATGACGCATCAGAACCTTCGGACCAATTTCGAACAGCTGATGGCCGGCTACTTTGCCGACACCGACGGGATCCCGCCGCCAGGTTCGACCCTTGTTTCGTGGCTGCCGTTTTATCACGACATGGGTTTGGTTCTGGGAGTTTGTGCGGCGATCTTGGGCGGGTATCCATCACTGTTGACCAGCCCAGTCGCGTTCCTGGCACGTCCGGCACGGTGGTTGCACCTGCTGGCCAGCACCCCTCACACATTCTCCGCGGCGCCGAATTTCGCCTTCGAACTGGCGACAAAAAGGGTATCTGACGACGAAATGGCCGGGCATGACCTCGGTGAAGTACTCACCATCCTCAGTGGCAGCGAGCGGGTGCACCCGGCGACGATCAAACGCTTCGCCGACCGATTTGCGCGCTTCAATCTGCAAGAAAAGGTGATCCGTCCCTCGTACGGCCTGGCAGAAGCAACTGTGTTCGTGGCCACCAGCAGGCCTAACCATCCGCCAAAATTCGTCGATTTCGACACTGAAAAATTGACCGACGGCGAAGCAAAGCCCTGCAACAACGGAGACGGCACACCGCTAGTCAGCTATGTTTTGCCGCAATCACCTATTGTGCGAATCGTCGATCCGGAAAGCGGCACCGAATGCCCCGACGGAACGGTCGGTGAGATTTGGGTGCACGGCGACAACGTGGCTACCGGCTACTGGCAAAAACCTGAAGAGAATGCACGCACTTTCGACGCAAAGATTGTGAACCCTCTGGCGGGAACACCTGAAGGTCCTTGGCTGAGAACCGGAGACTCGGGTTTTGTCAGGGACGGCGAATTGTTCATCATCGGCCGGATCAAAGACCTGCTGATCGTTTACGGGCGCAATCACTCTCCCGACGACATCGAGGCGACGATCCAAGAGATCACCCGAGGCCGCTGCGCGGCAATATCGGTCCCCAGCGATCGCAGCACCGAAAAGCTGGTCGCCATCATCGAACTCAAAAAGCGCGGCGACTCGGATCCGGATGCGATGGAGCGGCTGGGCGCCATTAAGCGTGAGGTCACCTCGGCTTTATCGGCTTCACATGGTCTTAGCGTCGCGGACCTGGTGTTGGTTGCGCCGGGCTCGATCCCGATTACCACCAGCGGCAAGGTCAGGCGAGCAGCATGCGTCGAGCAATACCGCCAAGATCAATTCGCTCGCTTAGACGTTTGACGAGGCCGGCCGTCATCCCCAGAATTGGTACATCCGTGTGAAAACGTCGTGCCCGGACACCGACGTCAGTACGATCGCGAGGGTGCCAGGCGACGAGAGCCATAGGCGATCTCGGCTCGCCCCCCTACTTGTCGTCGCCGCCTGGATTGCGGCAGCGGTGATCGCGAATGTGGTTCTTGCGCTGACGCACGCGAAACCCGGCGATACCGCCTCGGCGCTGCTGCCCCCGGACGCCAAGACGGCGGCAGCCACGAGCCGGATCGCGCAATGGTTCCCGGGCAGCGGCACCAACGCCATCGCCTACCTGGTGGTCGACGGCCGCGACCAGCTCGGGCCGGCCGACCAGCATTACTATGACGCCGCGGTGAGTGCACTGCGCGCCGACACCGCCCACGTCGGATCGGTCCTCGACTGGTGGTCGGACCCCCTTACCGCGCCGCTGGGAACCAGCCCCGACGGCCGCTCCGGCGTCGCGATGGTGTGGCTGGTGGGCGAGGTCGGTAGCGACAAGGCGCGCGAATCGTTCGATGCGGCCCGAGCGGTGGTGCGCAAGCTACCGCCGAGTCCAGGGCTTCGCGCCCGCGTGGTGGGCCCGGAGGCCATCAACCACATCCCGCTGCGCATGCAGGTGTGGCAGGGTGCGGTGATCGCGGCCGCCGCGGCGCTCATCGCCGTGCTGCTCCTGCTGCGCTCGCGACAGTCCCCCCGTTCGGTGGCGATGGTGTTGCTGGCCACCGGGGTCTCGGTGGCGGTGGCGTGGCCGCTCGCCGCGATGGTGCCGCGAAGCAGCACGGCCTTGTCGGTGTTTTCCGGGACCCTGGCCTTCGTCTTGACGATCGCCATCATTACGGCGGCCACCCTGCTGGCTGCCCGGCTCCGGCCCGACGGCATTGTTGCGGTGACGGACCGGCGCACATATCGCGCCCTGCTGCCCCGGTTGGCCCTGCCCGGAGCGTGCGTCGCACTGGTCACCGGCCCGCTGCTGCTTGCGCGAACGCCCGCGCTGCACAGCGTCGGCACCGCCGCGCCGGATGTTGCGGTGGCACTTGCGGTTTCGTTGACACTTCTGCCTATCTTGCTCGGCTTCGCCGCGCCTCGGGGGCTGTCAGTGCCGCAGACCGGCGGTGTCGGCTGGGCAGGCCGGTTGCCGAAACCCGGCTTCTCCAATCCCATTGCCGTGGCTGCCGTGGTGCTGGCGATCTGCGCGCTACCCGTCGTCGGAATGCGCTGCGGTATCGGCGACTCCCGGGCAAACCCACCCGGGACCAGCGCCGCGCGACTGCTGCCCGGTAATCCCCTGCCCGACGTGGTGGTGGTCAACTCCGCCGCGGATCTTCGCCAGCCGGCAGGGCTCATCGCCATCGATCAACTCAGCCACCGACTGATGGAGATTCCCGGGGTACGCAAGGTGGAGTCGGCGGCATGGCCGGCCGGTGTCCCGTGGGCCGACGCCTCGCTCACCTCCGCCGCGGGAAAGCTCTCCGATCAGTTGAACCGGGGGGCCGGGTCGTTCATGCCGCAGCTGAATGCCATCAAGTCTCTGGGAGCCACGATCGATCAGGTCAGCGCCGCGGTCGACGAGCTGGACAACAGCGTGAGAATCGGTCTCGCCGGAGCGAATCAGATACAGCAGAACATCAACCGCGTCCTCTCTGTCACGCAGACGCTGCGGGGCAAAGCTACGGAGGTTTCGCAATACCTGAACCCGTTGCGGGAGATGATCACCGGTGCTGCGTATTGTCCCGACGAGCAGCTGTGCTCGGCCGCGCGCCAGGTCGTCGGGCCCCTCGACCTGGTGGTCGCAAATGTGGCCGCACTGACCAACGGCGCCGACCGCATTGCCGCGGTATCGAGCCAAACGATGGGTGCTTTCGCCTCGACACCGCACGTGGTGGCGGAAATGCGGTCTACGCTGGGCCAGCTGCGCTCCTTCGTGCCCAAGCTCGAATTGAGCATCCAGGAGATTCTGCCGCAACTCGTGCAGGTGTCGGCGTTCCTGAAGAACATCTCCGTCGATTTCGCCGACACCGGCGAGGGCGGCTTCCACCTCACCCGCAAGGACCTGGCGGACCCGTCGTATCAGCATGTGCGGCAGTCGATGTTCTCGCCGGACGGCACGGCGACCCGGCTGTTCGTCTATTCCGACGGGAACGGTCTGGACCTCGACGCGGCGGGGCGCGTGCAGTCGCTCCAACTAGCCGCGGGCGCGGCGATGAAGTACGGCAGCCTTGTCGACAGTCAGATCACGGTCGCCGGGGCCGCGCAGGTAGCCGCATCCGTCCGCGGTGCCCTCACCCATGATGCCGTGCTGCTGGCCGTGACGATGCTCGCGGTGGCAGCCCTGATCGGCCTGTGGCGCGGCGCGGTCCCCGGACTGGCGGCCGCCCTGGTGGTGGCGGCGTCCTACCTTGCCGCGCTGGGGATTTCGGTGGTGCTGTGGCAACACCTACTGGATCGCGAGCTGCAGGCCGCGGTTCCGCTGGTGTCGTTCGCCATCCTCGCCGCAGTCGGCGTCCCGCGTCTCGTCGCCACACTTCTCGCCACCGAGCCTGCGGGGACCGTGACGCTCCCGAGCGCCGTCGCCCCGCTCACCGGCCTTGGTGCCGTTTTCGCCGGCGGCCTGCTGTTGGTGTCGGCCGCTTCCCCCGGCGCTCTCACCCAGATCGGTACCGTTGTGCTGATCGGGCTGGGCGTGCTGACCGTGGCGGTACGCGTGTGCATCGCGGCCGTGATCCGCAGGGGCCGCACTCAGCGGCCGGCCGAGCAGCCGCCGGTCGTCGAGCCCGCAGCGGACAGCTGAAACGCATTGGCCCCCAGCGTTGCTAGTCGACTTACTAGTCGGAAGTTACGACGGGTTCTGACTGGGGATTAGTGTTCTGAGCTGGCGCTATGGGCTGTTGTCTCGTGCTGATATGTAGTCACGAATATGTGCGTGTCATTCGTATCTGATCGGCGTAATCAGGCTATGATGCTTCGTATGCCGCGCAACCAGGGCAAAGCTCACGTAGTCAGAGTTAAAAAGACGCATGTGGATAAGCAGGGCAAACAGCGCGTCTATCAGTCGGTGCTGTTGCGCCGCACCTTCCGCGACGGGCCCAAGGTGCGCAACGAGACCGTGGCCAACTTGTCGATGTTGCCCGAGGCGGCGATCGCCGCACTGGAGGCGACGCTGAAAGGACACAGCCTGGTGCCCGCTGGTCAGGAGGTGACGGTGCTACGCGCGTTGCCGCATGGGCATGTGGCCGCGGTCGCGGCGATGGCCCGCCAGCTGGGACTGCCCGCGCTGCTGGGGTCGCCGTGTCGGTCCCGCGATCTGGTCTACGGGCTGATCGTCTCGCGGGTGATCCATCCGGCATCCAAGCTCTCGACGCTGTCGCGCTGGGCCGATTGCACCCTGGGCGCAGACCTGCAGATCGCCGGCGCTTCCACCGACGAGATCTATGCGGCGATGGACTGGCTCAGCGACCGCCAAGACGGCATCGAAAAGAGGCTCGCCGCTAAACACCTTGGTCCAGAAGCCAATCCGTCACGGATGGCATTGTTTGACCTGACCTCATCGTGGGTGACGGGCCGGCATTGCCAGCTGGCCAAGCGCGGCTATTCCCGCGACCGCAAAAAGGGCTTACCGCAAATCGAATACGGGGTGCTCACCGACCCTGCCGGCCGGCCGGTGGCGGTGCGGGTCTTTGCCGGTGATACCGCCGATCCGGTCGCCTTCACCGACATCGTGGAGGTCATCCGCACCGGCTTCGGGCTGGATCGGCTGGTGCTAGTCGGCGATCGCGGCATGATCACCGCCGCTCGCATCGCCGCGATCAAAGAACTCAACGACACCGGAACCGATTTCGGGTGGATCACCGCGCTGCGCGCTCCAGCGATTACCAAACTGGCCGCCGACGACGGGCCGCTGCAGATGAGCCTGTTCGATACCCACGACCTGGCCGAGATCACCCACCCCGACTACCCACACGAACGGCTGATCGCCTGCCGCAACCCCGCCCTGGCCGCTGAACGGGCCCGCAAACGCAACGAACTGCTGGCCGCCACCGAGACCGCCCTAGCGCGTATCGCCGAACGGGTCGAGCGCGGCAGCCTGGCCGGGGCCGGCAAGATCGGCGAAGCTGTCGGGCAGATCGTCAACAAATACAAGGTAAGCAAGCACTTTCACCGCACCATCACAGACACCAGCTTCGCCTATGAACGCGACCACGCAGCCATCACCGCCGAAGCCGCCCTCGACGGCATCTACGTCCTGCGCACCTCGGTGCCCGCCACCGACCTCGACGCCCCCGCGGTGGTCACCGGGTATAAGAACCTGGCCTATGTCGAACGCGACTTCCGCAGCATCAAAACCGACGACCTCGACCTACGCCCCATCCACCACCGGCTGTCTGAGCGCGTCAAAGCCCACGTACTGATCTGCCTGCTGGCCTGCTATGTGACCTGGCACTTACGCAAAGCCTGGGCGCCGCTGACCTACACCGACGAACACCCACCAACCCGCGACAACCCCGTCGCACCCGCACAACGCTCACCACATGCGCACACCAAAGCATCTCGCCACCAAACCACCGACGCCACTCCACTGCGCAGCTTCCGCGCTCTGCTCGATCACCTGGCCACCTTGACCCGCAACCGAATCCGCTACCAGGACACCAACATCGAAATCGAGACTCTCACCGAACCCACCCACGACCAACGCCGCGCCTTCGACCTCATCAAGGCCACCATCCCCCTCACCATCGCGGCGTAGTCAGACCTAAAACACCCAAAACCAACAAAACCCCACGTCAAAGCCCGAATCACCTATCCAGACGGTCGCAACTTCGGACTAGTCGACGTTGAGGGGTTCGTTCCATTTCGACAGGGTCAGCTCGACCGAACCGGACCCGATGTCGATGGTTGCCCGCACGAGGCGGTGCGAACCGTCCGAGGCGATCCACACGGTAGCCGGCCTCGGCTGCCTGGCCGCAGGATCCAACATCTTGACGGTGTCCGTCGGGACGGTTCCGCTGATCTTGGTGGTGGGAATTCCGTCGATCACCTCCGAGCCTTGCGACTGCAGATTGGTGATACCCGAGAGCACCTTCGCCACCCCGTTGCTGGGATCAACCACCCGTGAGGCTGCCAACTCGGACACGGAGCCCAGGTTGGTCCAGTCATCGAACAGCTTCACCGAGATGTTGTCGTCCTTGGTGCGGAACGGGACGTCCGGCTGGCCCTGATAGGTGCACACACCCTTCGCGGCGAGCGGATTGGCCCGGACATCGACGTCGGCGCTGGTGATACCGAGCAAGCTGTCGACTTTCCCGGATGTTCGAATCGCCAGGTGGACGCTCGTCAAGGCCTTTGTCGCCTCGAGCGACTGCTTGACCTCGGCCACCAGTGCGGGGTCGCTCGTCGTGCTGACCGAACTGTGCGCCTCGGATTCGGGTTTGTCAGCGGCGCAGCCAGGTAGCCAGAGCATCAGCCCGGCCGCCACCGCCGCCATAAGGGCGAAAGTCACCGGCGGTTTCCGATCGTTCATTGCTCATCCTCTCGATGATGTTTCGCCCGAACCGCCCGCGACGCGTGCGGCACCGACCCAACACGCAGACCAGTCAAGCCACCACAGCGCAGCAAGGCAGCGACGACGTTCACCGGTTCGGCGCCCTGTCCCGGCCCTCTCCGGCCCCCGTGATCCGCCGTGTGTCGGCCTGGTCAACCCAGCCGACTATAGATTCGGTGCGTCCACACTAGCCCGGCACGGAACCGCCCGGGCGGCCGTGGCCAATCCGGCATCCGAACGTCATGACGGGTCATCGGTACCCGGGTGCTGACGGGCCGATGCCGCGACCCTGCCGGTGCCGGCCGCACCGCGCTACGCATGGACCGACACCTTCTCTTCGTCCTCTTCGTCACGTTCGGCATGCGGTGACTGGTCACCATTGGACTCGGGACGGATTTGCCGGGCGATGTAGTCGGCGACGGCGGTCGGGGTGGGGTGGTCCAAGATCACGGTGGGCGGCAGGGTCAGCCCGGTGGCGTTCTTGAGACGGTTGCGTAGCTCGACGGCGGTCAGCGAGTCGAAGCCCAGGTCCTGGAACCCGCTGTCGGGGTCGATGTCCTCGGGAGCGGGACGACCCAGCACCGCCGCGGCCTGCGCCCGCACTATCCCCACCAGCAGGCCGTGTTGCTCCTCGGGGGCCAGCCCGTGGAGGCGTTGGGCGAGCGCCGACTTCGATTGGGTGGCATCTGCGGTGTCGTCGATTTGACGTCGCCGGGGGCGGCGGGCGAGCCCGCTGAACAGTGCCGGCAAGCCGCCGGCCTGGGCCCGGGCGTTGAGTGCGGCCCGGTCCAGGCGGGTCGCGACCATGACGGGGTGATCGATCGTCAGCGCGGCGTCAAACAACTCCAGCGCCTGCTCCGGGCTCATGGCGACCAGCCCGCTACGGCTCATCCGGGCAAGATCACGCTCACTCAAATGAGCGGTGATGGCGCTGGTTTGCTCCCACAACCCCCACGCCAGCGATGTTCCCGCCAGGCCCGCGGCCTGCCGGTGAGCGGCCAATCCGTCCAGGAACGCGTTCGCCGCCGAATAGTTGCCCTGCCCCGGAGAGCCCACCGTTGCCGCGATCGAGGAGCACAGCACAAACATCGACAAATCCAGACCCCGGGTGGCCTCGTGCAGGTTCCAGGCCGCGTCCACCTTGGCCCGCAACACCGTGTCGATCCGGTCCGGCGTCAGCGAGCTGATCACCGCGTCGTCTACCACACCCGCGGCGTGAATCACCCCGCGCACCGGCGGCCACTCCGCCGCAAGCTGCGTGAACAAGCCTGCGACCGCGTCCCGATCGGCCACGTCGCAGGCCACCACCTGCACCCGGGCACCCGCGTCCGCCAACTCGGCGGCCAGCTCGGCAGCCCCCGCGGCGCGATCGCCGCGCCGACTGGCCAGCACCACATGACGCACCCTGTAGGCGCTGACCAGGTGGCGGGCCAGTACCGCACCGACCATCCCGGTGGCACCGGTGATCAGCACGGTGCCGTCGGCGAGCCCGTCGGCCAACGCCGAGGGCATGGTCAACACCACCTTGCCGATATGGCGGGCCTGGCTCATGAACCGGAATGCCGCCGGCGCGCAGCGCACATCCCAGGTGCTGACCGGCAGCCGATGCAACACCTGGGTGTCGAACAGCTCCTTCACCTCACGAAGCATCGCCTGCATGCGCACCGGACCGGCCTCCGACAGGTCAAACGCCCGATACCGCACGCCCGGATAGTTGGCGGCGATCTTCTGCGGATCGCGGATATCGGTCTTGCCCATCTCGAGGAACCGCCCGCCGCGGACCAGCAAACGCAGCGAAGCGTCCACGAACTCGCCGGCCAGCGAGTCGAGCACCACGTCGACCCCGCGGCCTTCGGTGACCGCCAAGAACTTTTCCTCGAACTCACAGGTGCGGGAATCGCCGATATGGTCGTCGTCGAACCCCATGGCGCGCAATGTGTCCCATTTGCCGCGGCTGGCGGTGACGAAAACTTCCACTCCCCAGTGGCGAGCCAGCTGCACCGCCGCCATGCCCACGCCGCCGGTGCCGGCGTGGATGAGCACCGATTCGCCCCCCTTGATCTCGGCCAGATCCGACAACCCGAACAATGCCGTCAAGAACACCACCGGCACAGCCGCGGCCTCCGCGAACGACCAGCCGTGGGGTGCCCGGACAACCAGTTGCTGGTCCACCACCGCCAGCGGGCCGGCACCACCCAGGAAGCCCATCACCGCGTCGCCGACGGCCACACCGGTTACCTCGGGACCGGTCTCGATCACCACTCCGGCACCTTCGGCACCCAGCGGTGGCGCCTGGCCCGGATACATCCCCAACGCGGCCACCACATCGCGGAAATTGACCCCGACGGCCGCCACGGCCACCCGTACCTGCCCTGCCTGCAGCGGTGCCAGGGCCTCCGGGCACGGCTCGATCACCAGATCCTCCAGGGTCCCGCCGCCACCGGCGGCCAACCGCCACGCCTCTTCGGCGGGCAGCGCCAGCAACGGCGGCGCCGGGGCCAGCCGGGCGTTGTGCACCACGCCGCCGCGCACCACCAGTTGGGGTTCGCCGACGGCGGCCAGCGCCACAGCATCCACCGGTGCGTCGGCGTCGACCAACACGATCCGGCCGGGTTGTTCGGCCTGTGCCGAACGAACCAGACCCCATACCGCTGCGGCAGCCAGATCGCTGACATCCTCGCCGGGCAATCCCACGGCGCCGCGGGTCAGTACCACCAAGGTGCCGGCCCGGTCGGTGCCCAGCCAGGACTGCAACACCTGCAAGCCGGCGTGGGTGGCCGCATACGTCGAACCCACCGCATCCGCGCCGACAGAACCGCACTCCCACACCACCACGGCGGCATCGCCGGCGCCGGCGCCATTGCCGTTGGCGCCCGCCGGCGTACCCGCATCAGCGGCGCAATAGTCCTCCCAAGACAGCGCCGACAGCACCGCGGGTTCGTCAGAGTCTTCAATACTGTTGTGGTTCAACGGTATTGGTGACCAGACCACTTCCAGCGGTCCCTGGTCCGGCCCGCGGCCGGCCGCGTTCACCGCGGCCCGTAACTGCTCGGCCGTCGTCGCCCGGGTCACCAGGGCGCCGACCGTCAGCACCGGCAGCCCCTCGGCATCGGCGATCTCGACCGAAATCGCGTCGGCGCCTGCCGAGGCGAGACGGGCCCGTACCCGCCCGGCGCCGCCGGCGTGCAGCGACACCCCGCGCCAGCAGAACGGCAGCATCGTCTCGGTGGTCTCGATAGCCAATCCCAGGGCATGCAGCACCGCGTCCAGCACGGCCGGGTGCATCCCCATCCCCTCGACCGCCACCCCGTGCTGCGCTGGAGCAACCACCTCGGCGAACAGCTCCGACTCGCGCCGCCAGACCGCCACCAGCCCCTGGAATGCCTTGCCGTAGGCGTAACCGCGGGCGGCCAACCGTTCGTACCCGTCGGAAATATCGACAATCTCGGCACCCTCCGGCGGCCACACCGACAAGTCCGCCGAGGCCTGCGCGGGGCTCTCCCCGAGGGTGCCCATGGCATGCAGCAACCATTCCCCGTCGCAGTGGTCACCGCGGGAATACACCGACACCGCCCGGGTTCCCGCGTCATCGGCGGCGCCGACCACCACCTGCACCTTGACCCCCGCGCCGGGGTGCATCACCAGCGGCGCGGCCAGGATCAGCTCGTCGATGACCGCACAGCCGACCTCGTCGCCGGCGCGGATGACCAACTCCACAAAACCCGCCCCGGGGAAGAGCACCACCCCGCCGACGACGTGATCGGCCAGCCATGGTTGATCGGCCAACGACAACCGGCCCGTCAATACCACTCCGTCGGAGTCGGGCCGCTCGACCACCGCACCCAACAACGCGTGTTCGGTCGGGCCCAGACCCAGACCGACCGCGTCGGCGGGCCCGTCGCCGCCCGGCGTCTCCCAAAACCGCCGTCGCTGAAAGGCGTACGTGGGCAAGTCGACGCGCCGCCCACCCGAGCCGGCGAACACCGCCGGCCAATCCACCGGCACACCAGTGGTGAACAACTGGCCGGCCGCACCCAGCGCAGCCGCCAACTCGGGACGGTCTTTGCCGAGCATCGACACCACGAACGCCTCAGCCGGGGCCAACGACTGCTCGATGGAGCTCGTCAAACCACTGCCGGGACCGACCTCGATGAAGTGTGTCGCCCCGAGCTGCTGGACATGGCGCGCGCTGTCGGCAAAACGCACCGGGCGCCGGACATGGTCGACCCAATACGGTGCTGACCCGAAATCACCTGTGGCGCTGGCTAATTCGCCCGTAACGTTCGACACCAGGCCGATTTGCGGCGTCCGCGGCTCCAATCGGGCCACAATCCGCGCGAACTCGTCGAGCATCGGCTCCATCAGCGGCGAATGAAAGGCATGCGACACCGCCAACCGGTGCACCCGCCGACCCTGCTCGGCAAAGCGATCCGCAATCGCGCTCACAGCGGCCTCGGCACCGGAGATGGTCACCGATGCGGGCGCATTGATCGCGGCGATGCCCACCCCCTCGCCCAGCAACGGCATCACCTCGTCGGCCACCTCTTTTTCGGAGGCGGCCACCGCCACCATCGCCCCACCCGCCGGCAGCGCCTGCATCAGCCGCCCCCGCGCCACAACCAACATTGCCGCGTCCGCCAGCGTCAACACCCCGGCCACGTACGCCGCCGACAGCTCCCCCACCGAGTGGCCCATCACGAAATCGGGCTGCACACCCCAGTGCCGCAACACCGCGAACAACGCCACCTCGACCGCGAACAGCGCCGGCTGAGCAAACTCGGTGGTGTCCAGCAACGCCGCATCGCCACCCCAGACAACTTCGCGCAGCGGCAATCTCAGATGCTGATCCAACTCATCGGCCACCTCGTCGAATGCTTCGGCGAACACCGGCAGCCGGTCGTACAACTCGCGCCCCATCCCGAGGCGCTGGGAGCCCTGCCCGGGAAACACCACCACCGTCTTGCCCACCGGACCCGCTTGACCCACCGCGACGCCGGCGCCCGGGTCACCATCGGCCACGCTGGTCAACCCCGTGATCAACGCCTCCCGGTCGGCGCCGACCACCACGGCTCGATGCTCGAACACCGACCTGCCGGCAAGGGTGCAGCCCACGTCGAGTGGTTCCAATCCCGGGTCGGCCTGCACATGGGCCGCCAACCGGCTCGCCTGCGCCGTCAACGCCTCGGCCGATCTCGCCGACACCACCCACGGCACCACCGACAACCGCTTTTCGCCCCCGGCGGTTTGGTCCGTCGCGACCGGGGCCGGCGCGGAAGCCTGCTCCAGGATCACGTGGGCATTGGTGCCGCTGATCCCGAACGATGACACTCCGGCCCGGCGCGGACGCCCGTCGACGGGCCAGTCCCGGGCCTCGGTCAACACCGACACCGCGCCGCTTTCCCAATCCACCCGCGGCGAAGGCGCATCCACGTGCAGCGTCGCCGGCATCAGGCCATGCCGCATCGCCTGCACCATCTTGATGACCCCGGCCACCCCCGCCGCGGCCTGGGTATGACCCATGTTCGACTTGATCGAACCCACCCACAACGGCCGCTCCTCAGGACGGCCTTGCCCGTACGTGGCCAACAACGCATTCGCTTCGATGGGGTCACCCAACGTGGTGGCCGTCCCGTGGGCCTCCACCACGTCCACGTCTGCCGCGGTCAACCCGGCACTGCCCAACGCCGCCCGAATGACCCGCTGTTGGGCCAGCCCGTTGGGCGCGGTCAAGCCATTGGACGCGCCGTCCTGATTGATGGCGCTACCACGCACCACCGCCAGCACCGAGTGCCCCAACCGGAGCGCATCCGAGAGCCGCTCGAGGACCACTACGCCGGCGCCCTCACCCCAGCCCGTCCCATCGGCCGCCGCGGCGAACGCCTTGCAGCGACCGTCGGCCGCCAGCCCCCGCTGCCGACTGAATCCGACGAAGATCGACGGCAACCCCATCACCGTCACCCCGCCGGCCAATGCCAAGTCGCACTCCCCCGAGCGCAACGACGCCATCGCCCAGTGGATGGCCACCAACGACGAGGAGCATGCGGTGTCCACCGACACCGCCGGGCCTTCTAACCCCAACACGTAGGAAACCCGACCCGAGGCCACGCTGACCGCCGTGCCGGTCAACCCGTACCCTTGCAGCCCCCCGGTTTCCTTGCTGCCATAACTGGGCGCGAAGATCCCGGTGAACACCCCGGTCGCCGACCCCCGCAACGACAGCGGGTCAATTCCCGCGTGCTCCAACGCCTCCCACGAAACCTCCAGCATCAATCGCTGCTGGGGATCCATCGCCAACACCTCGCCGGGGGCGATCCCGAAAAATCCGGCGTCAAAACCCGCGGCATCGTCTAGGAACGCGCCCCACCGCGTATAGGTCTTGCCCTCGGCATCGGGATCCGGATCGAACAACCCCTCCACATCCCAGCCGCGATCCGTCGGAAACTCCGACACCAGATCCCGACCCTCGGCGACCACCTCCCACAGCTTCTCCGCGGAATCGACCCCGCCCGGAAAGCGGCACCCGATCCCCACCACCGCCACCGGTTCGGTGGCCCGCTGTTCGTAATCCCGCAGCCGCGCGCGTGCCTCATCGAGCTCGACAGCAACCTTTTTCAGATACCGGAAGAGCTTTTCGCTCTGCTGGTCGGCGCCTTCCATGCTCGTCGTCATCGCCACTTGCTCCTCTTCATGATTCGCCCAACTCCGAATCGATCAGCTGGAAAATTTCGTCGGGAGTCGAGGCGTCCTGGATTCGTTTGCCCAAGCGATCCCCGGCGTCGGTGATGGTGCCGAGGATGGCACGCAAACGGTCGGCCACGCGCTGCTTTTCGCCGTCCCCGATCGTCAGCACCAGCTCATCGATTCTTTTCAATTCCTCGTCGACTCGCCCCTTCGCGTCGATATTCGCCGGCAGGGTCATGGCCCCTGCCCGCCGGTCCCCACCGGACAGTTCAGCCTCCAGATATTGGGCCAATCCCGATATCGAGCCGTAGTCCCACCCGACCGTTTCCGGCAGCCGCAGGCCGGTAGCCGCGGCCAGCCGATGACAAAGTACGACCGTCATCTGGGAGTCAAAACCCAGCTCGGAGAACGCAAGATCCCGATCGAGCGACTGCGGATCCGGCTCACCCAGCATCTTGGCGGCCTCGGCAGACACCGCCTCCACCACCAACCGGTGACGCTCCTGCTGCAAAGCGGCCAGGCGTTCCTTCAGCGTCACCTCACCGGCGTGCCCGGCGACGGTCCGCGGAGCAGCCGGCCGGTTGTCGTGCTGTGGGTCAGCGTCAGGCCGGGGCTGGACCGACGAGAGTTCCCAGATCGGTTTCGCCGGGCTCTCGGCACGAAGCGCGCTCCGCAACAACTTTCCGTTGGCGGTCCGGGGAAGCCGCTCCACGACGGCGAGTCTGTGCGGCACCTTGAATGCGGACAGTCTGGTGAGCAACCCCCGGTGGATGTCTCGCATCACCGATTCGTCGATGACCGCGTGGCCTGTCGGCACCAGAAATGCCTGCAGTGCCGACGCGCCGGTGGACTCCTTCACTCCGACAACCGCGACCTCAGCCACCGCGTCGTGCTCGGCCACGAGTCGTTCGACTTCCCGCGGATTGACGTTGACGGCTCCGACGATTTCCGTGTCGTCCGCGCGGCAACGGTACGAAACCCAACCCTCGGCGTCGACGCGAACCGTGTCGCGGGTGTCGAGCCACCCGTCCTCCTCCAGGATCGGATCGGGACAATTCCAGTAGCCGGTCGCGATCGATGGTCCGCGGACCCATAGATTTCCGTCCACTCCGGGTTCTGCGGGTGCGCCATCCGGTCCCAGAACACGAATCTCGTAGGGCGGAAGAGCCTTTCCGAGAGTTCCCGGACGCCATTCGTCGACGGTATTCGAGACGAAGGTCTGCCCCACCTCCGTCGATCCAATTCCGTCAAGAATGGGGATACCGCCGAAGAATTCGATGAGCCGCTCGGCGAGTCCCATGTCGAGGGCCTCGCCCGCTGACACGATGCACCGGAGCGCCCGAAAAGATTCGGAAGAACAGGTGTCGACGACTCTGGCAAAGAAATTCGGCACGCCGTAGAGCACGGACGGCTCGAATCTCTCGCACAGCGTGGCTGCCATTTCCGCACCCACCGGCAATGGATTGATGACGGCGGAACCGCCTGTCGCAAGGGGGAACCAGACCGAATTACCGAGGCCATAGGCGAAATACATGCGTGCGGTACTCAGCCCCGTGTCGTGGGCCGTGAGCCGCAGCGCCTGGTGACACATGGCGTCAACAAATGTCAGCGGGTCGGCGTGCCGATGGATGGCCGCTTTCGGCGGCCCGGTGGTACCCGAGGTATAGGTCGCGTATGCGTCGGCATCGCGCCCGAGCTGCTCGTATTCTGCCGGCTCGGCCCGCGCCGCCGCCGACAACAGCTCGGCGGCATCGACCACGCGCGACGGGCGAAACCGGCCGCACAACGGGCCCGAGGTGACGACCAGCGCCGGCTCGGTGTCGCGCTCCAGAAACGCGTGGTCGTCGCGATGCAACTCCGGATTCGCCAGAAACGCCATGACGCCACGAGCCAGGCACGCCAGCAATAACTGCACCAGCTCCGGTGAATCCGGAAGGCACAACAGGACGCGATCCCCGGTGCCGAGGCCACGGCGTTGCAGCACGTGCGCAAGTCGCGCGGCGCCGTCATGGATTTGGCCGTGTGTGACGATCTCCGGCGCATAGTAGGCGGGCCGGTCGTACCATCCCGCTTCCGATGCCCGCTCAGCCAGGAACCCGGCCAGGTTGCCATTCCGCATTAGTGGGTGACCGCCCTAGCGCGCCGCAGTGATGACATTCGAGAACTGGCGGCAATCGGCTTCTTCATGCGGGACATCTTGGAATACGGTGCGGAGGAAATACTCGGTGATGAGCATGATCGGCTGCCCGCCGGACAAAATGCGGTAGCGGCGCGCGACGGTTCTCCGGCGCGAATGCTGGTATCCGTCGAGAGCGAGCCAGCGGGGCGAGGCTCCGACCCAGACTTTGGCCGACTCCTTGAATGTCTCGATGTAACTGGCTGCCATAACCTCGCCAATAGGATGATCCGTCCTGGTCAATCGCGCCACTATTTCGGCGGGCAGCAGATCAATGGCGACCAACGACTCCGCGGCCACGAACACGTTGCCTGAATTCCGGCCCTTGAGCAGGATATTACGTTGCAGAACCCGGCTCTCCGCCGATTGGCCGAGTTCGACCATTTTTGGTACGGCCCGCCGGATATGTTGGTTGACAATCTGCACGACGATCTCTTCGTTGGCCACCACGTTGAGAATCCGGGTCAGGGTGCCGTTGGTTGCGATGAGTATCCGAAGATCGCGATCGAGGTTTCGGATCTCTTCCTCAGATAGCGTGCAGTCGGTCATATTCCATGTCTCGGGTAACGCGCAAACCCCCATACATGTGCCGTCATGCGGCACCGTCCACGCGGGTGAATTCCTGGTTCAGGTAACGCTCGACGCAGGTTGAACGTCGGACCTTACCGCTGGTGGTGACGGGAATCGAGCCCGGAGCCACCATAACGACATCCGCGACACGTACCCGGTGCAAACGCGATATCGCGGACGTGACGTCACGTTTGACCGTGCGCAGCCTATCCGATGCCGCGTCGTCGGGGTGACCCCACGTCGTGACCTCGACGATGGTGACCAGCTGCTCGGTGCTGTCGTCGGGCACCGCTATCGCCACCACCCGGCCGCCGGTGATCTCCTGGATCGTCGCCTCGATGTCGTCGGGATAATGGTTGGACCCATCCACCACCAACAGATCCTTGATACGGCCGGTGATGAACAGTTCGTCCTCGAACATGACGCCCAGGTCTCCGGTCCGCAGCCACGGGCCGACCGGCGTGCCGGCCGAGGGATCGACGAGCTTCGCCCCGAAGGTCCGCTCGGTGAGTTCGGGGTTTCGCCAGTAGCCCATGGCGACGTTGTCGCCCTGCACCCAGATCTCGCCGACGGTTCCCTCGCGAGTCTCGGTCCTGGTGTCGGGGTCGACGATCCGCACGGTGGATGCCCGCGGCGCACCGTAACTGACCAGCTTGGCGCCCTCATCGCCGTCGCTCTCGCAGACCTTCGCCCGGCCGGCCGCCAAATGCTGGTAGTCGAAACAGACAGTCTTGGGCGGGCGTCCCGGTCCGGCGGTCGCCACGTACACCGTCGCCTCGGCGAGCCCGTACGAGGGTCGGATCGCGCTCTGGCTGAGGTTGAACTTGGCGAACCGGTCGATGAAACGCCTTACCGTGGCCGGGTTTACGCGTTCGGCGCCGGTGGCGATCGCCCGCACGTGCCCGAGATCAAGACCGGCCATGTCGTCATCGGACGTTCGGCGCACGGCCAAGTCGAACCCGAAATTCGGTGCGCTGGAAATCTGTCCACGATGTCTGCCCAGCAATTGCATCCAGCGGGCCGGCCGCTGCAGAAATGCCATTGGGCTCAGCAACACTGCGGTGTCCTGGTTGATCATCGGGAGAATGACACCCAACATCAAGCCCATGTCGTGATAGAACGGCAGCCACGACACCGCAGTTGACGGAACCTTTTCCGTGTCCCCGAGGTAATCGGACATCAGCTGTACGCAATTGCTGATGACGTTCTTGTGCGACAGGACAACACCGGCGGGCGAGCGGGTCGACCCCGATGTGTACTGGATGTAGGCCGTGCCCGGGCGCGCGGGCGCGGCGGGGGCCAGTTCCCGCGGCGAGTCCAGGTCCAGCGAGTCGATCGCGACGACGACTGGTTCCCGGCCCTGCGGGGCGCGCGCATGCGGCACATACTTGACGACCTCGTCGACGACCGACGACGTCGTCAGAATGACCGTCGGGAGGGAATCCCGCAGGGCCGCGGAAATCCGTTCGTCGTGGATACCGAACTGCGGTACCGGCAGCGGAACGGCGATCAGACCGGCCTGCAGCGCGCCCAGGAAGGCAACGATGTATTCGAGGCCCTGCGGGGCCAATATCGCAACCCGATCACCGCTCGACCCGCAGATCCTCAGCTCGTCCGCTACGATCGTCGCGCGCCGATAGACCTGCCACCAGGTGAGGGTTTCGGTGAATCCCTTCGGATCTACCTCGTAGTCGATGAACTTGTACGCGGCGCGGTTGGGGTACTGGCCGGCTGCCTTCTGCAGCAGATCAATGAGCGACGATTCGCTCATCGCGAATCGCGTTGCGGTCCCGTTCGGCGATTGCACCGCTTGCGGATCCGCGATCCGTTCGGTTTGCGTTGCCACCTCGCCCCCAGCCTGAAATGACAAGTTCGTCTGCATGATCATCCTTCGGCTCTTGACGGAAGAGAGTACGGACGTTTTGCTGCCGTGTCCTTCGAATCGGAATCGGCGCATGTACGGCTCGTAGATTGCCCGGAGGCGCAATGCCACGTCGATGAGGCCCCACGACAATAACAGGTCTTGTCCCCTGTGCCCGCGGCGCAGAATTAACCCGATGGTCAGCGGCGCTTCGGCGAGCTGACACCCAGCTTTTTGAGTCCGCGCAGCACCTTGGCGTGCGGCAGGCTCGCCGCGACCGCCTTGCGCAAGCTGGGGTTGACCAGACTGCCGTTGATCACCAGCAGGTACTCGAGGCCGTGATCGCGCCATTGGGCTACTTGGTCGACGACTTCCTCGGGGGTGCCGCTGAAGACAACCTCTTTCATGAGCGCCGGCGGGACTTTCGCGGTGTACGACAAGACCGTCTGCTCGTCCATGGTTTGGGGAATCACATCCTGGACCCCGGCGAAGTCGGCTCCCATCGGATGCTCGACACCGTGGCGGGCCCAGGCTGTACCGGGTACCCCCAACGCGGTCATCTTCACGACGACAGAGTCCAGCGCCTCCTCGACGTCGTCGCGATCTCGGCCGGTGATCACGCCGCGCACCGCGGAGGGGATGATCGACATCGGGTCACGACCGGCGTCGGATGCCGCGGTGCGCACGGCTTCGAGCGCCGTGCTGTAGTCGCCGGGACGCACCAGCACAATCGGAACCCAGGCATCGGCGTAGCGTCCGGTTGCCCGCAGCATCCGCGGACCGTGCGCGGCAACCCAGATTTCCGGCCATTTTCCCCGGTATGGTGGCAGCTCGAACGCGGCGTTCTGCAGCGGAAAGTACGCCGATTCGCGCGAGACAAGCTCCCCGTTGGAATTCCACAACGCGCGTATTGTGGCCAGCGCTTCTTCAAACCGCGCCACCGGTCTGGTCCACTCCACGCCGTAGGGTTCGTTGCCTTCCCGTTCCCCGACACCGATGCCAAGGATGGCGTTGCCCCGGGTAAGCAGCTGCAGGGTCGCGGCGGCCTGGGCCGTGACCGCCGGGTTGCGGCGACCGGCGTCGGTCACGCATATGCCGAGCCGCAACCGCTTGGGCCTCCCGTAGGCGAGGTTTCCCAGCATCGTCCACGGTTCGTAGTTCGCGTCGACGCTGGGCACGAGTTTCGCCGCGATTCCCAGATATTCGGGCGTCGCGATCGAGCGCGGCACCAGCCCGTTCAGATGGTCGCCGACCCAATAGGAATCGGCGCCGGTCAGCGTTGCCGCCACCATACTGGACCGCGCCAGCCAGCCGGGCCGAAACCGCGAGTGCACCAGCGAATCGACAAAGCCGAAACGAAATCCGCCCCCGCTCACTGCCCGCATTCCGCGCCGTTGATCACTGACATGCCGGGGAGGCTACCTGAGCAGGCCGCTTCCGGCGGGCTGGCCGACGGCGTCAGACGGCCGGCAACGGGTCGGACCAGCGGCTCCGGCTCCTCGGTAGGGTGCGGCGTTCCCGCCGTGGGCTCGCTCATCGTGCTGGTCTGCCATACTGCTTGCCCATGCCCTTCAGTCCCACCCACAGCCTGCTTGCCCGCGTCGGGAGTACCCCGATCTACAAGCGAGTTTGGCGGTTCTGGTATCCGCTGATGACGCGCGGGCTCGGTGCCGACGAAATCGTGTTCATCAACTGGGCCTATGAGGAAGATCCGCCAATGGCCCTGCCCCTGGAGGAATCCGACGAACCCAACCGAGCCCACATCAACCTGTACCACCGCACCGCGACCCAGGCGGACTTGAAGGGCAAGCGGGTGCTGGAGGTCAGTTGCGGCCACGGCGGTGGAGCCTCCTACCTGACACGCACCTTGCAGCCGGCCTCTTACACCGCGCTCGACTTGAACCCGGCCGGTATCAGACTTTGCCAGAAGCGACACCATCTGCCCGGTCTTGATTTCGTGCGAGGCGACGCCGAAAACCTGCCCTTCGACGACGGATCCTTCGACGTGGTTCTCAATGTCGAAGCCTCGCACTGCTATCCGCACTTCCGGCGTTTCCTCGCCGAGGTGGTGCGGGTGCTGCGGCCGGGAGGGTACTTCGCCTACGCCGACCTGCGCCCCAGCAACGAGATCCCCGACTGGGAGGCCGATCTGGCCGGCGCCGCGCTGCGGCAACTGTCGCAGCGGGAGATCAACGCCGAGGTGTTGCGGGGCATCGAAAGGAATTCGCAGAAGTCGCGGGAGCTGGTCGAACGCCATCTGCCGGCCTTCCTTCGTTTCGCGGGCCGGGAATACATCGGCGTGCAAGGCACCCAGCTGTCCCGTTACCTGGAAAGTGGCGATATTTCCTACCGGATGTACTGCTTCGTCAAGGACTGAGGCGGCCAACCGCCCGGTCCGGGGCGCAGCACTGCTCGGGTAGTGTCACCCGGATGAGTCCCGCCGAACGCGAGTTCGACATCGTCGTGTATGGCGCCACCGGCTTCTCGGGCAACTTGACCGCCGAACACCTCGCGCGCGCCGGGTCGAGCGCACGGATTGCGCTGGCCGGTCGCTCCAGCGAACGGCTGCGGGCCGTGCGGGAAACGTTGGCGCCGACCGCCCGGGACTGGCCGCTGATCGTCGCCGACGCGTCACAACCGGCGACGCTCGAGGCAATGGCCACCCGGACGCGGGTGGTGCTGACCACCGTAGGTCCTTACACCCGCTATGGTCTGCCGCTGGTGGCGGCCTGCGCCAAGGCCGGAACCGATTATGCCGACTTGACCGGCGAATTGATGTTCTGCCGCAACAGCATCGATTTGTACCACAAGCAAGCCGCCGACACCGGCGCCCGGATCGTGCTCGCCTGCGGATTCGATTCGGTGCCTTCGGATTTGAGCGTCTATCTGCTGTACCGCCGGGCGATCGAAGACGGCACGGGTGAACTCTGCGACACCCACCTGGTGCTCCGCTCGTTCTCTCAACGCTGGGTCTCCGGCGGCTCGGTTGCAACGTATTCCGAGGCGATGCGCACCGCATCCAGCGACCCGGACGCCCACCGGCTGGTCAACGACCCGTATACGCTGACCACCGATCGCGGCGCCGAACCCGAACTGGGTCCGCAGCCGGATTTTCCCCGCCGCCGCGGACGCGACCTGGCTCCCGAACTTGCCGGCTTCTGGACCGGCGGGTTCGTGCAGGGCCCGTTCAACACCCGGATTGTCCGTCGTAGCAACGCATTACAGGACTGGGCATATGGCCGGCGGTTCCGCTACTCGGAGACCATGAGTCTGGGACGATCGTTCCTGGCGCCGGTCGCATCCGCCGTTGTCACCGGCGCCGTCGCGGGCGCCATCGGTTTGGGCAACCGGTACTTCAGTCGACTGCCCCGCCGGTTGGTGGACCGCATCACGCCGAAGCCGGGCACCGGTCCAAGCCGGAAATCCCGCCAGCGCGGCCACTATCGATTCGAGACGTACACCACCACCACGACCGGTGCGCGCTACCTGGCGACTTTTGCGCACGATGTCGACGCCTACGAGTCGACTGCGGTGCTGCTCGGGCAGTGTGGTCTGGCACTGGCGCTCGATCGCGGCCGGCTTTCCGCATTGCGGGGGGTCCTTACCCCCGCGGCGACGATGGGCGATGCGCTGCTGGAGCGTCTGCCGGGCGCCGGGATTTCGACCGGGACGGTCCGCCTGAACTGACCCGCGCGGGACCGCTACCGCGTCCCGCCGACCAGCTCGGGGCATCCCCAGCCCATCGTGCCGACGAGCGAAAACTCCGACAGCGTGCTCGAAAGATATTGGCGCAAGCCGTCATTCGAGTTGGACCGGCCGGGCTGATAGGCAAGGACCGACACGAAGACCTCGGCAGACGTTCGTCCCGACAGCAATCCCAGATATCCCCCGCTACGGTCCATGACCGATGTGCTCACCCCCCAGGAACCCGTGACGGCGAAATGGTCGGCGTCCGTTCCATCCGGCCGGCAGGCGGCCGGGTCGACCACCCCGATATTCGATGAGACATTGCCGGCCGCCACGCCGACCGTTCGCCGGACCAGCCACCGCGGCAACAGCGGCACCAGAGGCAGCAGCACCGACTGCTCGCTCGGCACCTGCTGACGGCGGATCAGCGCTTTCTTTGTGGCGGCGCGGAGCTGGCGCAGGTCCGTCGTCGCGGAAGCGGGGTCGACGGTGATGTCGACCTTGGTGACCGCGTTGGCGCGGGTATCGCCGGCGGTGCGTTCGCTGACCGGCATGCCCACGGTGACCGAGCCGTCCGCGGTGACGCGTCCCAGTCGCTGGGCCAGCCGGACCGCCAGCCCGGCGAGCAGGGTGTTGCTGGTCCCTCCCAGCGACTGCGCGCGGGCGTCCCACTCTTCGGCATCGACCAAGATCGTCGCCGCCGGGAGCATGATGGTTCGGTCCGCTCCGGACAGCGGTGCGACGGTCCTGCTACGTCGCGGCGCTGCCGCCGGCGGATGGCCACGGTTACCGCGGGCCGACCGTGCGGCGTCGACAACGGCGCGGGCGATACCCGGGATGTCACGCGCAGCTTGGCCGGTGTCTTCACGCAACGCTTCCCAGCGCCGCCGCGACCCGGCTGCCGGCCAGCTGATCTGCTCGTCGCGACCGCAGGCCGCGTCCGCCACCGCCTCGCACAGCCCGACCGCATCGGTGAGGCAATGGGAGATGACCAAGCTGACGCCAGCGCCGCCGCCGACGAACGGGTGCACCGCGAGTCGCCATCCGGGTCCCCGCTCGGCGTCCAGGGGCGCGCTGGCCTGCTCATTGACCCAGGCGTCGAATTCTTCGCGGGGCCGCGGCACCGCGACGATCCCGAGGTCCGTCGGGCCGTTGGACGAAACCCAGCGATGACGGCCGAACGGCAGGGGTGAGCATTCGATTCGGCGGGCCAACCGGCCCCGCTGCAGATGGTGATGAAACTGCCGCAGCCGGTCGATGTCGACCTCGCGGTTGTACACCCAGACACACTGCAGCACGTTGAAGGTTCCGGTCGCCCGCTCGGCGGCAAAGAACGTCTGGTCGAGTAGATCGACCACGTTGTTCATGGCGACAAGTCCCTTCGCTTTAGCCGCACCCGGTCCGAGCCAACCGCATCCCCGCCCTGGCGACCGCCGCACGGAAGCCCAAGAACCACAACATGATCAAGCGATGTGCGGGCGGCTCCACGCCGCGTGACGCGGTATCGCCAACTCGAGGGCAAGCTCGCAACCTCCTCGCGTTGCCGCGGTGTAGTCTAGCGCGCCTTGTCGCTCGAGCTGTTCGCATCAACGGGGTCACCGCCCTTCGCCGTTCGTCGACGACAAACCCGATCATCGGCCGCACAACCCCGGCTCCGGCCGGGCGGGTCAGGCCGACGGGCATGTTAGTGTCACACGGTGCATTTGTCGGACCTTGCTCGATTCATCGTGCGCAGCGCCGCCTTCGAGGTGCCGCGCCGTTATTCCGAGCGGGACCTGAGGCACCAGTTTGTGAAACAGCTCGAATTGCGCCGGGTCGATGTCGTTTTCGATGTCGGAGCCAACACGGGGCAATACGCCAAAGGCCTCCGCCGAGCGGGATACAAGGGCCGCATCGTCTCCTTCGAACCGCTATCCCGGCCATTTACCACTTTGGAAAGAAAAGCGGTAACCGATCCACTTTGGGATTGCCGGCAGTGTGCGCTGGGCGATGCCGACGGGACGGTTTCGGTCAATGTCGCCGGAAACGCCGGTCAAAGCAGTTCGGTTTTGCCCATGCTGACGCGTCACCAGGAGGCCTTTCCCCCGGCGAACTATGTGGGCACCGAGGAGGCGCCGATTCACCGACTGGATTCCGTGGCGCCGGAATTTCTCCGGCCGAACGGCGCCGCTTTTCTGAAGGTCGACGTGCAGGGATTTGAAAAACAGGTACTCGACGGCGCCAAGTCGACGGTCAACGACCAGTGTGTCGGGATGCAACTCGAACTCTCCTTCGCGCCGTTGTACGAAGGCGGCATGCTCATTCCGGAAGCACTCGATCTGGTGTATTCGTTGGGCTTCACATTGACCGGTTTACTGCCCTGTTTCATCGATGCGCGTAATGGTCGAATGCTGCAGGCCGACGGTATCTTCTTCCGCGATGCCAATTGACTGGAACCGCTGCGCGAGGCCGGCTTGACCGCTGCTGAAACAACGAAAGCCGCCATGCCCGCACCAATGTTTTCCATCATCATCCCCACCTTGAACGTGGCCTCGGCGCTAGGGTTTTGCCTCGACAGCATCGCCTGCCAGACCTTCCGGGACTTCGAGCTGGTACTGGTCGACGGCGGCTCGACGGATGCAACCCTCGATATCGCGCACAGCTTTGTCCCCAACTTCGGCGAGCGCCTGGTCGTCCGTTCGGGCACCGACCGCGGGGTCTACGACGCGATGAACCGCGGCGTGAGCCTGGCTAGCGGGACGTGGTTGCTGTTTCTGGGCGCCGACGACGCGCTGTACGAGGCGGCCACCCTGGCCCGGGTGGCCGCCTTCATCGGCGAACATGAGCCCAGCGATCTGGTATATGGCGACGTGCTCATGCGCTCAACCAAATTCCGCTACGGTGGCGCCTTCGACCTCGATCGCCTGCTGTTCAAGCGCAACATCTGCCATCAGTCGATCTTTTACCGCCGCGAACTCTTCAGCAGCATCGGCCCCTACAACCTGCGCTACCGGTCGCTGGCGGACTGGGACTTCAATATCCGGTGCTTCGCCAACCCCGCACTCGTCACCCGGCACATGGACGTCGTCGTAGCACGCTTCAACGAGTTGGGCGGACTCAGTAATACCTTCGTAGACAAGGCTTTTCTCAAGCGACTGCCGATCACCACCAGATTGGGCATCAGGCTGGTCATCATTGCGGCGCGCTGGTGGGTGAAGTGGCGTGCTCGCGGCGACTGAGTCCGGCCAGGGCCGCGCAGGGAGCCACACCTGTTGCCGCCCAAGGTGATTCGGCCGGACATCGCCGCAACCGGCATCGCAACGTCGGATACAGCTGCGGCTCAGATTATTTCGCGATAGATCCGGGCTGTCTCAGCTGCGTTCTTGTCCCAGGAGAACGCCGGGAGCCGTGCATAGCCACGCTCGCGCAGATCGGCGCGCAGGGTCTCCGTCGTCACCACGCGTTCCAGAACCGTGCGCAGCTCCTCGGGGCTGTCCGGATCGAAGAAGACGCCCGCATCCCCGACCACCTCTGGAATTCCGCCCGCATTGCTGCACACGACCGGGCAGCCCTGGCTCATCGCTTCGAGCGGGGGGATCCCGAAACCTTCGTACTGCGAGGGATAGACGAATGCGGCAGCTGTCCGATAGCGCGCCGCCAGCTCCTCGTCAGACCCGGACTCGAAGCGCACCCGGTCGGTGACTCCCAGCCGGCTGATCTCCTTCTGCTCGTCGCGCAGGAACGGCGGCCCGCCGAAGGCGATCAACTCGAAATCCCGTAATACCGGCGAACTGCTGTAGGCGCGCAGCAGCGTGGCGAAGTTCTTGTATCCCCCGCGACGCCCGACGTAAAGGAGCGAGGGCCTGCGCCCGCCGCTGTCGACGGTCGCGGTGTTCGCCTGCACGGGCAGCGAACAGGCAAGGTGCACAACGCTGGTGCGGGCCGGGTCGATGCCGTAGAGACGCACGAGGTCGTCGCGAGCGCTTTCGGAGACGCAGATCACATGGTCGGCGCGATTGACAGACGCGCGTTTGGCGGCGATCGCGAGTTTGGCCATGGGCGGCTTGAATAGCTCGTGGATCATGTCGAAGATCGTCACAACCCGGCGCCGCGCCTTACCGACGGGCTTGAAGGGGTGCCAGGTCTCGTGCAGGATGTCCGCGTCCGACTTCGACCACGCGAACGGTGCCGCAAACTGGTTCGCAAGTTCGACGAGGACCGGTGCGCCTTTGAACGTGTAGGGCAGATACTTGCCATGGGTGAAGCCGCGGGCCGAATCAGCGGCCAGATAGGCGTTGATGTAAAACGGTGCGACGACGGACACCTCCGACACCGTGTCGGCAGGTAGGCGGCTTGCCAGCTCGAAAAAATAGCGCGACACACCGCCGTAACGCTGGATCGCGAAGATTTGGTGATCGAATGCGACTTTCATAAGCGCTCGGCGCCCACCACGGTCTCCATTGCCTGGACGACAGCGCTCATCCGGCACAGCACAGTATCAAACCTCCTGGATATCTCCCGCGGCATCGTCAAGCCCGGAAGAAGGACAATCAGAAGGTACGCCACGGTCGCCGCGATGAACGAGCCAACCCACCCCGCCGCGGCACCCCCCGGCTTCACGATGCCGGCCGCGTCGTCGGGGTGCGGCGGATCGACCCCGAAAAGTTTTCTGCCCTAAGGCAAATCGTTCTCCCACCGGCTCCCGATGCCGAGCCGCCGACATCCTCGAGCCAGGCCGAGATCGGTGCGGGAGGTGACCACAGGATGTCGTCGCCGGTTTCTCTGCCGCAGCTGCCGCGTGCACACGACGGCGCTGCGACAAGGCTGCACGACCCCGGGCTGTCCGCGGCACGAGCAGACGCACACCAAAGGTCGGTTACCATCTGCGGGTGGATCTGGACGCAAAGTTATGAGCTATCGCCTGTTGTTTAGGCAACTCGCACTGGAACTCTCCTACCGCACGGTTCGTCACTGGTTCGGCACGCGCACCGTCATCCGCGACGTGCAGGGCGTTTCACTGGCGATGCCGTGGTATCACCGGCTTCCGGACTACGCCCGCCTGTTCCCCACCTACGGTCAGAATCTGATCGACCTGGCGGTCGGCCTCGCCGAGACCGACAAGCCGTTGGGCGTCATCGACGTAGGAGCCAACATCGGTGACTCCGCCAGGCAGCTCCTCGCCAAAGTCGACGCCCGCATCCTCTGCATCGAGGGAGACCCCGAATACCTGCCGTACCTGGAGCGCAACGTCGGGTCGGACGACCGCTGCGTGATCGAGTTCGGCCTGCTGCTCACCGACGCTGCCAAGGCCTCCGGTCTCGGCGCGGTCCGAAAAGGCGGCGACACCCGCTTCGCCCAGGGCGGCACCGGCGGGGCGGCCGCCGCGCTGACCGTGGCCGACCTGCGCAACCGTCACCCCGAACTGCCGCCGATCAGGCTGGTCAAATCCGACACGGAAGGCTACGACACGATTCTGGTCCCGGCGCTCGCGCGGGCCTACGCGGATACCCGTCCGTTGCTGTTCTTCGAGTATTACCCGGAGCTGATCCGGATGGCCGGGGTGCCGGACCCGACCGTGGTGTGGGGGGAGCTGCAGACCGCCGGGTACTCGTATGTGGGCATCTGGGACAACTTCGGCAGGCCGGTTCAGGCGCTGCCGATCGATGAGGTGCCGGCCACAGCCGCGGTGCTGGACAGGCGCTATGCCGAGCGCGGATATCACTACTGGGACGTCGCGGTCGTGCACGCCGACGACCGCGCGGGCCGTGCCGTGCTGGACCGGCTCTTTGCCTTCGCCCGGTAACGGACAGCCATAGTCACCGCCACAACCGGCAGTTCCCCTCCTCACCGGCAGGGTTCTCATCGGCGACTGCCGCACCAGACCCTTCCCGCGCCCTTCCCGCGGTCCTTCCCGCGTCGTGGGCCTGCGTCAGGTGCTAGCGTCGGTCCGTGTCTCGACAGGTCCGGATCGGCATCCTGGGCGCCGCTCGTATCGCCCCCTTGGCGCTTGTCAAACCCGCGAAGGGAAATGCCGAGGTTGTGGTGGCTGCGGTCGCAGCACGCGATGCATCGCGTGCTCAGGCCTTCGCCGCCAAGCATGACATTGCCCGGGTACATGACAGTTACGACGCGCTGATCAGCGACCCGGACCTCGACGCGGTGTACAACCCCTTGCCGAACAGCCTGCACGGTCGGTGGACCCGGGCGGCATTGGCCGCCGGCAAGCACGTGCTGTGCGAGAAGCCGTTCACCGCCAACGCCACCGAAGCGCGCGAGATCGCCGAACTGGCCGCCAATTCCGGTCGCGTGGTGATGGAGGCATTCCACTATCGCTATCACCCGTTGACGCTGCGCGTTGAGGAGATCATCGCCTCGGGCGAACTGGGCAAGCTGACCCGGGTGGAGGGCAACCTGTGCTTCCCGCTGCCCAAGTTCTCCGACATCCGCTACAACTACTCGCTGGCCGGCGGTGCGACGATGGACGCCGGGTGTTATGCGGTCCATATGGTCCGCACGTTCGGCGGTTCGACACCGGAAGTGGTTTCCGCGCAGGCGAAATTGCGCGATTCACAGATCGACCGCGCCATGACGGCCGAGGTGCGGTTCGCCGACGGACACACCGGCCGGGTGCGCTGCTCGATGTGGTCGACCGATCTGATGCAGATCAGTGCTCGCGTCGTCGGCGACAAAGGCGAGCTACATGTGCTCAACCCGGTGTTGCCGCACTCTTACCATCGGCTCTCGGTTCGATCGGACGACGGAAAACGCGTGGAGCGGTTCCCCCGGCGCGCCTCCTACGCATATCAGCTCGACGCATTCGCCGGCGCGGTGCTGCGCGGCGAACCGGTGAAGACCACTCCCGAAGACGCGATCGAGAACATGACCGTCATCGACGCGATCTACCGTGCCGCCGGCCTGCCGCTTCGCAAGCCGGCCTGAAAGGCTCGTCCGGGGCGGCTCGGTATTCGGTATCGAAGCCGTCTTCAATATCGTGACGCCTACGGTGCATCGGCGCGGATGAGGCTTTCATGATCCGCCCACGTCCGCGACCCAAGCACAACTCGTGGCAATACGTAAAGGAAACTCGCGACAGGTAGCCAGGTAAGCGCGCGCAGCACCGACGGATTGAGCTTCTTTCGTGTCCAGATGTGCAGAACTCCGGAGCTGTAAAAGTGCATGCCGAAGCGCTTTCCGATGAACTCCAGCGTCGATCTTTGATAGAAGGTGATGTGCTGCCCGGTGGCGAACGTGTAGTACCACCACGCCTCCGGCGCCGGCGGTTCACCGGCGAAGAGTTCCGTCGTAAAAATAATGGTGTCGGTGCCGGTACTTTCAAGCAGCTCGGCGACGAATGCGACTGGATCAGCGAGATGCTCCATCACCTCGAAGGCGGTGACTGCGGTGTAGCGGCCACCGCGCGGACCCATATCGGCTTCGAAGCCCCGTGCGGTCAGATTGGGGCAGTGCTCGTCCGTCCAGTAGTAGTCGAAGCCGACGTCCCGCATCAGGCGGGTGAAAATGCCGTAGCCCCCGGCGGTATCGAGAAACCGGCCGCGGCGATCAAACAGAACGAGGAGGACCGCCGACGTCAACCGCGCCAGATAGTTGTTGCGGAAAACCAGGCCGGTATCGGCGGATGTCACCGGGCTCGCATACGCTTCGTCCAGCCAATGGGGATCTTCGGTCTGCAAACCACCGCAATTGTCGCAGAAGTAATATGTGCAGTCGTATTTGTGAAGGATCTGGTGAGTAAACGCCTGCCGGGTACTTGAATCACAGATTCGGCACCGCATAGAGCCCAACCTTCCAGAGAGCCTTTCGCAACGTCTGTAAGACGTTGAATCCATCCACTATTCAAGCCGCCTCCGTCGCCCGGAGGACGAATTTTCTGCCCGCCCGATCCGGTCGGCCGGTATTGCACTATCTAGGCGGTGGCCCAACGGAAGCAACTATCGCGCCAGCGCTTGCGGGGATCAAATTGTTAATATTGATCCTGTAATAGATAGAATTTATCGGCGGCTCAAACGGCTCGGCGCACGCAGGTGCCAGCCATCAAGGTCGCGATCTATGGCTACGGCCCAAACCGTTTTCTTGTCGCCAATTCATGCCGGCTGTTAGCGTCTGGCCCGTGTCTCGACAGGTCCGGATCGGCATCCTGGGCGCCGCCCGTATCGCTCCCTTGGCGCTGATAAAGCCCGCCCGCCAGAACGACGAGGTGGTGGTGGCCGCGGTGGCCGCACGCGATGCCTCGCGCGCCCGGGCCTTCGCCGCCGCGCACGGCATCGCGCGGGTCCACCACAGCTACGACGCGCTGATCGCCGACCCCGAACTCGACGCGGTCTACAACCCCTTGCCAATCAGCTTGCACGGCCGCTGGACCCGGGCCGCGCTGGGCGCCGGCAAGCATGTGCTGTGCGAAAAGCCGTTCACCGCCAACGCCGCCGAAGCCCGCGAGGTCGCCGAACTGGCCACCCAATCGGATCGCGTGGTAATGGAGGCGCTCCATTATCCCTATCACCCGCTGAGCCTGCGCGTTGAGCAGATCATCGCCTCGGGCGAACTGGGCAAGCTGACGAGAGTGGAGGGCGACCTGTGCTTGCCGCTGCCCAAGTTCTCCGACATCCGCTACAACTACTCGTTGGCCGGCGGCGCGACCATGGAAACCGGGTGTTATGCGGTCCACATGGTGCGCACCTTCGGCGGTTCAACTCCCGAAGTCGTTTCCGCACAGGCGAAACTGCGGGATCCCCAAATCGACCGCGCCATGACCGCCGAGTTGCGGTTCGCCGACGGCCACACCGGCCGGGTCCGCTGCTCGATGTGGTCGACCGACCTGTTACGGATCAGCGCCCGAGTGGTCGGCGACCTGGGCGAGTTGCGGGTAGTCAATCCGGTATTGCCGCAGTCCTTCCATCGCCTCACGGTCCGATCGGCCCACGGACAACGGCTGGAGCGGTTCCCGCGCCGCGCCTCCTACGCCTACCAGCTCGACGCGTTCGCCGCAGCGGTGCTGCGCGGCGAACCGGTGAAGACAACGCCGCAAGACGCGGTCGAGAACATGACCGTCATCGATGCGATCTACCGTGCGGCCGGCCTCTCGCTTCGCAAGCCGGCCTGACCGCTCATCCAGGCGTCTCGAATTGGCGCCACTGTCGTCGCGCAGTGTACGTTGTGCCACGTGGTTGCGTCCCGGCTTGTTGACTCTTTCCTCAGATTTGTCCCGGTGCCTCTCCTGATCAAGGCCGGGCTATTCGTGCGGTATACCCCAAGTGATGTGCTGGACAAGCTCAACGGCCGTAGCGACCCGCTGGTCCCACCACGCCGCTTGGTGGGCGGCGGGTCTCGAAACCCCGCGGCGCCCGGCCCATTTCGCGAATCTGGTGACGAGTTCTTGGGCCTGCTGCGCGACTACGGCCAGCTTGAACCGCACTACCGCGTCCTCGACATGGGTTGCGGGATGGGCCGCGTGGCTCGTCCGCTGACCACATTTCTCGACCCGGCCAAGGGGCTCTATGAGGGCTTCGACATCAATACCGCCGAAGTTCGCTGGTGTTCGGAGCACTACGCGTCGCATCCCAACTTCCGCTTCCAGCGTGCGGACATCTACAACAAGATGTACAACCCGAAGGGCACGGTGCAGGCCGAGAAGTTCACCTTCCCCTACCCCGACGCGAGTTTCGAGCTGGCCTTCGCGTCGTCGCTGTTCACCCACATGCCCATATCGCAGGTGGCTCGCTACCTCGCGGAGACTGCACGAGTACTTGCCCCCGGCGGGCGCGCGCTGCTCACCCTGTATGTGTGGAATCAGGAGTCGCGGGAGTTGGTTGCGCAGGGCAAGTCGGCTCTGCCGTTTCGTCCACATGACGACCTGATCGTGATCACCCCGTTCGTGCCCGAGGCTGCCATCGCACTTCCGCAGGAAGACTGGGATCAAGCCGTCCGCGACGCCGGCCTCGAGCAGGTTGGTGATGTGTTGTGGGGAAGCTGGTGCGGCAGAACGGCTTCCACTGCCTACCAAGACATGGTTGTGCTGCGTAAGCCGGAGTGACCTTCGTTCGTCACAGCTGCTCTTCGGCACCCGTCCGGGTGTTCACCACCGGAGCCCCGCGCAGTGCAGCCAGCCGCTGCTCCCCGCGGAGATGGGTGCGCCGGCCCTTGGCGTCGCGGGAATCAACGAACTTCGACACCACGTAGCCTTCGGCGGCGGTGAGCGGCTTGAGGCCGTGGGGCAGGTCGGATCGGATGAAGTAGGCGTTGTTGCCCGCGCTGTTGCTGCCGACGAAGTCGTATCCCTTAGATTGGGCCAGGTCGCACAGCGCCGGCAGGGATGTGCCGAAATACAGATTGCCGAAGCGTCCCGCTCTGCTGAACTTGGGGTCGTACGGGACCGTGATCGCGCGCTCCACCCCGAATACGCTGTTGTATTCGATGATGGCGATTCCGGGGCGCACCGCTGTCAGCCCGCGCCAAACCCAATAATCGTTGCCGTCGATGTCGATGTGCAGAAGTCCGATGTCGCCCTCGAATCCGCGGTCCAGCATCAATTGGTCGATGTTCTCGGCGGTCACGACGGCGCAGACGCTCTGCAGATCGTGCAGCAGGGAAATCGTGTCGCGACTGATGGCATGGACTTTGCGTCTCGAGCTGTCCAGGACCAGCCCGCGCCAATTGTTGTTGACCAAGAGAAATCTGGTGTTGGCTTCCTGGTAGCACCCCACCCCGAACTCGACGAACGTCTCACTAAGCCCCGGCAGGCGGTGGATCAGCCATTGGATGATCCCGTCGTCGCCGAACTGGCTGAACACCGAGAACTCCACGTCGGCGAACTCGTTGATCGATTCCAGCTCACGCACCCGCCAAGCCAATTGCCGCCCGATGAGCATGCGCTGCTTGGCCTCGCCGCTGCCCAACAACTCGGCCCACATGGCGATCTTGCTGAGAAGACTCACTGTCCCTATCTGGTCCTATCCGGCCGGTCGGGTCAGTCGCCGAGGTCGGCTTTGCCGCGGCAGTTTTCGGCCTGTCGTCGCGGTGACGTCGGTGTCGCGGAGTACCGGCTCAGCACGCGAACGTTACGTAACCAGGCGCGGCCGCCGCAATGCACACAGTCATTTCCGTACCGCGCCGGCGTTGGCCCGATACCACGCGACCGTGGAGTCGATGCCCTCGCGCAGCGTGATCCGGGATTGCCAACCCGCCTCCCGTAACACCGACACATCCAGAAGTTTGCGGGGCGTTCCGTCCGGTTTGGTTGGATCCCAGTCGGTTTCGCCGGTGTAACCCACCGCGCTGGCCACCATCTGGGCGATCTCGCGCACGCTGTGGTCGACGCCGGTGCCCACGTTGACCGGTTTGGGTCCGTCGAAGTGCTCCAGCAGGTACAGACATGCGCTCGCCAGATCATCGACATGCAATAGTTCGCGGCGTGGAGTTCCGGTGCCCCAGTTCGTCACCTTCGGCACGCCGCCGGCTCTGGCCTCCTCATACCTGCGGATGAGCGCCGGCAGCAGGTGCGACGTCGACGCCGAGAAGTTGTCACCGGGTCCATACAGGTTGGTTGCCATCGCAGAGATCCAGGCCAGGCCGTGTTGGCTGCGGACCGCCTGGACCTGAAGGAGGCCGGCGATCTTGGCGATCGCGTAGGTGTTGTTCGTCGGCTCCAGCGGGCCGGTGAGCAGCGCGCTTTCCTTGATGGGCTGCTCGGCGAACTTCGGATAGATGCAGGAGGAGCCGAGGAACAACAGCCGCGGCACCCGCGCGGCCACCGCGGCGTCGAGCAGGTTGACCTGGATTTGCAGGTTTTCGGACAGGAAATCAGCGGGATAGGTGCTGTTGGCCAGGATGCCGCCGACCTTGGCCGCGGCGTCGATGATGACCTGGGGCCGCGACTCCATAATGAAGTCGAACGTCGCGGCCCGATCCGTCAGGTCGAGTTCCCGGTGTGAGCGCACCACAAGATTGGTGAACCCCTCGGATTGAAATCTGCGTAACAGCGCGGACCCGGCCAGCCCGCGGTGCCCGGCGATATACACCGGAGCGGCTCGGTCAAGGACGCCGGTGAAGGTGCTCATTCTCGTCCGCGCGCCCGGTCGGCGAGCGTCGGCTTGTCGATCCACGGCTTGCCCTCACACTCCAGCGCCGCGATGTCCGCGTCCACCATGATCCGCGCCAGTTCAGCGGTGTGTATCGACGCCTTCCAGCCCAGCGATTGGGCGGCCTTGGTCGCATCGCCGATCAGCGAATCCACCTCGGTGGGACGTAGATAGCGTTCGTCGAATCGCACATGCTTCTCCCAGTCGAGCCCAGCGTGGTCGAAGGCGGTCTGGGCGAACTCGCGCACCGTATAGCCGCGTCCGGTCGCCAGCACGAAGTCTTCCGGTTCGGACGTCTGCAGCATCCCCCACATTCCGTCGACGTACTCGGGTGCATACCCCCAGTCGCGAACGGCGTCGAGGTTGCCCAGGTAGACGTGCGACTCGAGACCGGCCTTGATCCGCGCCACGGCCCGGCTGATCTTCCGGGTCACGAACGTTTCGCCGCGCCGCGGTGATTCATGGTTGAACAAGATGCCGTTCACCGCGAACAGTCCGTACGCCTCTCGGTAATTGCGCGTCACCCAGTACGAGTACACCTTTGCCGCGCCGTAGGGCGATCGCGGGTAGAACGGCGTCTGCTCACTCTGAGGTGGCGGCGACGCACCGAACATCTCCGACGAGGACGCCTGATAGAAGCGGCATTCCACCCGGGAAAGCCGAATGGCTTCCAGCAGGCGGATGGATCCCATGCCGGTGGTGTCACCCGTGTGCACCGGTTCGTCGAAGCTGACGCGCACGTGCGACTGGGCCGCAAGGTTATACACCTCGTCGGGATCGATGGTGCTGAGCAGGGTCACCAATCGGGTGCCGTCGGTGAGATCGCCATAGTGCAAGAACAATCGCGCGTGCGGGTCGTGCCGGTCGACGTAGAGGTGATCGATCCGCGCCGTGTTGAACGTCGAAGCCCGGCGGATCAGCCCGTGGACCTCATACCCCTTGCTGAGCAGCAATTCGGCGAGGTAGGAGCCGTCCTGGCCGGTGATTCCGGTGATCAGCGCCCGCTTCACCGGATTACCGCTTCTGTTGGTGCCTGCTCGTCACCACATTTCCGGCATCCCATCGTGGCCGTCTCCACTCCTTGTTATGCCTTGGCCGCTGCGGCGGGGGTCGCCGTCAGCTTGATGCGGCGTGCGTTCGCAAGACCGTCTTCGTGCCCGCTTCAAAGTACAGGACATATTCGGCCGCGCGAATCAGGTTCCCGACCCTAGTTCCCTTGACCGCGGCAGACAAGTTCTGACCGTGCCGGGCGGCCTTCGTCCCGGCAATATCGATCGCAGCGACGGCGTCGTCTGTCACCTCGACGAACCACCACTGCCTTGGCGGATTATCGCGCGTCATTGCGACACCACAATGCTCACTCGCCCGGTATCGACGAGCCGGGTCTTGGTTCGCCCGCAAATCCGGACCCGCCGACTATTCGAATCCGATTGGGGCAGAACACAGTTGCCCCTACCGACCTTCGGTCGCGACGCCTCGGGCCATGTTGTCGGGCCTGAGATGCAACGCGGTGTGGACGTGCTGGGAGAATCCGTCGAAGTCGCGCCCCAAAGCCTCGGCGAGCCGCAGGGCGGCCTGGCGATAGCCGGCGTCACCGAGGGCCCGCTGCACGGCATCGGCCACCCGCCGCCGGCTGAGCCGTTCGGTTCGCAGCAGCATCCCGGCACCGGCGCGCTCGAGGGCCTCCATGTTCAGGTGCTGGTCGAGATTGCTGGCGATCCCGACCACCGGCACCCCGGCCAGCAAGGCCTGCTGCGTCGTCAGGCTGCCACCATTGCAGACCACCACCGCCGAACGGGCCGCGGCCGCCTCGCCCGGCAGGTAATCGGCCACAAACGCGTTGGCCGGAACATTGCTCAGGTCGCTGCGATCGGCTGTGGCCGCGATCACCGTCACCGGCAGGTCAGCCAGCGCGTCCAGCACCACCTGCAACAGATTCGTGCCACCCGAACTGCCCAGGGTCGCATAGATGATCGGCCGGTCGGCCGGCAGCGAATCCCACCATGGCGGCGGCCGCACCGCGGGCGACCACAAAACCGGACCCAGATACCGATGGTGGGCCGGCAGATCATAGGTCGGCACCAACTCGGGCACATCGGCGTACAGCGTGTAGTCACCGTCGGTGAAAATGCGGCACAGGTTCCACCCCAAAGTCGGCAACCCGTGCCTACGGCGGACCCAGTTGAGCGGCAGGCAGTAGAGGGCGAAGATCAGCGGGCGGTACAACCAGAACAGGAATGTGACCAGCCTGACGCCGAGCAGGCGCGTCCACAGCGTGTCCGGCAGCGGAAACCGGCGACGGGCGTAGGGGCTCCAGTAGGCGTTCGCGATGGCGATATAGGGGATGCCGGCCAGCCGGGCACTGGCCGAGAGCGACAGCCGATTGTCGCCGACGACCAGGTCCGGCGCGATCTCGGCCAGCACCTTGCGGTCCTCCTCGACGTATCTGTGCAACGTCCGCGTGTTGTAAAAAAGCCGGCCCTGAGCGATCTTGGCCAGAACCCGCTCGCTGGGGATGGTGTAGATCGGGTGGTGCTGGAACGGGAGCGGGCCCAGCAGCTTGTTGAATCGTGGGTCGCAGGCGAAATGGACCTCGTAACGACTCGGGTCCAGTGAGCGCGCCAGCATGTACGGCCGCACGACGTGGGACAGGGTCGCGGCCTCCCCGATGAACAGGATCCGCAACCTGCGGGCGCCGGGCTCAGAATTGTTCGGTTCGGTGCTCACCGATGCACCATCCTCATCGCGCCCTCCAGACACCGCTCAACGACCCGACGCAACTCATGTTCGCGTCCGTTCTCACGTCGTTGGCGACCGTTGATCATTACCCCGGGGCCGCGGCCGTAGAGTACACGCCCGACGCGTGCCCCGGAAAATCCGGGCAAACCGCGGACACGCGGTGGCCCGGCGCGGTCGGTGGCGCTAGCCGGTCCGCAGATTTCGCTGCCAGCCGGTCGGTGACGTCACGCTGTCGGGCCCGAGGCGCAACGCGGTGTGGACGTGCTGTGAGAATCCGTCGACGTCGCGCCCCAAAGCCTCGGCGAGCCGCAGGGCGGCCTGGCGATAGCCGGCGTCACCGAGGGCCTGCTGCACGGCATCGGCCACCCGCCGCCGGCTGAGCCGTTCGGTTCGCAGCAGCATCCCGGCACCGGCGCGCTCGAGGGCCTCCATGTTCAGGTGCTGGTCGAGATTGCTGGCGATCCCGACCACCGGCACCCCGGCCAGCAAGGCCTGCTGCGTCGTCAGGCTGCCACCATTGCAGACCACCACCGCCGAACGGGCCGCGGCCGCCTCGCCCGGCAGGTAATCGGCCACAAACGCGTTGGCCGGAACATTGCTCAGGCCGCTGCGATCGGCTGTGGCCGCGATCACCGTCACCGGCAGGTCAGCCAGCGCGTCCAGCACCACCTGCAACAGATTCGTGCCACCCGAACTGCCCAGGGTCGCATAGATGATCGGCCGGTCGGCCGGCAGCGAATCCCACCATGGCGGCGGCCGCACCGCGGGCGACCACAAAACCGGACCCAGATACCGATGGTGGGCCGGCAGATCATAGGTCGGCACCAACTCGGGCACATCGGCGTACAGCGTGTAGTCACCGTCGGTGAAAATGCGGCACAGGTTCCACCCCAAAGTCGGCAACCCGTGCCTACGGCGGACCCAGTTGAGCGGCAGGCACTGCAGAGCGAACAGCAACGGGCGTTCCAGGCGGTACAGGATCCTGACCAGCCTGACGCCGAGCAGGCGCGTCCACAGCGTGTCCGGCAACGGAAACCGGCGACGGGCGTAGGGGCTCCAGTAGGCGTTCGCGATGGCGATATAGGGGATGCCGGCCAGCCGGGCACTGGCCGAGAGGGAAACTCGAAGGTCGCCGACGACCACGTCCGGCGCGATCTCGGCCAGCACCTTGCGGTCCTCCTCGACGTACCGACGCAACGTCCGTGCCGCGTAGAACCGGCCCTGGGTCAAGTTGCCGAGGAACCGCTCGCTGGGGATGGTGTAGATCGGGTGGTACGGAAAAGGCATCGGCCCCAACAGCGTGTTGTACCGCGGGTCGCAGGCGAAATGGACCTCGTAACGACTCGGGTCCAGCGAGCGGGCCAGCACGAACGGCCGCACGACATGGGCCAGGGTCACCGCCTCCGCGATGAACAGGATCCGCACCCTGCGGGCGGCAGGATCGGGTGCGTTCGATGCGATGCTCATGCCCGCGTTCCTTCTCACGTCGCTGGCGACCGTTACACGTTACGCCGCACCCCGACGCCGTAGCGTACACGCACGACGCCTCCGCGCTCGGGGAAATCCGAACAAATCCGGACAAAGTGGGCCCGGGCCGGCGGGGCCGATTGCCGATCTGGGTGATGGCGTTCTGAAATCCGAAAATCCCGGCTGCGTCGTCGCCGACGACGGCGGTACGCGGCCAGGCGCGGCAACCCGGATCCGCACCCCGCTGCCGAAAAGCCATGGCAGTTGGCGTGCCGACGTAGCTTATCTCGTTGCACGCCAACGGTTTATGAGGGGCGATACCGTGTCGGGAGCAGCGGCTCCCAGGCGCCGGACCAAACCTTGACATATACCCCGTGGGGGTATATGTTGCTCGAGTGGGCGCAGCCGCCCATATGATCGCCCGAATATGCAATCGAAGCGGAGGACCGGGTGGTGGACAAAGTGCTAGCAGCAGTGGGCCATGCATTGGCGCTGGCGGGATCTATGACGTGGGAAATCTTGTGGGCGCTGATCCTGGGCTTCGCGTTGTCGGCGATGGTGCAGGCCGTGGTGCGTCGCGAGACGATTGTGGCCCTGATGGGTGACGACAAGCCCCGCACATTGGCGGTAGCCGCCGGACTGGGGGCCGCATCGTCGTCGTGCTCGTATGCGGCGGTGGCGCTGGCGCGGTCGCTGTTTCGGAAAGGCGCGAACTTCACCGCCGCCATGGCATTCGAGATCGGTTCCACCAATCTGGTCGTGGAGTTGGGCATCATCCTGGCGTTGTTGATGGGCTGGCAGTTCACCGCCGCGGAGTTCGTCGGCGGGCCGCTGATGATCATCGTGCTGGCCCTGTTGTTCCGACTGTTCGTGCGCTCCCGGCTGATCGATGCCGCCCGTGAGCAGGCCGACCGCGGACTCGCCGGATCCATGGAAGGTCACGCCGCCATGGATATGTCGGTCGGCGGAGAAGGCTCGTTTTGGCGGCGGCTGTTTTCCGGGCGGGCCCTTACCTCGGTGTCGCACGTGTTCGTCATGGAGTGGGCGGCGATCCTGCGGGACCTTATCGTGGGCTTGCTGATCGCCGGAGCCATTGCGGCGTGGGTTCCCGAAACCTTTTGGCAGCACTTCTTTTTGACTGACCATCCGGTCTGGTCGGCGCTGTGGGGACCGATTGTCGGCCCCTTCGTCGCGATCGTTTCATTCGTCTGCTCAATCGGCAATGTGCCACTTGCCGCGGTGCTCTGGAACGGCGGCATCAGCTTCGGCGGTGTCATCGCGTTCATCTTCGCCGACCTGTTGATCTTGCCGATCTTGAACATCTATCGGAAGTACTACGGGACGAAGATGATGCTGACGCTGCTCGGCACCTTCTACGCCTCGATGGTCGTCGCCGGATACCTCGTCGAATTACTTTTCGGCACAGCCAATCTCATTCCCGGTCAGCGCAGCGCTGTGGTCATGCACGCCGGCATTTCGTGGAACTACACCACCTGGCTCAACATCGTCTTCCTCGTCGTCGCGGCGATCCTGGTGATCCGGTTCGCCGCCACGGGCGGGATCCCGATGCTGCGCATGATGGGCGGCTCCCCCGACTCGCAAAGCCATCAGCACGACCACAGCCATCACTGCCACTAGAGCTGCGGTCGGCGTATCCTGGCCTGCGGCAATGTCTGATACCTATCCGCCGCCGCCTGGCGGTCCGCAGCAGCCGGCCGATATCGGCCGGCTGCTGCTGCGTTGCCACGACCGCCCCGGAATTATCGCCGCGGTGAGCGGGTTCTTGGCCCAAGCCGGCGCGAACATCATCTCCCTGGACCAGCACTCCACCGCGCCGGAAGGTGGAACTTTCCTGCAGCGCGCGATCTTTCACCTACCCGGCCTGACCGCGGCCATCGACGAGCTGCAACGCGACTTCGGCGTCGCCGTGGCCGGCAGGTTCGGCATCGATTACCGGTTCAGCGAGGCCGCCAAGCCCAAACGGGTCGCCATCATGGCCTCCAAGAGTGATCACTGCCTGTTAGACCTGTTGTGGCGCAACCGTCGCGGCGAGCTGGAGATGTCGGTGGTCATGGTGATCGCCAACCATCCTGAACTGGCCGATCACGTCCGCCCGTTCGGCGTGCCATTCGTCCACATCCCGGCCACCCGGGACACCCGCGCCGAAGCCGAGCAGCGGCAGCTCCAGTTGCTCAGCGGCAATGTCGATTTGGTGGTCCTTGCCAGGTACATGCAGATACTGAGCCCAGCATTCCTGGCCGCAATCGGCTGCCCGCTGATCAACATTCACCATTCGTTTCTTCCCGCCTTCACCGGCGCGGCGCCCTACAAACGCGCCCGGGAACGCGGCGTCAAGCTGATCGGCGCTACGGCTCACTACGTGACCGAAGTCCTCGACGAAGGCCCGATCATCGAACAAGACGTGGTTCGTGTCGACCACAACTACACCGTCGAAGACCTGGTCCGCGTTGGTGCCGACGTCGAACGCGCGGTGCTCTCCCGGGCCGTCCTCTGGCACTGCCAGGACCGTGTCATCGTCCACCACAACCAGACCATCGTCTTCTGACGCCGGCCTATGTACAGATAAACCGGTCCCGTTGTTCTCCACTGCGCAGTAAGCCAACCGAGCGAGATTGGCCATGCAATCTCCTCCTCGACGAGTCGCGTGCGGATCGGCTGTGCGATTCCGCAACCCGGGTACGGTATCTGCTATGCCGAAACGGCAATCAGGGAGCGCCAGCGCAGGGCGCACTGGGACCAAGGACCCGCTGCTTCCGCAGTACCCGATCGAGTCGGTCGACCGGGCGTTGAAGCTGATCTTGCTCTTCAGCGAACAGCCCGAGATCCGGTTGACTCAGGCGACAAGGTATCTGGGCGTCGCCTCGTCGACTGCACACCGGCTCCTGGCGATGCTGCAATATCGGGGGTTTGTCCGTCAAGACCCGGTGTCGCGGGTTTACCACCCTGGCCCTGCGCTAACGAGCGTGGCGTTCTCGCTCATCCGTCGGATCGATGTCGAAGGAGCGGCAAAGCCGGTCATGCATCGGCTCAGCAAACGTCTGAAGGAGTCCGTACATGTCGGCATGCTCGACGGCGCCAACGTCCGTTTCATCGCTGCAGTGGAAGGCCCAACCGCTGTCCGAGTGGCATTGCGTCTTGGACGCAACGTGCCGGCGCACTGCACGTCGACAGGCAAGGCGATGCTCGCTCAGCTGTCCGACGCGCAAGTCCTGCAGATTTATCCGGATGAAGAGCTCGAGCGCATCACTCCACATTCGATCGCAAGTAGGACGGAGCTGGCCAAGGAGCTTGCCCGGATCCGTCGACGGGGTTATGCCGTAAGCAGGGAGGAGAGCGAGGAGGGCGTGGCATCAGTCGCTGCGCCCATCCGCACACGTGTGCCCGGTTTACGCTTGGCCCTCAACGCTGCTGCGCCGGCAAATCGCCTGCGTCCGTCCCAGTATCCACCGGTGGCAGCCCTTCTGATGGGGGCCGCCAAGGAGATAGCTGACCACCTGACCTGATCCCTCGGTAGACGGCCTATGAGGTAGTGAGACGGGCGAGTTCGTGGCACCAGGCGGCATCAGCGGTAAGAGTTGGGCCGAGGTCGGGCAGGTCGGCCCAGTCCTGGCCATCTATGGCGCGTAGTGTCCCACCGGCAGACACCACTTGCAACGACATGCGTGCGAGTTGGTCGAGACCAATGGCTTGCAACACTGCTTGTTGGACCGTCCTCGACGCGCTGACGATTCCGTGTCCGCGGCAGATAAGCAGCGGCCGGCTGCCCATCGCCGCCACCACCTGCTTACCCAGCTGGGCGCTGCGGATTAGTACTGAGCGTTCATAGACCGGCACGCCGTCGCGTGCGAGCCGGGCGCCCGGGATATCGAACGCGCCGTAGATCGGCTGGATGGTGATTCCCGCGAGATCGGCGGCGACAACCGCGGGCGGGTGTAGGTGTGCCACGGCACGGTATTGCGGGTTGGCCCGCATCGTTTCGGTGTGGATGGGGAATTCATTGGGCACCCGATAGCCGTCGAGTTCGCGTGCAGCACCGCCCGTTCCGTCGAAGCGGACCAGGCGGATGTCCTCGGCGCGGGTGCAGGCAACGCCAACGTCGCTGTCGCTGCGACACCGAATCAGCAGATGCTCGTCATCGACGCGAAGACTGATATGGCCCAGGATGCCGTCGACCAGCCCGCGCGAGGCCGCAACCCGGCACGCCTGCGCCACCAGTAATCGCTGCTCTGCCAGGGTCGGCACCAGGGTCACTTGGAGTCCTCGAGAACTACGCGTTGGGTTCAGCGAGCTGGCCGAGCGTGTCCTTGACTACTCGATACGGGGTTCTTTCGGTGAGGGCTTTGCGGCCCATGATCAGTGCGCGCGGCCAGTTGACGGTGACAATCCCGCCCAAGGCATGCCCGTTGGGACGGTACAGTGCCGCGAATCGGTCGGCGTGGTCGTCGCCAATGACCTCGACGCGGCCACCATCCCCCAGGCTGGTGTCGCCGACAATCCGGATCTTCCAGTCGTATTGGTCACTCCACACGTATTCGACCGGCCCGTAGGCGATGAGGTCACTTGGCTGACTGATGTTGTGTGCGACAGCCGCAGCCTGGTCGACCGCATTGGTCCAGTGTTCGACCCTGGTCGCTCGGCCGTATCGCGGGTTAAGCCAACGGCATACATCCCCCACCGCAAACACATTTGAGGCCTCCACGGCGCGCAAATACTCGTCGCATACCACGCCATTGGCGGTGCGCAGACCTGAAGATGCCAACCACTGATCGTTGGGAACTGCTCCGATTCCGAAGACGAGGTAGTCGGCGGCCAATACGTGGCCGTTTGTCAGCCCCACGCGGAAATGACCGCGGTGTCCCGTAATTCCCTGAACACCCACCCCGAAAAAAGTTGTGACGCCATTGCTTTCGTGCAACCGTTTGAATGCTTCGCCGATCTCGGTTCCCAGCACGCGTTGCATCGGCACGGAGTTGGGGTCAACGATAGTGACCGTCAGACCCATCGATCTGGCGGTTGCGGCTATTTCGGCACCGATGAAGCCACCACCGACCACCACCAGCCGGCCGCCATACTCCAGCTCCGCGCGTAGACGAAGCGAGTCGTCGAGCGTGCGCAGCACTTGCACGCCATCTGGCTGCCCCCAGGGCGAGGGTAGCGCCCGAGCTCCCGTCGCAATGACCAGGTGGCCAAAAGTCAGCCTCTTGCCTGATTCGAACTCAACCTCATTGCACGCCAAATCCACTCGAGTTGCACGCCATCCCAGCAGCAGCTCGATACCCAACTCTTCAGCGGCAGCGTGGCTCAGCAGCGAAATCTTGTCGACGGTCGCCGTGCCGGCGAGGAACGCCTTCGAAAGCGGCGGCTTGTCGTACGGTTCTCGGATCTCGTCGGTGACGACGATGATCCGGCCGGTGTAGTTTGCGCCACGCAATGCCTGCGCGGTGCGAACACCGCCGATCGATGCGCCGACGATCACCACAGCTTCGCGATTCATCAATTTTCCATCCGCAACGCCGACACGGGGCAACTCCGTGCCGCTAACTCGACGCGAACTCGCTCGGAGTCGGGTACCGCTGTCTTGAGCAAGACGACGACCCCGTCATCGTCGACATCAAAGTAGTCCTCGGCAGCGGCAACGCAGTTGGCGTAGCCCTGGCAAGCACCACGATCGGCTTTGAGCGTTGTCATGGTTGTGTTTTCCCTTCCTATTAAGGTGCGTACATGGATTAGTGCGCGCCCATACCGAACCCTCCGTCTGGGTGTGCATTCCCACCCGTGATGCCGCGCGATCGGTCGGACGCGAGGAATACATAGCTCCACGCGTGGTCTTCGGGACAGAGCGCGACGTTGAGCGGTGTGCGAGCAGCGAGCTCGCGAGCCCGGTCGGGCCCGTCGTCGAGTCGAATATCGTTCAGCGATAGGCTCTTCAAGCCGCGAAGGTCGGTGTTCAAGGTGCCGCCCGGCGCTACACCGTTGACCCTAATGTGCGGTGCGAGTTCGTAAGCCAGCCTGCAGACCAAACCGCGGACGGCGAACTTCGAAGAGACGTATAGCACTCCGCCGCGATGTGGATAGTACGACGATGTCGACTCGGTGAGCACGATCGAGGCGCCTACCTCGGACCTAAGCGCGGGGACCGCCGCCTTGACCGACTGCAGATGGCTCAAGACATTAGTGCGGAACATCTCGTCGAAAGCACCGCTCAGCTCGTCGCCTGCAATGTCGCTAATGCCCTTGTAGAAATCGAAGATTCCAACGCAGTTGACCAGCGTATCGAGGCCGCCGAAAGCTTCGACCGCAGCGGCGACGGCAAGATCGTTGACCCGACGCGTAGTCGCGTCACCCTCGACTACCGGGACATCGGGCAGCTCATGAATGAGCTTCTCGCATTTGGCGTGGTCCCGTTCGACCACGGCCACCCGGGCGCCTTCAGCACGAAATGCGTCAACAACGGCCCTGCCGATCCCAGAGCCCGCCCCAACCACAAGAGCCCGCTTGCCGTCGAGCCATCCCGTCATCGCGCACTGTCCTGGTCCGGCAGTAGCGGCGCGTACATGTTGCCCACCATCGCCGCCAAGGTACGGCCGTTCTGCCAGGTCAACGACTCGCCTTCGAGGGCATCGAGGGTGACCCACTGTCCGGACCGAGGTGATCTGATCAGCAGTCGCGATCCGTTCCGAGTATCCACCCGCTGTACCACTACCTCAGTGAATTCGTTTGCGATCCTGAGTGTTTCACCGACCGCGCCAGCTTCGAGCTCGACAAGTTCGCGCGCGGCCCGACGGGCTGCCGTGACAACTTCACCTTTGCCTTCCCAACGCACGGTCATAGGAACACCGCCAGATTCTGCATGCGGATGACCGACTCGTCGAACAAAATGATCCGACGAGCCAGCAGCCACCGCCGGCCATCAAAGCGCAAGAGGTCTTCGCGGCCGCATGAGATCAAGGCACCGTCGTTGACATCGCCGCGGCTTCGGAAGAGCAATTCAGCCGACTCGACAACCAGGTGTGCATCGTCTGCACAGGCAAACGTACGAACGTTAGTGACGTAGTGCCGCAGCCTCGACGGAGGATCCTCGGTCCAGGCATGCTCGGTCAGGAACCGTGCAACCCGCCGGCTCAGCGAGTACTTGTTCTCGTCGAAATGTGCCATGCCCGGCGAGGTGTCAAAACCAGCACCGAGCGCGGTCGTGACCCGGACCGGCATGAAGTAATGGACGTCGTCAGTGAGCAAGTCCAGCCAGTGGCGATATTCCTGAGCATCGAGCAGATACGCTTCATCGACGAGGAACTGATGCGCGGCCAAATGCCTTTCGTCGTTGAACGGCAATGGTTTTCCCACCCGCTGCTGATGTGGCGCATGGTCTCCTAACACGGCCCGCGTCGGATGCCCCCCTGCCGACGGGGTCACTCGGCGACCTTCGGCGGAGATCGGCTGCTTGGAATTCGTCATGAGAGCGTCGCCCCCTCCGCTTCTTCTTCGTTGATGCTCGGACGGGTGTTCGGAGGGCAGTTGGTTTGTACGGGGCTGGTAATGCCTTCCGGATTGCGCGTACCGATAGCTGTTCGCAGGGTTGATGCTGGCGGCAATTCGAGATGATCGGCCCACAAACTGAGCAATGACCGCTGGTTGTACTCGTTGTAGCCGATGTGTGCTACACCCGGTCCGTGGAACCGTTGTGGTGACAGCGGTTCGATGACGGGCCGACCGTCGGCTAACAGGCCCATCCGGCTATTCAGCAGGAGCCGACGGGCCATCGACCCCGCGGCCGTGTTGGTGACCGAGACCCAGTTCTCCACGTCGTCCTGTTCGAACATGCCGCTCGAGCCGAAGCACATGAGATACGCTTTGTAGGAGTTCTTCTTGTAGGTGTCGGACGCGGCGGAATCGACTGCAAACCAGGAATACACCTCGGTCTCATGCTCGTTGATAGGCTGCCACGTTCGGATGGAGATGAATGGCACTACGTCGTCGCCGTCTTGAATCCTTGGCCAGTTGTGCACGAGGCTGAGGTTCGGAAAGCATGACGCGGCAGAGATGATGAACCCGTCGTCGCCGACCAGTTGTTGTTGCTCGGGGGTCCAAACCTCGCTCATCCGCTTGATCATGTCGTCGGGATAGCCGATGTAGCGCATGCGTTCCTCGAACGTCCCGGCAGGAAGCTTGTATGTCGTGCCGCCGCCACGGTGCGCCCAGTACGTCACGCCGTCCTTGCGTTTCTCCGCCTTGGGCTCTCGGAACAGTCCGATCTCCACGACCGAAGCGTGGGTCTGCGGTGTGTGGTACATGTCGCCGGAAAAGTTCTCCACGCCGATTTTCCAGTTGGCCTTTATCCGCCAGCGTTGTGGTCCACGGACTTCCAATCCGTGGCTACTCTGTTTGGTATAGAAATCCAGATAGAACTTGAACTCACCCAGGAAGTCCTCGAGCGGTTCAGCGTCTGGATCCATGCTGACGAAGATGAGCCCGTTGTAACTGGCCAGGTTCGGAGCCGGCAGCAGGGTCTGGCCCTTCTTCCGGAATCCGTCTTCGCCGCCGTAGGCCTCTTTGTGAAAGGGCAATCCGATGAGCCGTCCGTCGTTACGGTAGGACCAACCGTGATACGGGCAACGAAAGTTCGAAGCATTGCCGATCTCCGCACGACATACCTGCATGCCGCGGTGAAGGCACATGTTGAACATCACCCGGACCTCGCCCATGGAATCGCGAGCAATGATGAATGAGTCGTTGAGAACCCTGCGGACGACATAGTCACCGTCCTGTGGGACCTCCGACTCGTGCGCGACAAGCATCCACGCACGGCCGAAGATTCGTTCTTTCTCGAGCTCGAACAGTTCCGCGTCGTTGTAGATGTGCGCGGGAATCATGCCTCGGCGAACATCGTCGAATACTTGCCGGTGGACGACCAATTCAAACACCTCCATATAATTTTTCGGTAAAACAGAGACTGTTTTCTGTTAAGTAGCTAGCATGATCCGTGCACAGTCGATGTCGCCAACTCATCTCTGTAGAGCAGAGATGGCCGTATCGGTCCAGACACCGCACGTCCGCAGATCAGCCGAGCGACAAGACATCACTCACGAGCCGAAGCCCGCGATACCGAGCACTTCATAGACGGCAAGTCCCGTCTCTCCGCAGGCATCCGCCGTTGCCGCGGACACCGACTTGACCCACACCATTCACCACGGTGACGCCGGAAGTCCGTTGACACCACGTCACGATGCCGCCGCAAACTTGACTCGCCGCCCACGGCGACGCATGCAAACCTGAGATGAGTTCCAGCGCCTGGTAATTCGCGTTCACATGTTGCGTTGCGGGCAGTGGTTTGCCGTTCGGACCTCGCAGATCCATAGTTCGCCATCACGATTCTCGGCGAAGCGTGCCGCCTGGGTGATGCTGGCGACGGCTTCGTCAACACAGGCATCGTCAACGAGGACTTCGAAGCGCACTTTCGGTGCGATGTCGGTCGGGTATTGGACGCCCCGGTAGAACTGAGCGCGACCATTCTGCGGCTCGTAGACGTGGACCGCGCTGACCGCTATCCATGAAACCCCCTCGGTACGAAGCAGGTTCGTCTTGATGTCGTCCAGCGCGAGTTGTTTCACGACCGCTGTGACTAATTTCATTTCTAGTAGTCCTAATCCTTTGGTAGGGACGGGTTTCTGGTCCACAGTGACCGTGCTCTGCTCCTGACGGACCCGCCGCCAGGCAATTTCTGGTTGAACGCCCGTGTACCGCAAGAACACATCGTGAACCGAATACCCGTTGCCGGGCCGGGTCCGCCTCCTCGAAGACATTGCGCAGTCCATGGCGCTGGAGACGGAGCCAACGAGATCCACGAAAACCTTGATCAACAGTGTTTCAACGAGCTCTACGACGAGCATCTAGCGTCTCCACCTCCTCTCCGCATGCGGACTTGACGTGTGCTGGCGACCCATCAGTTGTTCTGCTCAACAGAGGTCTATATCTGTTCAACAGAATGATGATCTGAACGTGTACCCGCGGTCAAGCTATCTCTGCGTGGCAGAGAGCTAGGCCAACCGACCAATTCCGCGGGCCGCGACCTGAAGGGCGCCTAAAAGCCGCTGCCGGTCACGTTTGAGCGTGGACACTACGACACCGATCGCAGCCACCACTCGACCGTCCGAAGACCGTTCCACAGGAACCGCAAGCGAACACGCACCAATCGACATCTCTTCGCTGGTGGTTGCCAGGCCATCGCGGCGAATTCGTTCCAGTTGAGCGCGCAACACATCCGCCCGCGTAATGGTGTACGGCGTGATCCGTGTCAGCTTGGCAAGCACCGTTGCCTGGACCTCCGGCGGCGCATAGGCAAGCAGCACCTTGCCCACGCCGGTCGCGTGCATCGGCAACCGGCTGCCCGCCCGACTGAGGATCGGCACGGAAGTCCGGCCCGCCATCCGCTCGATGTACAACACCTCGTCGCCGTCGCGAACCGCCAAGTGCACAGTGGCCAACGTCGCGGCGTAAATGTCATGCATGAACGGCTCTGCCAGATACTGCAACCCACCTTCGACCGGAGCCAACAAACCGGCCTGCCACAACAGCGGACCCACCACGTAGTGGCCGTCATCGCGGCGATGCAACGCACCACCGACAACCAGTTCACCGATGAGACGATGCGCGGTTGGCACCGGTATCCGGGCACGGGCCGCGAGCTCGGTCAGTGTAAGGCTGCGGTGCTCTTCGTCGAAGGCGCTGAGCACGGCCATTATTCGAGAAGTGACCGTGATACCCGGTATCGACGTGTTTCCCGCCACACGGAACTCCTTCCGCTCAGCGAAAGTCTAGCCTTCATGCTTGGAGCCTCGCCGCAATACCGTCCGCCATATGGAAACAGCAATCACCCAAACCGAGATAACCGCACAGATGGCAGCGATCGAAGCCGATTACCTTCGGGCCAAAGTCGAAGAGACCCAACCACGACTGAACTACCCGCCCTGCCGCGGCAGTCAATTACGCTCCCCCACAATGGAATTACAAGGTGTCGACCCCGAAACGCTCGAGCTGTCCGCCCCGTGCTTCGGCAACCGCGATGTTCACCCGCTGGAATCGGATTTGACCATTCAGCACTGCGGCGAGCCAATCGGCGAGCGCTTGGTGATAACGGGGCGTCTTCTTGACGGGCTTGGGCGACCGGTGCGGCGCCAGCTCATCGAAATCTGGCAGGCAAACGCCAGCGGCCGCTACGCCCACAAGCGTGACCAACATCGAGCCCCATTGGACCCGAACTTCACCGGCACCGGCCGGTGCCTGACCGACGACGACGGCGGCTACCGCTTCATCACCATCAGACCCGGCGCGTACCCATGGCGGAACCATCAGAATGCGTGGAGACCGGCACATATCCACTTCTCGGTGTTCGGAACCGCATTCACCCAACGCATGATCACTCAGATGTACTTCCCCAGCGATCCGCTGCTCGCCCTCGACCCCATCTACCAATCCGTCACTGACCCGAAGGCCCGTGAGCGGCTGGTAGCCCGCTACGACCACGACGTGAGCACCCCCGAATCAGCTCTCGGCTACCGGTGGGACATTGTGCTCTCCGGCGATTACCGCACCCCCATGGAGTCCTGATGACAACCATTTCGCTGCCGGAAACACCCGGCCAATCCGCGGGCCCGTTCTTCGGCCATGCCCTGCCTTTCCAACGCTGCAACGAACTCATACCACCCGGGTCGTCCCGGTCCATCCGTCTGCATGGAGTGGTGACAGATGGAGTCGGCGAGCCTGTCCCCGACGCGCTGATAGAAATTTGGCAGCCCGACGCTGATGGCATGATCCCGGCCGCGACAGGTTCGCTGCACCGCGATGGCTGGACCTTCACCGGGTGGGGCCGTGCCAGTACCGATGACGCCGGCCACTACAGCTTCACCACCGTCCAGCCTGGTCTGCGAAACGATTCGGCTCCATTTATTGCCATGGCCGTGTTCGCTCGCGGGCTGTTGAACCATTTGTTCACGCGGGTATATCTACCGGGTGAGCGACTAGACGACGACAAGCTGCTGGCCTCGTTGCCCGCCGACCGGCGACGAACGCTCGTTGCAGTACCGGACGAGCACGGCCTCCGCTTCGACATCAAGCTCCAAGGAGACGGCGAGACAGTGTTTTTGCGCTATTCGAGGCATCGGCGATGACCAATTCGTTCGGGCCGAGAAGGCGCCCGGCCATCCCGCGCATCGCTGCTACCGAATTCGGCGGACCACAACGGGCGGGCATGCTGATACTGGGCCCGTCCCTGGGCACCTCGGTAAGAGCCCTATGGGAGGTCGCTGCGGAACGGCTGGCGGAGCACGTGTACGTCGTGGGCTGGGATCTGCCCGGCCATGGCCGCAGCCCCACAGCCGAATCGCCGTTCACGATTGCCGAATTGGCGGCCGCCGTGGTGGGGCTGGCCGACGACATCACCGGTGGAGCGCAGTTTCATTACTCCGGTGTTTCCATCGGTGGGGCGGTCGGACTGCAACTACTGCTCGACGCGCCACACCGGGTCCGTACCGCGTCGCTGCTGTGCACTGCGGCCGTGATTGGCACCGTCCATGACTGGAAGTCCCGCGCAGCCACTGCCAGGACAACGGGCACCAGCGCGGTAGCCGATAGCGCTGCCGACCGCTGGTTCGCTGCCGGGTTCCGGGATCGCGAACCGGCCGTAGTCTCTGCACTGATCAACGAGTTGCGCAGAACGGACGGTACGTCCTATGCACAGGGGTGCGATGTACTGGCGAACTTCGATGTCACCGATCGGCTCACCGAGATCACCACGCCCGTGCTCGCGATCGCTGGCACCGCCGATAGGGTCACACCCCCGGAATGCTTGCGGCAGATAGCAAATGGGGCAAGAGTTGGCTGGCTGGAAGTCCTCGATAGAGTTGGGCACTTGGCACCCGCAGAGGTGCCCGAGCAGATCGCCAACCTCCTGATCGGCCACCTTCGCCGTGGCGACGCGCTCTATAGCGCCGGGATGGCGATGCGACGGGAGGTGCTCGGCGACGCCCACGTCGAACGTGCAATCGCGACGACGACGGCGTTCACGGCAGACTTTCAGGACATGATCACCCGTAACGTGTGGGGTGGAATTTGGACCCGTCCCGGCCTAGACAGGCGAAGCCGATCGCTCATCACGCTGACCGCGTTGATTGCTCGTGGCCACCATGCCGATGAGCTGGCGATGCATCTTCGGGCCGCGCGCCGCAACGGTCTGACCAATGACGAGATCGAGGAGCTCGTGCTGCAACTGGCGCTCTATTGCGGAGTGGCGGCGGCGAATTCCGCGTTTCGCATTGCCAGCCAAGTGCTCGCCGATTACGACGCCGACCAAACCTAGCGGACAACCCAGACGGTAGTTTCCGCTTCTCGGTCGAATGCCCACGATGACCGCAGTGCCCGTGATCGCGACCGACGCCCTGAACCCGCGACGCACCCCTGGGCTGAACCTATCGATCGCATAAAACCGGCTACCACACGAGCGTCCTCGGTCCTCCGCCTGATAATGCTCGGCCGTCGATGTTGGCCTGCGGCTTCTCGACGACCGCATTCGCGAGCCTGCCCCGCGCCCGGCTCCGTAGATGTGGCCTCCGATGTATCGCCACCTGTCAAGGATCTGCCAAGGTTTCGCCAAGCGGCCGCCGTCAGTCTTTCTGCAACGGCCACGGCCGCCACCCGAAATCGCTTCCAAGCAAAGACAACAACGCAAAGAGAGGTATCAATGTCGACCACCCGTCTCCGCGCCCTTGCCGGCATGTCCCTGCTGGCTTCGGCCATCGGCCTGGCCGCCCTGGGAGCCAGTGTCGGCGCCGCCGACCCGGCGCCCAGCCACCAGGCATACGGCACCTACACCTGTTACGACTACGCGACGCAGACGTTCTACGAGTGCTTTGACCCAAGCTAGTCATCGGCAGCCCGCTCGCCGACGGGCCCGGTCCACTTCCCCGGGCCGGGCCCATTTGGCTTCAGCCGGAGAGCTTTTCGCGCAGTCGCCGGTTCACCGGCTCGGGCAGCAACTCCGACACATCGCCACCGAGCGTCGCCACCTCTTTGGCCAGCGACGACGACACGAACGAATACCGCGGCGCGGTCGCGACGAAAAAAGTGTCCACGCCGGCGATGTGCTTGTTCATCTGCGCCATCTGCAGCTCGTATTCGAAGTCGGTGCCGGTGCGCAAACCCTTCACGATGGCGTTCATCCCCCGGGACTTGACGAAGTCGACCACCAGGCCCTGTCCGGCCTCCACCCGCAGGTTGGGCAGGTGGGTGGTCGACTCGTTGATCATCGCGATCCGCTCGTCCAGGTCGAACATGCCCTTCTTGGTCGGATTGGTCAGGATCGCCACCACCACCTCGTCGAACTGGGCCGCGGCACGTTCGAAAACGTCGATGTGGCCCAACGTGACCGGGTCGAATGACCCCGGGCATACCGCGCCGCTCATGAACCGCACCGGCGACGAGGCAGAACGAAGTGATGTTGAGGAGCGGCGCCCATCAGACGAAGCCGGCGACGAGGCAGAACGAAGTGATGTTGAGGAGCGGCGCCAATCAGACGAAGCCGGCGACGAGGCAGAACGAAGTGATGTTGAGGAGCGGCGCCCATCAGACGAAGCCGGCGACGAGGCAGAACGAAGTGATGTTGAGGAGCGGCGCCCATGACACCAGACGCTAGCAGGCCCGTTCAGCGCCGCTCGGCCAACTCCAGCCGGGTGTCGCCGTACACCCGCTTGGGCCACCTGGTCCAGCCCGCCGGCCAGGTCAACGGCGCACTGGCCACCGGCCGTTCCACCACGGCGATGGTTTCGTCGCGGACCCAGCCGTGGGTGCTCAACGCGGCAAGGACGGTATCGATGTCCGCGGTGTCGACGTCATAGGGCGGATCGGCCAGCACCAGGTCCACCGGAGCGGACGTCCCTGCCGCCAGGACGGCGGCCACCGTGCCCCGGCGCACCGTCGCACCGGCCAGACCCAGGGCCTTGGCGTTGCGTGCGATGACGGCCGCGGTGCGTTGGTCGGCCTCCACGAACAGTGCTGACGCGGCTCCGCGCGACAATGCCTCCAGCCCGAGTGCGCCCGAACCGGCATAAAGGTCGAGCACGGCCAGGCCGGTCAGCTCACGGCGCGCGCTCACGATGTTGAACAGCGCTTCGCGGACCCGATCGGTGGTCGGCCTGGTCCCCCGCGGGGGTACCGCGAGCCGCCGTCCCCCGGCGACGCCGCCGATGATCCGGGTCAGCTCACCACCGCCAGCAGGTCTCCGCCCTCGACCTGGGCGGTATCCGAGACCGCCACCCGCTGCACCGTGCCGTCGTTGGGTGCGGTGATGGGGGCCTCCATCTTCATCGCTTCGATGGTGGCGATGGTCTGGCCCGCCGTGACGTGGTCGCCGACGATCACGGCGATGGTGACGACCCCGGCGAATGGCGCGGCGATGTGACCCGGGTTTCCGCGATCGGCCTTCTCGGCGGCGGGTACTGAGCTGGCAATGCTGCGGTCGCGCACCAGCACCGGGCGCAACTGGCCGTTGATGATGCACATCACCGTTCGCATGCCGCGTTCGTCGGGCTCGGAGATGGCCTCCAGACCGATCAGCAGCTCCACCCCGCGTTCCAGCTTCACCCGGTGCTCCTCGCCCTGCCGCAACCCGTAGAAGAACTGGTTGGCCGACAACTGCGAGGTGTCCCCGTACGTCTCCCGGTGTTCCTCGAATTCCTTTGTGGGACCAGGGAAGAGCAACCGATTCAACACGGCCTGCCGTTTGGGTCCCGGCACCGCCAGAGCCGCCTCGTCGTCGCCCGTCAGTTGTCCGGCGGACTTGGCCGGCGCCCGGCCGGCCAGCGCCGTGCTGCGCAACGGCTCGGGCCACCCGCCGGGCGGATCGCCCAACTCACCCCGCAGGAACCCCAACACCGAATCCGGAATATCGAATCGTGCCGGCTCGGAGGCGAATTCGTCGGCACTAACGCCGGCGCCGACCAGGGCGAGCGCCAGATCACCGACGACCTTCGATGACGGCGTGACCTTGATCAGCCGGCCCAGGATTCGGTCGGCGCCGGCGTATGCCTCCTCGACCTCCTCGAACCGGTCCCCCAAACCCAGGGCGATCGCCTGCTGGCGCAGATTCGATAGCTGACCGCCCGGAATCTCGTGGCGGTAGACTCGCCCCGTCGGCCCGGGAAGGCCGGATTCAAAGGGTGCATACACTTTTCGCAGCGCCTCCCAAAACGGCTCCAGAGCGCAGACCGCGGCAAGCGACAAACCGGTGTCGTAGTCGGTGTGTGCGGCGGCGGCCACGATCGAACTCAGCGCGGGTTGGCTGGTGGTGCCCGCCAGTGGGGCAGCGGCCCCGTCGACGGCGTCGGCCCCCGCGTGCCAGGCGGCGACATAGCTGGCCAGCTGACCGCCCGGAGTGTCGTGGGTATGCACGTGCACCGGAAGGTCGAAGCGACTTCGCAAGGCGGAGACCAGCTTTGCCGCGGCCGAAGCCCGCAACAGCCCCGCCATGTCCTTGATGGCCAGCACATGGGCGCCCGCCGCCACGATGGACTCGGCCAGCCTCAGATAGTAGTCGAGCGTGTACAGCCGCTCACCGGGGTCTGCCAGGTCGCCGGTGTAGCACATCGCGACTTCGGCTACCGCAGAACCGGTTTCGCGTACAGCGTCGATCGCCGGGCGCATCGACTCAAGGTTGTTGAGCGCGTCGAAGATCCGGAAGATGTCGATGCCCGTGGCGGTGGCCTCGTCGATGAACGCCGACGTCACCACCTCCGGATAGGGGGTGTAGCCCACGGTATTGCGGCCCCGCAGCAGCATCTGCAGGCAGATGTTCGGGATCGCCTGGCGCAGCGCGGCCAGCCGCTCCCACGGGTCTTCTTTCAGAAAGCGAAGTGCCACATCGTAAGTTGCACCGCCCCAGCACTCCACCGACAGCAGCTGCGGCATGCTGCGGGCCAGATACGGCGCCACCATCATCAGCCCGCTGGTGCGCACCCGGGTGGCCAGCAGCGACTGATGCGCGTCACGAAATGTCGTGTCGGTCACCCGCACTGCCGCCGAGTCCCGCAGCCAGCGCGCGAAACCCTCCGGCCCCAATTCGGCCAGGCGTTGCTTGGAGCCAGCCGGCGGCGGGGCGTCCAGGTCGACATCGGGCAGTTTGTCCTGCGGGTAGACCGTCGACGGTCTGGTGCCGTGCGGTTTATTGACGGTGACATCGGCCAGGTAGTTGAGGATCTTGGTGCCCCGATCGGCCGAGGATCGCGCGGTCAGCAGCTGTGGCCGTTCGTCGATGAACGACGTGGTGATGCGGCCGGCCTGGAAATCAGGATCGTCCAGAACCGCTTGCAGGAAGGGGATGTTCGTGGATACCCCGCGAATCCGGAACTCCGCCATCGCCCGGCGCGCCCGATTCACCGCTGTCGGGAAGTCACGGCCCCGGCAGGTCAGCTTGACCAGCATGGAATCGAAGTGGGCGCTGATCTCGGCGCCGAGGTTGGTGCTGCCGTCCAGCCGGATGCCGGCGCCGCCGGGGGTGCGCAGCGCGCTGATCCGGCCGGTGTCGGGCCGGAACCCGTTGGCCGGGTCCTCGGTGGTGATCCGACACTGCAGCGCGGCGCCGTGTGGATGGACGGTCTCCTGCTCAAGGCCCAGGTCGTCGAGCGCCTCCCCTGCGGCAATGCGCAGCTGGCTGGAGACCAGGTCCACATCGGTGATCTCTTCGGTGACGGTGTGTTCCACCTGAATCCGCGGATTCATCTCGATGAACACGTACTCGCCGCGCTGGTCAAGGAGAAACTCGACGGTCCCGGCGCAGCTGTAACCGATGTGGCGGGCGAAGGCCACCGCGTCGGCGCACATCCGGTCGCGCAACTCGGCGGGCAGGTTGGGCGCCGGCGCCAGTTCGATGACCTTCTGATGGCGGCGCTGCACACTGCAGTCGCGCTCGTAAAGGTGGATCACGTTGCCGCTAGTGTCCGCCAGGATCTGCACCTCGATGTGGCGCGGGCGTAACACCGCCTGTTCCAGATAGACCGTCGGGTCTCCGAATGCCGACTCGGCTTCGCGGCTGGCGGCTTCGATGGCTTCGGGCAGTGCGGCTATATCGCCGACCCGGCGCATACCGCGGCCACCACCGCCGGCAACCGCCTTGACGAACAAGGGAAACCGCATGCCCGCGGCGGCCGACATCAGCTCGTCGACCGAGGCCGACGGCGCCGACGACGTCAGCACCGGCAGGCCCGCTTGCCGGGCGGCGGCGACGGCCCGGGACTTATTTCCAGTCAGCTCAAGCACTTCGGCGCCGGGGCCGACGAAGGTGATGCCCGCGGCCGCACATGCCCTGGACAACTCGGGGTTCTCCGACAAGAACCCGTAACCGGGGTAGATCGCGTCAGCGCCGGCGCGGCGAGCGGTTTCCACGATCTGGTCCACCGAAAGGTACGCACGTACCGGGTGCCCCATTTCGCCGATCTGGTAGGACTCGTCGGCCTTGGACCGATGCAGCGAATTGCGGTCCTCGTAGGCGTAGACGGCCACCGTGCCGATACCGAGTTCATAGGCGGCGCGAAAGGCCCGGATCGCGATCTCCCCGCGATTGGCCACCAGCACTTTGGAGATCACGGGGCCCCTCTCAGATGAGCGTCGACCAATAATTCCAGAAGCGGATCATGATCTGCAGGAACACCGCGGTGAACCACAGCGTGGCGATCGACCATCGCCACTGGAAGAGGACCCGCAGAACGGCGCTGTCTCGCCTTTCGAGCACCGGACGAAACGCGATCGACGCCGCCACCACCAGCAGGGTGATGGTGACTACCCAGACCAGCATGCAGTACGGGCACAACGCCCCGATGCGGTACAGGCTTTGGAAGATCAGCCAGTGCACAAACGCAGTGCCGACCAGGATACCCACGGTCAGCCCGATCCAATACCAATGCGGCAGAGGCACTTTCGTCACCGCCAGGACGCCGGTTACTACCACCACGGTGAATCCCACGACGCCAACGACCGGGTTGGGCAGGCCCAGCAACGTTGCCTGCGGGGTGCCCATCACCGAACCGCAGGACATGATCGGGTTGAGGTTGCACGACGGCACGTAATCCCGGTCGAGCAGAACCCTGATCTTCTCCACCGTCAGCGTCATCGAGGCGAGCAGGCCGAACGCGCCGGCGATCAACACCCACCACGCACTCAGCGCGGGTACCCGTACGCCGCCCGCTGGGTCTGGAGTCAGATCGGCGGGTTCGGCTGAGACCATCGTGGTCAAGCTGCCGGGGCGGTTGCCGCCGTGTCCATGCCCGGAATGTCGCCGACGATCTCCTTGATCTTGGCCACCAGCGCCTCCGGCGTCGACCATTCGTATTCGGTGCCGTTGATCTTCACAGTCGGTGTCGCGTGGATGTTCGCGGCCGCCGCCAGCCCGTCGACCTTGGAGAGGTACTTTCCGCTGTTGATGCAGTCGGGCACCTTGCCGACGACACCGGCTTCGCGGGCGAGTTCGATCAGCTTTGCGTTGTCGGGGAAGGTCTTGCCGACTTCGGACGGCTGGATGTCTTTGCTGAACAACGCGGTGTGGAACCGGCGGAACGCATCGATGGACTCGTCGGCGACGCAGTACGCCGCGGCCGCGGCGCGCGCCGAATAATTGTCGTTGCGCGGGCTGGAAAGGATATCCACCATCGTGTAATCGGCCGCGATAGCGCCGATGTCAATGAGCCTGGATACGGTCGGACCGAATCCGCGCTCGAAGTTCCCGCACGCCGGACACAGGAAATCCTCGTAGAACGAGACCACGGCCTTGGGGTTGCTGGTTCCGGGCTGGGTGACCAGCTTGCTGGACGTCACCCGGACCGCATCCGCCGTGGCACCGCCGCCCTTCTTGTCGTGCGAGGTAACGATGTAGAACACCAGGACAACGGCAAAGAGCACGACCAGCGCGGTGCCACCGATCTGCATCAGCCGGCCGAATTTGCCGTCGGGCGACTTCAGGTCGATCCGCGGAGGGCGTTTGTTTTTGTCGGCCACGGGTTCGCGATCCTCACTTGGTGAATAGCCTGCGCTGCTGGCGCCTCTAGAGTACCGGCGGCCGTCCGGATACGGCTCAGACCCGGCTCAGGTGCGCACGCAATGCGGAAATCAGCTCGCTTGTCGCGGTGGCACTGTCACCACCGAGCGGAAACAGATTGATGAAGCCGTGCGTCAGCGAACCCTCGCAACGCAGATCAACCGCCGTCCCGGCGGCCCGCAACGCCGCCGCGTACTGCTCACCCTCGTCGCGCAGCGGGTCGAATCCGGCGACCACGATCAGCGCCGGCGGCAGACCTGACAGCGACTCGGCGCGCAACGGCGACACCCGCGGATCGGTGGGGTCGATCCCGGAGCCGCGCAGGTACTTCGCCTGGAACCAGTCGATGTCTCGTTTGGTCAACAAGAAGCCACGCGCGAACAGGCTCAGCGAGCGGGTCTGCGCGGTGAAGTCGGTGCGCGGATAGATCAGCCACTGCAACACCGGAGCCGGGCCTCCGCTGTCTTTGGCCAGCTGGCACACGACGGCCGCCAGATTGCCGCCCGCGCTGTCGCCGCCCACCGCAATCCGCCCGGGGACGGCACCGAGTTCGCCGGCATGCTCGTAGGCCCACGTGAAGGCCGCAAAAGCGTCGTCGATCCCGGCCGGGGCGTGATGTTCGGGAGCCAGCCGGTAGTCGATCGACAGCACGTGTATGCCGGCATCGCGGCACGTCAAGCGGCACACCGCGTCGTGGGTGTCCAGGTCGCCGATCACCCAGCCGCCGCCGTGATAGAAGACCAGCAGCGGTGCGGCGACTCCACCGGGCGCGCGATAGTGCCGTGCCCGGATGTCCCCGGCCGGCCCGGGCAGCGTGAGTTCTTCGACCTCGACGTGAATCTGCGGACCGCCGAATCCCAGGGTCGCCTCCCGCATGTTGGCACGGGAGGCGTCCGGGTCGTCGTCGATCACCAGGCCGTCGAGGCCGACGGCCCGCATGCCCGACAGCATCAGCTGCAGCGTGGGATCAAGGGTGTTGCCGTCAATGACGACGGAACGACCGCGCGTGAGAAGCCGCTTGACCGGGCCCGGAATCCACGGGATGACTTTGACGCCCGCGCCGGTGACGGTGCTTTGGATACGACGCGTCCACCGCATCGGTACGCAGGTCGCCTCGGGCTGAAGGTCCGGCGTGCCGGGCAGACTCTTGGTCATGGGTTTCTCCTATGTCAAGCCCTTAGGAAAACGCGAGCTCACACTCAACGACATTCGGTAGCTGTCGGACTCGGAGTCTTCCGGATCGAGCCGACGGACACCGAGCAGGCGGTGGCTGCGCGCCGGGTACCGGCACATCGACACCGCGGCGGCCTACCGCAACGAACGGGAGACCGGGCGAGCGGTCGCCGATTCCGGCGTGCCCCGCGACCAACTGTACGTGGTGACCAAATTGGCGGATCCCGACCAGGCCACAGCGGCACGCTGAAAGCCTTTGGCGCCGGCCTGCGATTCCCCGGCCGCAGCCACAGCTCAACGCGTTCAAGGCGCAGAAGTCCCTGCGGAGGCGTTCGTTGTCGGACCATCCGATTGGTGACACGGCAGTCGCAAAACACCGCGCGCGGACACCGGCGCGGGCGTTGATTAGGTAGCGTATTCAACTCGGTAATATCGTGATCCCCAAGTCGGTTACCAAAAACGGATAGCGAGCAACTTCGACGTGTTCGACTTCGAGATCAGCGCCTCGACTCAGCGGCGCCACGGCCTCGATCTCGTCGCCAGATGGCGGAACCCGGCTTGGCCCTGATCCGAGAACCTTCAATTTCACAGGCAGGTGAGATACGTTGACCGGCGAGTCGGGCGCCATGATTCCCTCAATAGCCCTAAACGACGAGAATACGATGCCGGTTCTCGGCCTCGGCGTCGCGGAGTTGTCCGAGGACGAAACGGAACGGGCGGTGTCGGCGGCGTTAGAGGTCGGCTGCCGGCTCATCGACACCGCCGCGGCGTACGGCAACGAGGCAGCCGTTGGCCGCGCGATCGCCGCCTCCGGTATTCCACGCGCGGAGTTGTTCGTCACCACCAAGCTGGCCACCGCCGATCATGGTTTCACCATGGCCCAGGAGGCTTGCAAAGCCAGCCTGGAGCGACTCGGCCTGGATTACGTCGACCTGTACCTGATTCACTGGCCGGCCCCCGCCGTGGGTAAGTACGTGGACGCGTTCGGCGGCTTGATCCAGTCCCGCGGCGAGGGCCATGCCCGCTCGATCGGGGTGTCCAACTTCACCGAGGAACATGTGTCGAACGTCATCGACCTCACGTTCGTCACTCCTGCGGTCAACCAGATAGAGCTGCACCCCCTGCTCAACCAGGCCGAGCTGCGCAAATCGAATGCGCAGCACAACGTCGTCACCCAGTCCTACACTCCGCTGGCTCTCGGCCGGCTGATGGACAACCCGACCGTGACGTCGATTGCCGGTGAATACGGCAAGACGCCCGCACAGGTGCTACTGCGCTGGAACCTGCAACTGGGTAATGCGGTCGTCTTCCGCTCGTCTCAGCCCGAGCACATCGCCGGCAACCTCGACGTGTTCGATTTCGAATTGGCCGCCGAGCACATGGATGCGCTCAACGGGCTCAACGACGGCACCCGCGTCCGCGAGGACCCGCTGACCTACAACGGCACGTAGTTCTGTGCTCGGCGTTCTTTGCTCCGCCGATTGTGAATCCGGCGACGCTCCCACGGCGTGTCGCGTCGCCCGATGCACAGTCAGCGGGGGTAGCCGCGCGGGCCGCGGTTACCCTGGCCGGGGTCAGCCGCTCGGGCAGGTGGCCGCGGCGGTGCGCAGTACGCCGGCCGACGCCTCGTCTACCGGCAACGAGTAGCCGCGCAGCACGGCGATGAACTGTATGGCGTACTGGCAGGCGAAGGCGGCGTTGGGCGGCATCCACTGCGCCGGCGGCGAATCCCCTTTGTCCTGATTGGCTTGTCCCTGCACGGCCAGCAAGTTGGCCGGATCGTTGGCGAACCGCAGCCGCTCCGGGGCCGGCCACCCGTAGGCGCCCATGTCCCAGGCGTAGGACAGCGGAACGATGTGGTCGATCTGCACCGATTCGCCGACCTTGGCGCCGCGCTGGAAGGCGATGGTGGTGTTGGTGTACGGGTCGTGCAGGGTGCCGGTTGCCACGGCATCCGGGCACCGCTTGGTCGGCACATACGTCTTGTCGACGAGGTCGCGGTTGAGGATGTCGTCGCGGGTGTCGCAGCCGTTGTGTCCACCGGGCGCGTCGTTGTTGTCGTCCCAGGCGTCGCCGAAGGCCGCCCTGCGATAGTCGTAACGGTGGGTGCGCTGCGGCAGCACAGCCACACCCGCGAGCACATCGGTACCGGGTTGCACCGTCGGGACGTCGGCCCGCGCGGCGAACTGCTCGGCGTGCCTGGCCGCCGATGAGCCCAGCGTCTGATAGGCGACCACCAGGGCCAGCACCGCAACCGCCGCCAGCATCGCAAGCGTCTTGCGGTTCATGCTTTGTCCAGGTATTCGATGCGGTCGGTGTCGGTGAAGCGCGCTGCCAGCAGCGCCAATCCCGGGTGCTTGCCGGCATCCTGGTACGCGCGGACACAGAAGTCCCGGGCAGCCTCGATGTACTCCCGGTGCTCGGCCAGCGACAGCAGCCGCAGGGTGATCGCCTTACCGGACTGATTGCGGCCCAGCACGTCTCCTTCCTTGCGCTCCTTGAGGTCGAGGTCGGCCAGGGCGAACCCGTCCATCGTCTTGGCGACCGCGCGCAACCGCTCACCGGCCGGTGACGCCGGCGGCACCCAGCTGGCCAGCAGACACAGGCTCGGATGTGCGCCGCGCCCGATGCGGCCGCGCAGCTGGTGTAGCTGGCTGATGCCGAACCGGTCGGCATCCATCACCAGCATCACGGTGGCGTTGGGGACGTCCACACCCACTTCGATGACGGTGGTGCACACCAGCACATCGATGCGGCCGGCCCGAAAGGCCGCCATCGCAGCGTCCTTCTCGTCGGCGGACAACCGCCCATGCATGAGCCCCAGCCGCAGGTTGGCCAGCTCCCGGGAACTCAACCGCGCGTACAGACCTTCGGCGGTCTCTGCGGGCTTGGTGCCGGCGGGCTCTTTGTCGGGCTCGTCGCTCTCGTCGATGCGGGGCGCCACCACATAAGCCTGGCGGCCGGCCGCGACCTCTTCGATGATGCGTTGCCAGGCGCGGTCGAGCCAGGCGGGCTTGTCCTTGACGAAGATGACGTTGGTGGTGATCGGCTGGCGCCCGCGCGGAAGTTCGCGCAGCGTGGCCGTTTCCAGGTCGCCATAGACCGTGAGCGCGACGGTGCGCGGTATCGGCGTGGCGGTCATCACCAGCAGATGGGGGGTGATTCCGGCACGCGCCTTGCCGCGCAATTGATCTCGCTGCTCGACGCCGAACCGGTGTTGCTCGTCGACCACCACCATGCCCAGGTTGTGGAACTCCACCGCATCCTGCAACAGCGCGTGGGTGCCGACGACGATGCCGACCTCGCCACCGGCAACCGCGGCCCGAACGTCCTTCTTCTGCCCCGCGGTCATCGAGCCGGTCAGCAACGCCACCCGGGTGGCATTATCGGCCCCGCCCAGCTGGCCGCCCATCGCCAGCGGTCCCAGGATATCGTTGATCGACGTAAGATGTTGTGCGGCAAGCACTTCCGTGGGGGCCAGCAGCGCACACTGGTAGCCGGCGTCGACCATCTGCAGCATCGCCAGCACCGCGACGATCGTCTTGCCCGAGCCGACCTCACCCTGCAGCAAGCGGTTCATCGGACGCGTCGCCGAGATCTCTTCGGACAGCACCGCGAGCACCTCGCGCTGACCTGCCGTCAGCTCGAAAGGCAGCCGGCCCAGCAATTCAGCCGCCAACCCGTCAGACCGGGGCGGTGCCGGGGGCCCGGACTCCGACAGCTCACCGTGCCGGCGAGCGACCAGCGCCCACTGCAGGCCGACCGCTTCGTCGAAGGTCAGCCGTTCCCGGGCGCGTCGCCGGTCGGGCTCGTCCTCGGCGAGGTGAATGGCCCGTAACGCCTCGTCTTCGGAGACCAGGCCGTGCTCGGCGCGCACGTCGGGGGACAGCGGATCATCCACCGGGTCGAGGACTTCGAGCACCTGGCGGACGCATTTGAAGATGTCCCAGCTCTGCACTTTCGTGCTGGCCGGATAGATCGGGAAGAAGCGACGCTCGAACTCCTCCATGGCCACTTCGCCGCTGATGGCCTTGGAGGCGTCGGCGATGCTTTTCAGTGACCTGGTGCCGTGGTTCTTTCCGTCCGGCGAGTCCAGGATCAGAAACGCCGGGTGCGTGAGCTGCATGACGCCCTTGAAGAACCCGACTTCCCCGGACAGCATCACCTTCGTGTTCTTGGTGAGGTCCTTCTTGATGTAGTCCGCGTTGAAGAACGTTGCGGTCACCTTGTTGCGGCCGGTGCCGAGGGTGATGCGCAGGCATTGGCGCCTCGGCGTTTTCTTCATGGGAAACGTCTCGGTTTCGGTGATGACGTCGACGATCGTGATGTGTTCACCCGCTTCGGGCCGCTCGTCACCGACGCCGCGCCGGGCGCCGCCTTCGACATAGCTGCGCGGGTAATGCCGTAACAGGTCGTCGACGGTCCTGATGCCGAACTCCTCCTCGAGCGGCTTGGCCGACGGGGCGCCCAGAACGAAGATCAACCGGTCGCTCAGTGACACCACGGCTACTCGACCCCGATCAACAGCGCGTCACCGCGATGACCGGTGCGGTAGGTCACCAACTCGGTGCCCGGATGACGGTCGTGCATGTGCTTGTCCAGCAGATCGCTCAGGACCGCAGCATCCTCGTCGTCGATGCCGGCGCCCACCAGCACCGTCACCAGGTCGCCCCCCGAGGCCAACAACAGATCGAGCAGACCGATCGCCGCGCCGGCAACGTCGCGGGCGACGATCAGCACCTCGTCACCGGCGATGCCCAGCCCGTCACCCGGCTCACAGGTACCCGCCCACGTCAACGCCCGCTGGGTAGCCGTACGCACCGACCCGTGCCGGGCAGCCCCGGCGGCCCGGGCCATGGTGTAGCCGTCGTCGACGGCCTGGCTGGCCGGGTCGTGCACAGCCAGGGCGGCCAGCCCCTGGACCATCGACCCGGTAGGGACCGGGACCACGTCGACACCCCATCCCAGAGCCGCGGTACAGCCCGCCACCAGCTCCTCGACGGCGACGTAGCCGTTGGGCAGCACCATCACCTGGGCGGCACCGGTGTCCACCACGGCCCGCACCAACTGATGGGCGCTGATATCGGCTGCCGGCGCCGAGCCCGGACTGGCATCCGGGCCGGGTCGCAGCACACACGCGCCTTCTCCGGCGAACAGCTCAGCGGCGCCGTCGCCGTCGACGACGGCCAGTACGGCGCGTTCGCGTGTCCAGCTGCCCGCCGGCAGCCCGTTGGCACCGGAGCTCAGCGCCGAGATGACGATCCTGCTCAGCTGCCCGGCCGTCAGTCCGGCTTCCACGGCGGCGCCCGCGTCGTCGGTGTGTACGTGCACCGAATAACTCTGCGACGGGGCGGCCGCGATCGCCACCGAATCCCCCAGCTCCGCGAGCCGGTCGCGCAGCGTGTCCGCCGCCGCGGCATCGCAGCCGGTCAGCAGGTACATCACCTCGAACTGTGGCGCCGGCCGGGCGGGCGCCTCAGCGAGCAGCGGTCGCGGCGCCGGCTCGTAGACCGAGCGGGTCGGCGTGTGCCCGGTGAGCGTCGAACGCAACGCGTCCAGCATGACCACCAGGCCCCGCCCGCCGGCGTCCACCACGCCCGCGTCGGCGAGCACGGCGAGCTGCTCGGGCGTCTTTTCCAGCGCGACGACGGCGGCATCGCCGGCGGCGGTCACGGCTTGGGCCAGGGTCTCGCCGGTGCCGGCGCACTGCTCGACGGCGGCCGCGGCGGCCCGCAGCACCGAGACGATGGTCCCCGGGACTTCCGCACCACCCATCGAGGCGATGACCAGCTCGACACCGCGCCACAACGCCGCTGCCAGCAGGACGGCATCGATGGCCGGCAATGCGCCGTCGGCTGCCGCTTCGGCGGTGACGTCGGCGATGCCGCGCAGTATCTGCGACACGATCACCCCAGAATTCCCGCGTGCCCCATTGTGGGCGCCGGACGACAGGGCCGCAGCGACCCGGGCCACGCTCGCCGCGCCAACCGCATCCGCCTCGGCGAGCGCCGCGCGCATGGTGAACAGCATGTTCGCGCCGGTGTCGGCATCGGCGACCGGGAACACGTTCAGCCGGTTGATTTCGTCGATGTGGGTGATCAGGTCGCTGACGACGATGTGCGCCCAATCCCGCAGGGCCGATGCGTCCAGCAGACGACCTGACGTGCCCACCGTCACCCACCTCCTCTGCGCCGGCTCCCGGTGGGCGCCAGCGTAGCCCGGCGACAGTGTGGACAGTCTGCGGCGGCTGTTCGGCGCGGGCCGCCAAGCCGGGACGACAAAGCTGCATCGAGCCTAGCCAGCGGGGGTGACAGTACTGGTCACGGCGCATGGGCGTTTTGGCGCTCGCCGACGACCCCGGCTATCCTGGGACGGCCTGGTCCAGCCGGGCCGTTCCGCCCGGGTCGCCGGACCCCAGCAACCGACTTGAGGAGTTTGAACAATGGCCGCTGTGTGCGATATCTGCGGGAAAGGCCCCGGCTTCGGCAAGTCGGTGTCCCACTCCCACCGCCGCACCAGCCGCCGGTGGGACCCCAATGTCCAGACCGTGCGCGCCGTGAGCCGTCCCGGGGGCAACAAGAAGCGCATCAACGTCTGCACCTCCTGCATCAAGGCGGGCAAGGTCAGCCGCGGCTGACCTTGTTGCGGCACGGGTGCCGCTACATTTCGGCCCGTCCCGATCGGCGCGATAGTCCCCGGAAACCCCGGGTGAGGCCGATGGCGAAACGGGCACTCCTCGATGAGTTGCGCCGCTGCCGAGAACTTCTTGTCAGAGTCCGCTCTATCGGGTGACCCTCGGGGCGGCAATTTAAGCGTGTGGCATGCGCTTTAAGCCTGCCGCCTGTGTCCGATGACGGCTGCCATCGTCAAAGAAATTGCGCCGCAAAAAGGACTGACGTCGCGCTAGGGCCCAAAACCAGCGGCATCAAACAGGCTCACTGTCAATCGCTTCTGCCCATTGATTGATAGCGTATAGCTATTTGACAACAACGCTTGTCGCCGACATCTTTTTGGCGTGTCGGCAATCACATCTCAGCAAGGCTGGGACGCGGTGCACGAGACAACACCAGGCCTGCCAACCGGTATCCACCAGTAGCTCAACAGTGGCCAAACATGTTGTCCCCGTGCGTGATCGGCCCACTCAATACCCGTCGCAAGTAGAGGTGCAGCAGTGTTGTGGGAAGAGGTTCGGCGGTGACGCCATGCGTGGATGAAACTTTGGCCGCCGTTGCCGGTGCACCGGTGTGGCTGGCTTCGCCGCCGGAAGTGCATTCGGCCTTGCTGAGCGCCGGCCCGGGAGCAGCCCCGTTGCTGGCGGCCGCCGCGGAATGGGCGTCGTTGGGTGTCGACTATGCGTCGGTGGCTGAAGAACTCACCGCGGTGTTGGGCGCGCTGCGGACCGGGGCGTGGCAGGGCCCCACCGCGGAGATGTGTGCGGGGGCCTACGGTCCGTATGTGGCGTGGCTGGTTCAGGCCAGTAGCGATAGCGCCGCGGTCTCGGCAGCACATCAGGCGGTGGCGGCTGCCTATGTCAGCGCGGTCGCAGCGATGCCGACACTGCCGGAGCTGGCCGCCAACCACGCCACCCACGCGGTGTTGCTGGCAACGAATTTCTTTGGCATCAACACCATCCCGATAGCACTCAACGAGGCCGACTATGTGCGGATGTGGATTCAGGCAGCAACCACTATGAGCATCTATGACGCAGTCACTGCGGCCGCAATGGCGTCAATGCCGCATACCCCACCGGCGCCAATCATCATCAAACCCGGCGCCGGTCTGGCCGGCGAGATCGTAGCCGGCGCTGCGCACGCCATCAGCTACGAGCCCTTTCCGATATGGCAGATCTTGTGGGATCTGATCAAAGTCGTTGGCACGGAGATTCTCGCCGTTCCGGCCCTTGCAATTTTTACCCTCATGATGGCTTTCTACACGCCAATTGTCTTGTTGTTTGTTGGGTACTTGCTCTTGATCGGCAACACACATTTGGCGCTCGAAGCCCTGACATACCTAGAGCTCGCGTGGCTCACTGTCGGAATAGAAACGTTCGCCACTGTATTTCTTCCTTTCGTCTTCGGTTATGAAGTCGGCAATCTGGTGATCCAATGGATCAGTCAATGGATCATGGGGCTGAACCTTGGGATGCTCCCCACCCTGCTGGGTCCGGTAGCCGCGGCGACGGCACTGCCGGTTTCGGCTGCTGCCGCTAACTCGAGCGCTGTAGCGGGCCTGGTTGCCCCGCCTGTGGCGGGGGTAGCGGTCAGCGCTGTGGAGCCGTCGGCAGTGTTGCCACAAGCACAGTTGGTGTCGGTCGCAACGGCCGGCAGTTGCTCGCAGGCGCCGGTGCCGGTGGCGGCTTCGGATCACGGTGCCGGCGCGCTGGGGTTTGCCGGCAACGCGCCATCAGGAGGTGCCGCCCACGCTGCCGGGTTGGCCACGTTAGGTGGTAACGAGTCGGGGAGCGGCCCGCAGCTGCCGATGTTGCCGAATTGTTGGAATGCAAGCCTGGTTGGCCTGACCAATGTGGGATGCGTTTAGCGCAGAAAAAGGGGGACCGAACCAATGCATACGCAGCGCCAGCATCTCGGTCACGGCAGCCGCCAATCGATCGGGTCGGCACCCATCCCCGAAAGCAGCTCGTTGGCACGGCTGAACGGCCGCGAGCCGAAGAACCCCCGCGAGGCCGACAGCGGCGACGGATGCGGTGATTCGATGGCGACACATTTGCCGGCGGCCAGCATCGGCTTCAGCGTCGACGCGTCACGCCCCCACAGGATGGCCACCAGGGGCTTCGACCGCGCGACGAGCGCGCGAATCGCACACTCGGTCACCACTTCCCAGCCCTTGCCCCGGTGCGACGCCGGGTTGCTCGGTCGCACGGTGAGCACCCTGTTCAACAACATCACGCCGCGCTGCGCCCAGGGCGTCAGATCACCGCACGAGGGCTGCCGATACCCCAGGTCGGCTGCGTACTCCTGGAAGATGTTGTCCAGGCTGCGCGGTAGCGGACGAACCTCGGGGGCGACCGAAAAGCTCAGTCCCACTGCATGTCCGGGTGTCGGGTAAGGGTCCTGCCCAACGATCAGCACCCGCACCTGGTCGAAAGGAAACGTGAAGGCGCGCAACACATTCGGCCCCGCCGGGAGGTACTTGCGGCCGGCCGCGATCTCGGCGCGCAGAAACTGCCCCATCTGGGCGACCTGGTCGGCCACCGGGTGCAACGCGGCTGCCCAGCCCTGCTCGACCAGTTCGCTCAGCGGACGCGCGGTCACTGCAGGCCTTGTGCCAGCAGCACCACCGTATCGGCGCCCGCCAGACGGTCTTTCGAAATTTCTTGGTATTCAGGCGATTGCGCCCAGCCACGGAATGCGGCCTCGTCGGGAAACGACATCAGCACCACTTTCTGATGGTTCCACTGGCCCTCGATCAACTTCGGTGACTCGTCGGCAGCCAGCAACGTTCCCGGATGACGGCGAAATACTTCCATGAACCTGGCCTGGTACCGGTCATATGCTGCCCGATCGGTGATTCTCAGCTGCGCGATACCGTAGACGGTCACCGCGCCACCCTACTCAACGGCGTGCTCAATCGAACGACTGCCAACCCGCATATCCGCCCCACTCGGTGCCGTCGACCAGCACCCGCGCCGGGCCGTCGACCACCCGTCCGATGACGCGCCAGCCGGCCGGCACCGCAGCGGCGAAACACGCCACCAGGGCATGGTCTTCACCACCGCCGAGCACCCAGCGCCACGGATCGGCGTCCACGGCGGCGGCGGCCGCGGTCAGCGCGGCGTGGTCGTGAGCCAGCGCCGCGGTCGACACGTCGATACCGACCGCGGACGCCTGCGCGAGATGGCGCAGGTCGGCGACGAGACCGTCGGAGATGTCGATCATGGCCTGGGCCCCCGCGGCGGCGGCCGCCACCCCCTGCCGGTACGGCGGCTCGGGCACCAGATGCCGGCGCCGCAACTCGTCGAACCCGTCAATTCCGTTGTGCCACAACTCATAGCCGGCCGCCGAGCGGCCCAGTTCACCGGCCACCGCCACGATCGAACCGGGTGTTGCGCCGGAGCGCCGTACCGGTGCGCGTCCCTCGAGGTCCCCAAGGACAGTCACCGACACCACCCATTGCGGGCAGCTGACCAGATCGCCGCCGACGATGCCGGCGCCGATTCGGTCCGCCTCGTCCCACATGCCGTCGACCAGTGCGCTCGCCTGGGCCGCGGGTGTGTCGATGGGCGCCCCGAAGCTCACCACGAACGCGGTACAGCGCGCGCCCATCGCCGCGATGTCGGCAGCGTTTTGGGCGATCGCCTTGCGGCCCACGTCGTGGGGTCTCGACCAGTCCAACCGAAAGTGCCGGTCCTGCACCAGCATGTCGGTCGACATCACGACGCGGCCGTCGGGGGCGGCGACTACGGCGGCGTCGTCGCCGGGCCCGAGCTCGACGACGGGAGGCTGACGGCGACCGGTCACCAAACGGTCGATCATGGCGAACTCCCCGAGCTGGTGCAGTGTCGAAGACTCCCCCGGCACTTGCCCCGATGCGTCCTCGCGCACACCACCTCCTACGGGACGTCTCACCCGGGTCCCCTGCCCGCCCGGGTGGACCGCGCTAGTGTATGAGCTCTGGCAACCCGAACATCCGGGCGGGATGTCGGTGGCCCTGGGACAGCCGGGCAGTCAAGGTGAGTCGGAGGTGGCCGGCGAGGTGACGGGCGATGCCCCTCCCAACCCCGAAGCCGAAGTAGACGGTCCGCCACGCATCCTGATCATTGCCGCCGTGGTACTGGCCGTGGCGACGGTCGGGGTGATCCTGGTGATCGCGGCGACCCGCCACACCTCGCAACAACCGGTCACCGTTGCGGCCGTGCCGGCCCCACACGCCGGCAGTCCGGCCTGCCGGGCTTTGACGGCCGCGCTGCCGCAGCACCTGGGTGACTATCAGCGAGTGACGATTGCGCAACCGGCCCCGGAAGGCGCGAGCGCCTGGAGCTTCGGGCCGGGCCGCGAGCCGGTCATCATGCGTTGCGGCCTCGACCGCCCGGCCGACTTCGTCGTGGGCGCGCCGATCCAGATCGTCGACCGGGTGCAGTGGTTCCGGGTTACCGACGAAACCCCATCGGAGGCCAGGTCCACCTGGTACACGGTCGACCGACCGGTATACGTCGCGCTGACGCTGCCGGCGGGGTCGGGGCCGACGCCCATCCAGGAGTTGTCCGAGGTCATCGACCGCACCATTGCGGCGGTGCCGATCGACCCGGCGCCGACCGGTTAGCGCAGGCCCACTCCCCGGGCCAGTGCCGTCTCCACCATGGTCGCCAGCAGCGTGGGATAGTCGACGCCGCTGGCCGCCCACATCCGGGGGTACATCGAGATCGTGGTAAACCCCGGCATGGTGTTGATTTCGTTGATCACCGGGCCCTCCTCGGTGAGGAAGAAGTCCACCCGGGCCAGGCCCTGGCAGTCGATGGCGTGAAACGCCCGGATCGCCAGGTCCCGCACCGCGTCGGCGACGTCGTCGTCGACCTTGGCGGGCACATCCAGCTCGGCTGCGTCGTCGAGGTATTTGGTCGCGAAGTCGTAGAAGGCATCCTCGCGTCCGCGCACCCCGGCCACCCGGATCTCCCCCAGCGTGCTGGCTTGCACCGTGCCGTCCGGGAATTCGAGCACACCGCATTCCAGCTCACGGCCGTTGACGGCGGCCTCGACGATCACCTTCGGATCGTGCCGGCGCGCCTCGGCGACCGCGGCGGGCAACTCATCCCAGCTCGACACCCGGCTGACACCGATCGACGAGCCGCCGCGCGCGGGTTTGACGTACGCCGGCAGCCCCAGCCGCTCGCATTCGTCGAGACTCAACGCCGGCCGCGACGGACGCAGCACCGCGTGCGGCCCGACCGGAAGCCCGTCCGCGGTCAGCAGCTTTTTGGTGAATTCCTTGTCCATGCCCGCGGCACTGGCCAGCACACCGGCACCGACGTAGGGCACACCGGCAAGCTCGAGCAGTCCCTGGATGGTGCCGTCCTCCCCGTAGGGGCCGTGCAGCACCGGGAACACCACGTCGACGGAGGCCAACACCTCACCGGCACCCGGGGGCAACGACACCAGTCGGCCGCCCCACTGCGGGTCGGCGGGCAACGCCAGCAAGGTGCCCGATTCGGAGCTGACCGCGGGTAGTTGCCGGTTGGTGATGGCCAGGGCGTCGGGGTTGCCGTCGGTGAGTACCCACGAGCCTTGTGGCGTGATGCCGATCGCGATCACCTCGAACCGCTGCGGGTCGAGGTTGCGCAGGATGCTGCCCGCCGACACGCAGGAAATGGCGTGCTCGTTGCTGCGGCCGCCGAACACGACGGCAACCCGGGCACGCCGGTCGCTGGCACTCACAACCTGGAGAGGCTACCGGGTGGGACGCGACGACACCCGGCTCCCGCCCTCCGCCCGTCCGTGCGCTTGCTCGATGACGATGCACCGAGCCTGTAACTTCGCAGCGGAAGTTCGAGTAGGGGCCTGCGTAGTTACAGGTTCGACGATGTTCAGCGGCGAGTGGCCCGGGCGCTTACTCGGGTTTGGTGCTGCGACCCAGCAACAGCGCTATCGCCTCGTTCACCGACAGCCCCTTATGACAGACCCGGTGCACGGCGTCGGTCAGCGGCATCTCGACGTCGTAGCTGGACGCCAGCGCGAGCACCGCCTCACACGACGTGACCCCCTCGACGACGTGGCCGTCGCGGTGCTGCAACGCCGATTGCATGGTCTCGCCCCGGCCCAGTCGCTCGCCGAACGACCGGTTACGGGAATGCGGTGAGGTGCAGGTGGCCACCAGGTCCCCCACCCCGGCCAGCCCGGCCAGTGTCGCGCCCTTGGCGCCCAGCGCGATCCCGAGCCGCATGATTTCGGCAAGCCCGCGGGTGATGATGGCCGCCGCGGTGTTTTCGCCCAACCCGACGCCGACGGCCATCCCGCACGCCAGCGCAATCACGTTCTTGCAGGCGCCACCGATCTCGGTGCCGATGACATCGCTGTTGGTGTACGGGCGGAAGTAGCCGCTGTTCAGCGCACGCTGCAGGGCGACCGCCCGGCCGGAGTCGCTGCATGCGACGACGGTGGCCGCCGGCTGACACTCAGCGATCTCACTGGCCAGGTTGGGCCCGGAGATCACCGCGACGTGTGCCGGGTCTACTCCGGTCACCGAGGTGATCACCTGGCTCATCCGCATCAGGGTGCCGAGTTCGATGCCCTTGGCCAAACTGACCAGGGTCGCGTCCTCGGGCAACAAGCCGGCCCACCGCTCCAGATTGGCGCGCAGCATCTGCGCCGGAACGCCCAGCAGGACCGTGGCTGCGCCGCTGAGCGCCTCCTCGGCCTCGGGGGTGGCGCGGATACCGGGCGGCAGCAACGTGCCGGGCAGATAGTCGGGGTTGTATCGGGTGCTGTTGATCTGCTCGGCGACGTCGGCTCGTCGGGCCCACAGGATGACCTCGCCACCGGCGTCGGCCAGCACCTTGGCCAGCGCGGTGCCCCACGCGCCGGCCCCCATCACCGCAACGGTTCCCGTGCCGGCCATCCGCACACCCCCTTTTTGTCCGTTATGGCAGCTGCAGCCGCTACACAGTAGACCCGCCAGCCGGCCACCGCCATGTCCAGCCCGACGCTCACCGTTCACCCGGAAACCGGCGCTGGCAGGATGACCTCCATGAGCGGCACACTGGCCGACGGTAGCGGTGATGTCGGCTTGATCATCGCCGTCAAGCGGTTGGCGGCCGCCAAGACCCGGCTGGCCCCGGTGTTCTCGGCGCGGACGCGGGAAAATGTGGTACTGGCAATGCTGGTCGACACGTTGACCGCGGCCGTCCGCGTGCGCGCATTGCACTCGATCACCGTCATCACGCCCGACGAGGCGGCTGCGGCTGCGGCAGCGGGGCTCGGCGCCGCGGTGCTGGCCGACCCGACGCCGCAAGACGATGCCGACCCGCTCAACAACGCCATCGCCGTCGCCGAACGTACGATGGCCGGATCGTTAGCGAATCTTGTTGTGCTGCAAGGTGATTTGCCGGCACTACAGCCGCAGGAGCTTGCCGAGGCGATCGCTGCGGCACGTCAGCACCAGCGCAGCTTCGTCGCCGACCGGTGCGGAACCGGAACGGCCGCGCTGTGTGCCTTCGGCGCCGCACTCGACCCGCAGTTCGGGGCGGATTCGTCCGCGCGGCACCGCCGTTCGGGTGCGGTCGAGCTCACCGGAGCCTGGCCCGGCCTGCGGTGCGATGTCGACACGCCCGCGGACTTGGCGGCCGCGCGCCGCCTGGGCGTCGGGCCGGCGACCGCGCGAGCCATCGGTCACCGGTAGCCGGTGTTGCGGGCCCGTCCGAAGGTGAACGGCACACCAACGTCAGATTGATGTCGCCTGGATGCTGGCAACGTCACCGGGTGATAAGCAATGATCGCTGGGTGACCGAAACCGAAACCAGTCCAGTCACGGAGGCGCAGCCAGACGAAGATGCATGGCATCAAGGCGACTCGGCACTGACGGCACCCCCGGCTGCGACACCCGCGGCGATCAGCGACCAGCTGCCCGAAGGCCGCTACCTCAACCGCGAACTGAGCTGGCTGGATTTCAATGCTCGGGTGCTGGCGCTTGCCGCCGACAACTCCATGCCGTTGCTGGAGCGAGCCAAGTTCCTGGCGATCTTCGCGTCCAACCTCGACGAGTTCTACATGGTTCGGGTGGCCGGTCTCAAACGCCGCGACGAAATGGGGCTTTCGGTGCGTTCCGCCGACGGTCTGACACCGCGTGAGCAGCTGGGCCGCATCGGCGAGCAGACCCAGCAGATCGCCGGCCGGCACGCGCGGGTGTTCCTCGATTCGGTGCTACCGGCGCTCGGCGAAGAGGGTATCTACATCATCACCTGGGCCGATCTGAATGAGACTGAGCGCGAGCAATTATCGATCTACTTCAACGAGCAGGTCTTCCCCGTCCTGACCCCGCTGGCCGTGGATCCCGCGCACCCGTTCCCGTTCGTCAGCGGGCTCAGCCTGAACCTGGCAGTCACGGTGCGCCAGCCCGACGACGGCGGTCAGCACTTCGCCCGGGTCAAGGTCCCCGACAACGTCGACCGCTTCGTCGAGCTGGTCGGCCACAGCGATACCGACGGGACCGAAGGACAAACCGTCCACCGGTTTCTGCCGGTGGAAGAGCTCATCGCGGCCTTCCTGCCGGTGCTGTTTCCGGGAATGGAAATCGTCGAACATCACGCGTTCCGCATCACCCGCAACGCCGACTTCGAAGTCGAAGAGGACCGCGACGAAGATCTGCTGCAGGCGCTCGAACGGGAACTGGCCCGCCGGCGGTTCGGATCGCCGGTGCGGCTGGAAGTCGCCGACGACATGACCGAAGGCATGCTGGAGTTGCTGCTGCGCGAACTCGATGTCCATCCCGGTGACGTGATCGAGGTGCCGGGGCTGCTGGACCTGTCGTCGCTGTGGCAGATCTACGGCCTGGACCGGCCGGCGCTCAAAGACCGGACGTTCGTGCCGGCCACCCATCCCGCCTTTGCCGAGCGGGAGACACCCAAGAGCATCTTCGCGACGCTGCGCGAGGGCGACGTGCTGGTGCACCATCCCTATGATTCGTTCTCCACCAGCGTGCAGCGGTTCATCGAGCAGGCCGCCGCCGATCCCGACGTCCTGGCGATCAAGCAGACCCTGTACCGCACCTCCGGGGATTCGCCGATTGTCCGGGCCTTGATCGACGCGGCCGAAGCGGGCAAGCAGGTGGTCGCGCTGGTCGAGATCAAGGCCCGCTTCGACGAGCAGGCCAATATTCGGTGGGCACGACAACTCGAGCAGGCGGGCGTACACGTGGCCTACGGCATCGTCGGACTCAAGACGCACTGCAAGACCGCACTCGTCGTTCGCCGCGAGGGCCCGTTGATCCGGCGGTATTGCCATGTCGGGACTGGCAATTACAACAGCAAGACCGCCCGGCTGTACGAGGACGTCGGCCTGCTCACGGCCGCGCCCGATATCGGAGCCGACCTGACCGACTTGTTCAATTCGCTGACCGGTTACTCACGCAAGGTGTCCTACCGCAACCTGCTGGTGGCTCCGCACGGAATTCGCACCGGCATCATCGACCGCGTCGAGCGGGAGGTGGCCGCACACCGGGAAAACGGTAACGGCCGGATCCGGCTCAAGATGAACGCCCTGGTCGACGAACAGGTCATCGACGCGCTCTACCGCGCGTCACAGGCGGGCGTGCCCACCGAGGTCGTAGTGCGTGGCATCTGCGCGTTACGCCCCGGCGTGGAAGGCTTCTCGGAAAACATCACCGCACGATCCATTCTCGGCCGCTTCCTGGAACACTCGCGGATCCTGCATTTTCGTGCCATCGACGAGTTCTGGATCGGCAGCGCCGACATGATGCACCGCAATCTCGACCGGCGCGTTGAGGTGATGGCTCAGGTCAAGGACCCGAGACTGACTGCGCAGCTGGATGATCTGTTCGAGTCCGCGCTGGACCCGTCGACCCGCTGTTGGGAGCTGGGCCCGGACGGACAATGGACGGCGGCGCCCCACGACGGCCACAATGTGCGCGACCACCAGGTATCACTGATGGAGCGGCACCGCAGTCCCTGACACCGGGGAACTCCCGCTGATTTGTGCCACATCCACGACCGCGAGCGGCCCAGGCCGAATTGACCTGCAGGAGTTAACGTGTCGATCCCAAGCACGTCCGTCCGCCGCTGCTCGGAGGGCAGGATCGTGTACGCCGCCGGCGCGGTGTTGTGGCGTCCGGGAAAGGCCAAGGGAGCAGTCGAGATTGCGGTGATTCACCGCCCGCGATACGACGACTGGTCACTACCCAAGGGCAAGGTGGATCCCGGGGAAACGACAGCGGTGGCGGCGGTGCGCGAGGTGTTCGAGGAGACCGGTCAGCAGGTGCACCTTGGCCGGCGTCTGATCATGACAAGCTACCCGATCGATCAAGGTGTCAAGAAGGTCTACTACTGGACTGCGCGGCGCATCGGCGGGGAATTCGTTCCCGGTAGCGAAGTCGACGATCTGGTCTGGCTGCCGATCGCCGACGCCATGCAGCGACTCGACTATGCACAAGATCGAAAGGTCTTGCGCCGGTTCGCCAAACAGCCGGCCAACACCAAGACGGTGCTGGTGGTCCGGCACGGTACCGCCGGCAGCAAGTCCCGCTTCTCCGGCGACGACACCAGGCGACCGCTGGACAAGAAGGGACGGGCGCAGGCCGAGGCGCTCGTCGGGCAGTTACTGGCCTTCGGCGCCACTTCGGTGTACGCGGCCGACAGGTTGCGCTGCCATCAGACGGTGCAGCCGCTCGCCGAAGAACTGGGCGTGATCATCCACAACGAACGCGCCCTCACCGAGGAGGCCTACGCCAAGAACCCCAAACGGGGCCGCCATCGGGTGCTGCGGATCGCCGCACAGCCGGGCACGCCGGTGATCTGCACGCAGGGCAGGGTAATTCCGGATCTCATCGCCTGGTGGTGCGAGCGCGACGGCGTGCGCCCGGACAAGTCCCGCAACCACAAGGGCAGCACCTGGGTGCTGTCACTTTCCGGCGGGCGGCTGATTGCGGCCGACCACATCGGCGGCGCGCTGGCCGCCAACGTGCGGGCCTAACGCATAGATACCCTTTGGGCGGCATCGCTGCCACCCAAAGGGTATCGGCGGTGTACTGACTTACTTGCGACCGCGCCTGGTGCTCGTCGCCTTCTTGGCCGGTGCCTTGGTGGCCGGCCGCTTCGCCGCGGCCTTCTTCGCCGGCGCCTTGGTGGCCGCCTTGCGCACCGGCGCCTTGGCGGCAGCCTTCTTCGCCGTCGTCTTGGTTGCCTTGGCGGGCGCCTTCGTTGCCTTGGTCGCCGCCTTCTTCGCCGGTGCCTTGGCCGCCGTCTTGGCGGGCGCCTTGGTCGCAGCCTTCTTGGCGGGCGCCTTGGTCGCAGCCTTCTTGGCGGGCGCCTTGGTCGCAGCCTTGCGGGCAGGCGCTTTCTTCGCCGCCTTCTTGGCGGCACTTGTCCCCACACCGCGCTTCACGGCGGGACCTTCCGCCGGGAGCTTTTGTGCGCCAGCCACAACCGCTTTGAATTGCGCGCCGGGCCGGAATGCCGGGACCGAAGTCGGCTTCACCTTCACCGTCTCGCCGGTGCGGGGATTGCGAGCCACGCGGGCCGCGCGGCGACGCTGTTCGAACACACCGAATCCGGTAATGGTGACGCTGTCGCCCTTGTGCACGGCGCGCACAATGGTGTCGACAACATTCTCGACGGCGGCTGTCGCCTGGCGACGGTCCGAGCCCAATTTCTGTGTGAGCACGTCAATGAGCTCTGCTTTGTTCATCCAACCCTCCGAAGCTAGTGGTCCTCGTTAATGGAACCGACTAGTGGACACGGTAAACCCTCACCTGGCAAATTGCCAAGAGCCACGCGCAATTTCGGGACCCGGGAACGGCAATTTTCGCAATCCGATTGCCGCCCTTGACCGGTGGCGCCGCCTCGAAATGAACCCGGCTTGCAAGCCCTACAGAAGCTCGCGGGAGCCCAAATTCCGCGTCGATCGACGGTTCACAAGGCCGGCAGAGTGCGTGGTTTCCAGGCCGGGTAAGCCTGTTCATAAGACTCGATTTCGTCGAGTTTTCGCAGCGTAAGGGCTATATCGTCAAGGCCTTCGAGCAGTCGCCACGCGGTGTGGTCGTCAATCTTGAACGGCAGCACCACTGTTCCGGCGGTGATATTTCGATCTTGAAGATTGACAGTGATTTCCAACCCGGGACTCTGCTCGATGAGCTTCCAGAGAAGTTCGACGCCGTCTTGGTCGACTTCGGCCGCCAGCAGCCCCGCCTTGCCGGCGTTCCCGCGGAAAATGTCACCGAATCGAGATGAGATAACCACCCGGAACCCGAAGTCCATGAGCGCCCAGACCGCATGCTCTCGCGAGGATCCCGTGCCGAAGTCCGGCCCGGCGACCAAGACCGAGCCGCGGTCAAAGGGACTGAGGTTCAGCACGAACGATGGATCCGAGCGCCAACTCGCGAACAAGCCGTCCTCGAAACCGGTTCGGGTGACGCGCTTCAGGAAGACCGCCGGGATTATCTGGTCGGTATCGACATTGGACCGTCGTAGCGGCACACCAACGCCGGTGTGAGTGTGAAAGGCTTCCATGTTCTTCCCCTAACCCGTCGAGTTCAATTCAAATCAGCCGGCGCGGAAAGGGTGCCGCGAACAGCAGTCGCGGCGGCAACGGCCGGTGAAACCAGATGCGTACGGCCCCCCTTTCCCTGTCGCCCTTCGAAGTTGCGATTGGACGTCGCGGCGCAGCGCTCCCCGGGAGCGAGCTGATCGGGATTCATCCCCAGGCACATCGAGCACCCCGCCTGCCGCCATTCGGCGCCTGCGGCGGTGAAGATCTCACCCAGGCCTTCTGCTTCGGCCTGCGCGCGAACCCGCATGGACCCCGGAACGATGAGCATCCGCACGCCCGACGCCACCTTGCGGCCGCGCAAGACGTCGGCCACCACCCGCAGGTCTTCAATGCGGCCGTTGGTGCACGACCCGACGAACACGGCGTCGACGGCGATGTCGCGCATTGCCGTTCCGGGCCGAAGGTCCATATAGGCCAACGCTTTCTCGGCAGCCTGGCGCTCGGCGTCGTCGGTCATCAGCTCCGGATCGGGCACCGCGCCGACCAGCGGCACTCCTTGTCCCGGGTTGGTTCCCCAGGTGACATAGGGGCTCAATGAGGTGGCGTCGAGGTACACCTCGGTGTCGAAGACGGCGCCGGGGTCGGTCCGCAATTGTTGCCAATAGGCGAAAGCGGCGTCCCACCGGTCACCGGTTGGCGCGTGCGGACGGCCGCGCAAGAACTCGTAGGTGGTTTCGTCCGGTGCCACCATGCCGGCCCGGGCACCGGCTTCGATGCTCATGTTGCAGATCGTCATGCGAGCTTCCATGGACAGCGATTCGATGGCGGCGCCTCGGTATTCGATGACATGACCCTGTCCGCCGCCGGTACCGATCTTGGCGATCAGCGCGAGGATGATGTCCTTGGCCGATACGCCCGGCGGCAGTTGCCCTTCGACATTGACCGCCATGGTCTTGAACGGCCGCAGCGGGAGTGTCTGGGTGGCCAGCACATGCTCGACTTCGGATGTGCCGATACCCATTGCCAATGCGCCGAATGCGCCGTGGGTCGAGGTGTGACTATCGCCGCAGACGATCGTCATTCCCGGTTGGGTGAGGCCCAATTGCGGTCCTACGACGTGCACGATGCCCTGCTCGATGTCGCCCATCGGATGCAGCCGGATACCGAATTCGGCGCAGTTGCGCCGCAACGTCTCCACCTGGGTGCGGGATACCGGGTCGGCGATCGGCTTGTCGATATCGACGGTGGGCACGTTGTGGTCCTCGGTGGCAATGGTCAGGTCGGGACGCCGCACTCGGCGGCCGGCCAGTCGTAAACCGTCGAACGCCTGCGGGCTGGTGACCTCGTGCACCAGATGCAGATCGATGTAGATCAAGTCGGGCCCGTCTCCTTGTCCAGAGGCGCCACCGGACACCACAATGTGGTCGTCCCAAACCTTCTCCGCCAACGTGCGGGGCCTGCGAGTCTGACCTGCCATCTCGGATTGCCTCGATTCACTCAATAGCGGCTCACTGAACCACCGGACTTTGTTCTCAGAATATGAGACGCTAGTATCTTTATGTGAGACAGCATAGCGGCATCGGCGTGCTCGACAAAGCCGTGGGTCTGCTGCACGCGATCGCGGAATCTCCGTGCGGACTGGCCGAACTCTGTGACCGAACCGGCCTGCCGAGGGCCACCGCATATCGGCTGGCAGCCGCCCTCGAGGTGCATCGCCTGCTGGGACGCGACGAGGAAGGCCGGTGGCGTCTTGGTCCCGCGGTATCCGAACTCGCGGCCCACGTCAACGATTCGCTGCTCGCCGCAAGCAACGCGGTGCTGCCGAAATTGCGGGAGACCACCGGCGAGAGCGTGCAGTTGTATCGCCGCGAGGGCACTACGCGGGTCTGCGTGGCTGCGCTGGAACCGGCTGCGGGCCTTCGCGATACGGTTCCGGTTGGAGCGAGATTGCCGATGACGGCCGGCTCGGGGGCCAAGGTACTGCTGGCCTACAGTGACGCGGCGATCCAACAGGCGGTGTTGCCGAATGCGAAATTTGGCGAACGGGTGCTGGCCGAAGTGCGCCGGCGGGGTTGGGCGCAAAGCGTGGCCGAACGGGAACCTGGGGTGGCAAGCGTTTCGGCGCCGGTGCGCGATCGCCGCGGCGTTGTGGTCGCTGCGATCTCGGTTTCCGGCCCCGTCGACCGGATGGGGCGGCGCCCGGGTGCGCGTTGGGCCGCCGACCTGGTGGCGGCGGCCGAGGAGATCACTGGCCGGCTCTAGTGGCCTTACCCCGGGACGCCCCGCCCGGCCGGCTGACGCCGCGGCGCGGGCGTCACGACCACCTGACACACTGACGCCATGGGAAGCAACCAGCGCGCGCAGATCGTCATGACCGAGGAAGAAATCGCCGACTTCGTCAACAAGAGCCGCACCGGCACGCTGGCCACCATCGGGCCGGATGGCCAGCCACACCTGACGGCCATGTGGTACGCGGTGGTCGACGGCGAAATCTGGCTGGAAACCAAGGCAAAGTCGCAGAAGGCCGTCAACCTCAAGCGGGATCCTCGGGTGAGCTTCCTGCTCGAGGACGGCAACACCTATGACACGCTGCGCGGGGTGTCCTTCGAGGGCGTCGCGGAGATCATCGACGAGCCCGACGCGTTGTTCCGCGTCGGAGTCAGCGTGTGGGAGCGCTACACCGGGCCCTACAGTGACGAACTAAGGCCCATGGTCGACCAGATGATGAACAAGCGCGTCGGCGTCCGCATCGTCAGTTGCCGCACCCGCTCGTGGGACCACCGCAAGCTGGGACTGCCACACATGCCCGTGGGCGGTTCAACCGCACCGGCCGTGCTGGGGACCGGTCACTGATTTTGTAGCCCCGATGGGATTCGAACCCACGCTACCGCCGTGAGAGGGCGGCGTCCTAGGCCGCTAGACGACGGGGCCAGAACCGATCCGAGCTGTCAGCATAGCTCACCGCGGTAAGCCCACCTAATCACTCCGCATCCGCTTGGCGTCAGTCGGCCTTTGCTGGGGTACCAGGACTCGAACCTAGAATGGCTGAACCAGAATCAGCTGTGTTGCCAATTACACCATACCCCATCTGCCACCTAAAACCGCTGGTCAGAGCGGGTTCTGGGAACCATAGCCAGGTCTCCGGGGACCGCTGCTGCCAGCCGTTGTAAGCCGACGTGCAGACTACCAAAAACTAGGCCGGCCAGTCGCACGCCCGGGTTCTATTCTGCGCCACCCCACTACTTGGTGACCGAATCGCGAGCTGAAGTGAGCCGCGCCAGGCTGCGGTCGCGGCCGAGCAACTCCAGCGACTCGAACAGCGGCGGGCTGACCGTGGTCCCGGTGGCGGCCACTCGGATCGGTCCGAAAGCCTTGCGGGGTTTGAGCTCCAGGCCTTCGATCAGCGCAGCCTTGAGCACCTCCTCGATGTGGGCGGCGATCCAGTCGGACACCCCTTGGAGCGCGGCCACGGCCGCGTCGAGAACCGGAGCCGCGTCAGGACCCAGTTCCTTGGCCGCGGCTTTGGGGTCGATTGCATACTGGTCGTCGCTGAGGAACTTCAGCAGATCCCAAGCATCGCCGAGCACCACGATGCGGGTCTGCACCAACTCGGCGGCAGTGGCGAACGCTGCGTCGTCCAACTCGATGCGATGGCCGTGCACGTCAAGGTAATCGCGGAGCCGGCGGGTGAAGTCTTCGACATCGAGCATCCGGATGTGCTCGGCGTTGAGGGCGTCGGCTTTCTTCTGGTCGAACCGCGCCGGATTCGAGTTCACGTCGGCCACGTCGAACGCCGCCACCATCTCGTCGAGGCTGAACAGATCGCGGTCGTCGGCGATCGACCAGCCGAGCAGCGCAAGGTAATTCAACAACCCCTCGGGAATGAAGCCGCGGTCGCGGTGCGCGAACAGGTTCGACTGCGGGTCGCGTTTCGAGAGCTTCTTGGTGCCCTCCCCCAATACCGTTGGCAGATGGGCGAACTCCGGAACGCGTTCGGCTATCCCGACCCGGATCAGGGATTGGTACAGCGCGAGCTGTCGCGGCGTCGACGGCAGCAGGTCCTCGCCGCGCAGCACGTGCGTGATCTTCATCAACGCGTCATCGCACGGGTTAACCAAGGTGTACAGCGGATCTCCGTTGGCGCGGGTCAACGCGAAATCAGGCACCGAGCCGGCCGCGAATGTGGTGGGCCCGCGGACCAAGTCGCTCCAGCTGAGGTCGGTGTCGGGCATCCGCAGTCGCACCACCGGCTGACGACCCTCCGCCAGATATGCCGCGCGCTGGGAATCGGTCAGGTGACGGTCGAAATTGTCGTAGCCCAACTTGGGGTTGCGGCCGGCGGCGATATGGCGGGCCTCGACCTCTTCGGGCGTCGAAAAGGCGTAGTAGGCCTCGTCTGCCACGAGCAGCTGGGCGATGACATCGCGGTAGATCTCCCTGCGCTGTGACTGGCGGTATGGGCCGTAGGGTCCGCCGACCTCGGGCCCCTCGTCCCAGTTCAGGCCTAGCCAGCGCAACGCGTCTAGCAGTGCCAGATAGCTTTCCTCGCTGTCGCGCTGGGCGTCGGTGTCTTCGATGCGGAAGACGAAGGTGCCGCCCGTGTGACGGGCATAGGCCCAGTTGAACAGTGCGGTGCGGACCATGCCGACGTGGGGAATACCAGTGGGCGACGGGCAGAATCGGACCCGAACGCGGGTTGCCTCTTCTTCAGGAGCAGCTGCAGTCACGACTTTCCTTTTCGCACTATGGGATTGGTAAGGGTGCCGATGCCTTCCACGGTGATGGAGACGGTGTCACCGTCTTCGATGGGACCTACTCCGGCCGGTGTTCCGGTGAGAATGAGGTCTCCGGGCAGCAACGTCATGACCGCCGAGATCCACTCCACGATGGCGCCGGTGTCGTGGATCATCAGCGACGTGCGGGCATGCTGTTTGACTTCGCCGTTGACTTCGGTGCGCAGTTCGAGGTCGGTGGGGTCGAGCGGATCCAGGTCGGTGACGATCCACGGGCCGACCGGACAAAATGTGTCGTGGCCTTTGGCCCGGGTCCATTGGCCGTCGGACTGTTGCTGATCGCGTGCGGATACGTCGTTGGCGACGGTGTAGCCGAGGATGTTGTCGGCCGCCTGGGCGGCTGGGACGTCCTTGCAGGGCCGGCCGATTACTACTGCCAGCTCACCCTCGAAGTGAACCGGGGATGCGTTGGCGGGCAACCGAATCGGCACATTGGGACCGATGATTGCGGTGTTGGGTTTGAGGAATATGACCGGGTCGGCCTGAGCGGGGCCGGTTTGGCCGCCCATTTCCGCGATGTGGTCGGCGTAATTCTTGCCGACGCACACCACCTTGCTGGCAAGTATCGGAGCCAGCAGCCGGACGTCGGCCAACGGCCAGGAGCGGCCGGTGAAGGTCGGCGTACCGAACGGGTGTTCCGCGATTTCCCGGACCGTCATCCCCCCGGGGTCGTCCAGTGAGCCTTCGATGCTGACGAAGGCCGATCGGCCGGATGGGCCGTCAGGACTGGCGATTCGACCAAGGCGCATTCGGATGAGCCTAACGACGGTCGCGAGCCCGGCGCAGCCGGGCGCTGCGGGCCGTCGTCATCGGACCCAGACGGTCGCGAGCCCGGCGCAGCCGGGCGCTGCGGGCCGTCGTCATCGGACCCAGACGGTCGCGAGCCCGGCGCAGCCGGGCGCTGCGGGCCGTCGTCATCGGACCCAGACGGTCGCGAGCCCGGCGCAGCCGGGCGCTGCGGGCCGTCGTCATCGGACCCAGACGGTCGCGAGCCCGGCGCAGCCGGGCGCTGCGGGCCGTCGTCATCGGACCCAGACGGTCGCGAGCCCGGCGCAGCCGGGCGCTGCGGGCCGTCGTCATCGGACCCAGACGGTCGCGAGCCCGGCGCAGCCGGGCGCTGCGGGCCGTCGTCATCGGACCCAGACGGTCGCGAGCCCGGCGCAGCCGGGCGCTGCGGGCCCTCGTCATCGGACCCAGACGGTCGCGAGCCTGGCGCAGCGGGCCGTGTGCACCCGGGCCGGTTTGACCGCTGGTCTACACAAGCCCATGAATCCCCGGGAAATTGCTCGACAACAGCAGGCATACAACCAATGACATCTGTGCGAGCATGGCTTGATGGCCACGGAGCCGGTCAGCGCGGCGCTGCGCTGGTCGATGGTCGCGATTGCGCTGACGGTAACCGCCAGTGCGTTCTCCTTTATCAACGCCGTCCCGTTCATGATTCCCGCACTGGAAGCTGCGCGCGGAACCGCGTTGGCCGAGGCGGGTTTGCTGTCGGCAATGCCGAGCCTGGGCATGGTGGTCACCCTGATCGCCTGGGGTTATGTGGCGGACCGCATCGGAGAACGTACGGTGCTCGCGACCGGCTCCGCGCTGACCGCGGTCAGCGCCTTTGCCGCGGCGTCGGTCAATTCGCTGGTTGCCATGGGAGCACTGTTGTTCTTGGGCGGGATGGCGGCGGCCAGCTGCAATCCAGCCTGCGGCCGCCTGGTCGCGGGTTGGTTTCCGGCGCATCAGCGGGGCCTGGCCATGGGAGTTCGCCAGACCGCGCAGCCGTTGGGAATTGCCATGGGCGCCTTGGTGATTCCGCGGCTCGCTGAGCACCGTCCAAGCTTGGGACTGCTGTTTCCGGCCTCGGCGTGCGCGGTGTCGGCCGTCGTCGGCGCGCTGATCGCACACGACCCGCCGCGCAGGACGCCGCCGACGGCCAGCGGAACCGAACTCGTCAACCCCTATCGCGGCAACGCCGTGCTGTGGCGGATCCACATGGTGTCGGCACTCATGGTGATGCCCCAGTCGATGACCGTGACCTTCATGCTGGTGTGGTTGACCGGCAACCACGGGTGGTCGGTGCGAGCTGCCGGCGCACTGGTGACCATCACTCAACTACTCGGTGCGCTGTCCCGCATTGCGGCCGGCCGCTGGTCCGATGGTGTGGGATCGCGCATGCGCCCGGTCCGCATCGTCGCGCTCGCCACCAGCGTCACGTTGCTGATGCTGTCTTTGGCCAATCAGCTCGATTCACCGCTCGCGGTGGCGTTCATGGTCATGGTCTCGGTGGTCACGGTGATGGACAACGGGCTCGAGGCCACTGCGATCACCGAATTCGCCGGACAATTCTGGAGTGGGCGCGCGCTTGGCGTTCAGAACACGACCCAGCGGCTGATGACTTTGGCTGGCCCGCCGGCATTCGGAGCGATGATCACGGTCGGCGGATATCCATTGGCGTTCGCATTGTGTGGGCTGTTCCCACTGGCCGCGGCACCCTTGGTGCCCGTCGGCTTGCGCCCGCCCGATGCGGAAGACCGCGAAGCCGAACATTCCCTCGGCCGACTTCCACGGAAACCAGTTCAAGCCCGTGATTAACACCCGGGTAGGACGTGCGGGCCGGCGACCTTTCCGCGCAGCCGGACGTCGACCAACGGCCAGGAGCGGCCGGTGAAGGTCGGTGTACCGAACGGGTGTTCCGCGATTCCCGGACGGTCATCCCCTCGGGTCCTCGGCCGAGCCTTCGATGCGACAAAGGCCGATCGGCCGGACGGGCCGCCAGGACTGGCGAATCGACGCGCGTTCGGATGAGCCTCATGGGCGAGGATCAGAAGGGCACCACCCGACGAGAAGCTCTCAAACGTTGTTGGCGCGCAAGCCCGGCTGCGAACGACCGTCGGCGTCCTCCTGCGCTGCGCCTCTCGGCTAGGGTTCGGGCCGTGAACGGCGAATTGATGGATTGGGAAGCCGCATACCGCGAACATGGTGTCTTCGGGGGACCGCCGCCGTGGAACATTGGCGAACCGCAACCGGAAATCGCCGCACTGATACGGGCCGGCAAGATCCGCAGCGAAGTACTCGATGCCGGTTGTGGGGTCGCCGAGCTGTCGCTTGCGCTCGCCGCACTCGGGCACACAGTCATGGGTGTCGACGTGTCTGGCACTGCGATCGCCAAGGCCAAGCAAGCCGCCACCGATCGAGGGCTCAGCACTGTCACGTTCGTGCAGGATGACCTCACGTCACTTGACGGCTACGACGGCCGGTTCAACACAATCATCGACAGCACCCTGTTCGAATCGCTTCCGGTCGATTCGCGCGACGACTACATCCGCTCGGTGCACCGTGCCGCCGCGCCAGGCGCGTCCTATTATGTCCTGGCGTCGACCGCGACCGCGCTCCCGGCCGACATCGAGCTGCCGCCCGATGCTCCCGCGGCGCCTCCGAATCTCGTTACCGAAACTGAATTGCGAGAAGCTGTTTCACGGTATTGGGCGATCGACGAGATCCGACCGGCGTTCATCCATGTTCACCTGGCAGAGGTCCTATCTCGGATCCCGGGCGTCTCGTTGGCTGACTACGAGGTCGACGAAAGAAACCGGGTAAAGGTGTCGGCTTTCTTGCTCACCGCACACAAAGCGGGGTAGCGCACCGAACTCGCGGATGACCCGCACTTGGCGTGCTTGTGCGAGCATGAGCCAATGCCGCGCCAACCGAGCGACCCAGGCGAATTGAGCTTGTTTGCACGCTGGTCGATCGTGGTCGTCTCACTGCTGGTGACGGCTAGTTCATTTCTCTTCATCAACGGCGTTGCCTTCCTCATCCCCCGCCTGGAAGCCGCGCGCGGAACCCCGCTGACACAAGCTGGTCTGTTGGCGTCGATGCCCAGCTGGGGCATGGTGGTAACGCTGGTGGCGTGGGGCTACGTCCTGGACCGCGTGGGTGAGCGGCTTGTGATGACGGTGGGCTCGGCTCTCACCGCCGCAGCCGCCTATGCCGCCGCGTCGGTGCACTCGCTGACGCTGATGGGCGTCTACCTGTTTCTGGGCGGCATGGCAGCCGCGAGCTGCAACAGCGCCGGCGGTCGGTTGGTATCGGGGTGGTTTCCGCCTCATCAACGAGGACTGGCGATGGGCATCCGCCAGACCGCTCAGCCGCTGGGAATCGCGCTGGGCGCGCTGGTCATACCCGAGCTGGCCGAACAAGGCGCCCATGCCGGGCTGATGTTTCCCGCCGTCGCGTGCACAGTGGCTGCGGTGGCCAGCCTGATCGGCGTAGCCGACGCGCCGCGCAAGTCCCGGAAGGTCGCCACTGACGAGGAGCTGGCCAGTCCGTATCGGGGGTCGTCGGTGTTGTGGCGCATCCATGCGGTGTCGGCGCTGCTGATGATGCCGCAGACGGTGACCGTGACGTTCATGTTGGTCTGGCTGATGAACCATCACGGTTGGTCGGTCGCGGCGGCCGGCGGTTTGGTGACCGTTTCGCAGCTGCTGGGTGCGCTGGGGCGTATCGCGGTCGGCCGCTGGTCGGACTACGTCGGCTCACGCATGCGGCCCGTCCGCATTATCGCCATCGCCGCGGCGTCGGCCCTGTTCCTGTTGGCGCTCACCGACAACATCGGTTCGCGATATGACGTGTTACTCATGATCGCGATCGCGGTGATCGCGGTACTCGACAACGGGTTGGAGGCAACCGCAATCACCGAGTTCGCCGGACCCTATTGGAGTGGACGGGCGCTGGGCACCCAGAACACCACGCAGCGCCTGATGGCGGCCGCAGGGCCCCCGCTGTTCGGTGCGCTGATCACGACGGCGGCCTATCCGCTGGCCTGGGCGCTGTGCGGGTTGTTCCCGCTGGCGGCGGTGCCGTTGGTGCCGACTCGCCTGTTGCCGCCCGGCTTGGAGACCCGAGCGCGGCGGCAATCGGTTCGCCGGCATCGCTGGCGACAAGCCGTTCGCGCCCGCGAGTTGCCAACCAGGCCTCGGCTGGCGGGCCCGCCCGGGTCGTCCAGGCCCGGCCGCCGCGGACGAGCACCGACGCCACCGACGTGATCGCCCGGTGGCGGCGCCTCGGCGAGGTTTGCCGAAGTGCCGCAACGAGAAGTACCACTAGGTGCAGATAACATCGACACGGCGTTGGTCGCTGCTCGCTGTCGCGCTCGTCGCGACGTTGTGCGCCACCGTCTTCATCAACGGCATTGCCTTCCTGATTCCCGCACTTAACGACGTGCGCGGCATCAGCCTGTCCGAAGCCGCCCTGCTGTCGGCGATGCCCAGCTTCGGCATGGTCTTCACGCTGATCGGCTGGGGATATGTGCTGGACCTGGTCGGCGAACGGATCGTGCTCAGCGTGGGCTTGGCCCTGACCGCGGCCGCCGCCTATGGGGCATCGCTGGTGCCCCAGTCGATGCTCGCCGAGGGCATTGCCCTGTTCGTCGGCGGCATGGCCGCGGCCAGTGCCAACACCGCCAGCGGGCGGCTGGTAACCGGCTGGTTTGCCGCCGAGCAGCGCGGCCTGGCGATGGGAATCCGCCAGACCGCGCAGCCGCTCGGAATCGCCTCGGCCGCGGTGGTGCTTCCCGAGCTCGGGGAGCGCTCCATCTCGGTGGCGCTGCTGTTCCCGGCGACGGTGTGCGCACTGGCTGCACTGCTTTGCGCGGTGTGGGTGCGCGACCCGTCGCGGCCGGCGCGGTCGGTCGCCGACCACCGCGAGTTGGCCAGTCCCTATCGCGGCACGGCGGTGCTGTGGCGAATCCACCTGGCATCCGCCCTGCTCATGGTCCCCCAGACGGTGGTCTTGACGTTCATGCTGGTCTGGCTGATCCACAGCCACGGCTGGTCGATCGCGGCGGCCGGCACGTTGGTGAGCGTCTCCCAACTGCTGGGCGCGCTTGGCCGCATCGCCGCCGGGAGGTGGTCGGACCACCTCGGTTCGCGAATGCGGCCCATCCGGATGATTGCCGTCGCCGCCGCACTGGGGATGATGTTGCTGGCGGTGGCCGATCACCTGCACTCGACTGTGGCGGTGGCGCTGATGGTCGTCGCGTCGGTGATCACCGTGCTCGACAACGGCTTGGCGTTCACCGCGATCCCCGAAGTGGCCGGGCGCTTCTGGAGCGGGCGCGCGATGGGCGCGCAGAACACCACCCAGCGGCTCACCGCGGCAGTTGGGCCGCCGGTATTCGGCCAGGTGATCGAGGCGTCGGGTTATCCCCTGGCCTTCGCGGTGTGCGGATTGTTTCCGCTGCTGGCGTGGCCGATAGTGCCGCAGCACACTCGCGCGCGGGTCCGGACCTGTTAGAGCGCAGCAACAATCCGGTCGCCGATGACGGTGGTGGTCAGCCGTTGGTTGCCCCGAGTCGCCAGGAACTTCTCGACCGCCCGGTCCACTCGGCCGGCGGCGTCGTCCTCGCCGACGTGGGCAAGCAGCAGCGCCACCGACATGATCGCCGCGGTCGGATCGGCGATGCCCTGACCGGCGATATCGGGCGCGCTGCCATGCACCGGCTCGAACATCGACGGGTTGGTCCGGGTCGCGTCGATATTTCCACTGGCCGCCAAGCCGATTCCGCCGCACACCGCCGCTGCCAGGTCGGTGATGATGTCGCCGAACAGGTTGTCGGTGACGATGACGTCGAAGCGGCCGGGGTCGGTGATCATGTGGATGGTGGCGGCGTCGACGTGCTGATACGCCACCTCGACGTCGGGATACTTCTTGGCGATCTCCTGCACTGTCCGCCACCACAGGCTTCCGGCGAATGTCAGGACGTTGGTCTTGTGCACCAGGGTCAGGTGCTTACGACGCCGCCGTGCCCGCTCGAACGCGTCGGCGACCACTCGTCGCGCGCCGAACGCGGTGTTCACGCTGACCTCGGTGGCCACCTCGTTGGGCGTGCCGACCCGAATCGCGCCGCCGTTACCGGTGTAGGGCCCCTCGGTTCCCTCGCGCACCACCAGGAAGTCGATGTCGGGATTTCCCGCCAGGGGGCTGTTCACTCCGGGGTAGAGCCGGGCCGGCCGCAGGTTTATGTGGTGGTCCAGCTCGAAACGCAGTCGCAGCAACAAGCCGCGCTCCAGGACACCGCTGGGCACCGACGGGTCGCCGATCGCCCCGAGCAGGATGGCGTCATGCTCGCGCAGTTCGGCGAGCACCGTGTCCGGCAATAGCTCGCCGGTGGCGTGGAACCGACTGGCGCCGAGGTCGTAGCCGGTCTTCTGCACGCCCGGCAGCACCGCGTCGAGGACTTTGACGGCTTCGGCCACCACCTCGGGACCGATACCGTCGCCTGCGATGATCGCGAGCTTCATCGGCGCCGCTCTCCCCCGCCGGCGGGTAGGGGTACCTCCCCCTTGTGGGGGCGCGTCCCCGCCTCATCGCTTCGTCGCCCGCAAGCGGGTGGGGGTACCTCCCACTTGTGGGGGCGTCCCCCCACTGCATCGTCGCCGGCGCGCTTCACGACAGGTCGACCACTTCGATTTTGTTGGCGCCGACTGCCGCCACCATCGCCGACCGGACATCGTCGGGCACAGCCTGATCCAGCCGCAGCAGGATCGTCGCGCGCGGGCCCTCGACGTCCTCGGACAATTGAGCGGCATGGATGTTCACCCCGGCCGCGCCCAGCAAGGTGCCGATCTTGCCCAGGGCTCCCGGCTGGTCGACGTAGTGGACGATCAAGTTGATCCCCTCGGCACGCATGTCGAAGTGGCGACCGTTGATCTGCACGACCTTCTGGGTCAGTTGCGGGCCATACAGCGTGCCTGAGACGTTCACGGCGGAGCCGTCCGCGCCGACTGCGCGAACGTCGACGACGCTGCGGTGGTTGGGGCTTTCGGAGGCCTTGGTGATCTCGGCGGATACCCCGCGCTCGGCGGCCAGCGCCGGGGCGTTGACAAAGGTCACCGGCTCGTCGATCACCGCCGAGAACAGCCCGCGCAGCGCCGAAAGCCGCAGCACCTCAACCTCTTCGGAGGCAAGCTCACCGCGAACCTGTACCGACAACGACACCGGCGCGCCGTCGGACAGCGCGGCGGCCAGCACTCCGAGCTTGCGCACCAGGTCCAGCCAGGGCGCCACCTCTTCGCTGACCACTCCGGCGCCGACGTTGACCGCGTCGGGAACGAACTCCCCCGCCAGCGCCAGTCGAACGCTCTCGGCGACGTCGGTCCCGGCCCGGTCCTGGGCCTCCACGGTGGACGCACCCAGGTGCGGTGTGACGACCACCTGCGGCAGGTCGAACAACGGGCTGTCGGTGCACGGTTCGCTGGCGAACACGTCAAGACCGGCAGCGCGCACGTGGCCCCCGCCGATAGCGTCGGCCAGCGCCGCCTCGTCCACCAGGCCGCCGCGGGCGGCGTTGACGATGATGACGCCGGGCTTGGTCTTGGCCAGTGCTTCTTTGTCGATCAGACCTGCGGTCTCGGGCGTCTTGGGCAGGTGCACCGAGATGAAGTCGGCGCGGGCCAGCAGGTCGTCCAAGGGCAGCAATTCGATGCCGAGCTGCGCAGCGCGGGCGGGTGAGACGTACGGGTCGTAGGCGACGACGTGGGCGTCGAACGCGGCGACCCGCTGCGCGACCAACTGCCCGATGCGGCCCAAACCGACGACGCCGACGGTCTTTCCGAAGATCTCGGTGCCGGAGAACGAGGACCGCTTCCAGGTGCGCACGCGCAGCGTGGCATCGGCGGCCGGGATCTGCCGGGCCGCGGCCAGCAGCAGCGCAATGGCATGCTCGGCGGCGCTGTGGATGTTCGACGTCGGGGCGTTGACCACCAGTACGCCGCGCGCGGTGGCGGCGTCTACGTCGACGTTGTCCAGCCCGACGCCGGCACGTGCCACGATTTTCAGCTTGGGAGCCGCGGCCAGCACTTCGGCGTCCACGGTGGTGGCCGACCGTACCAGCAGCGCGTCGGCCTCGGGCACTGCGGCCAGCAGCTTCGCGCGGTCCGGACCGTCTACCCAGCGCACCTCCACCTGGTCTCCCAGGGCAGCGACCGTCGATTGGGCAAGTTTGTCGGCGATTAATACAACAGGCAAGTTCACCCGGACAGCGTAGCGGCGATCGCGATCGCCAGCGCGGCGGAGCCGGGCGCAGCGGGGCCGAGCCGGGCGCCGCGGGTCGCAGCCATTGGCCCATCCGCTGTAATCAAGGGGTGGATGTGACCGTCGTCGGCAGCGGGCCCAACGGGTTGGCTGCAGCCGTCATCTGCGCCCGGGCCGGGCTGAAAGTAAACGTCATCGAGGCACAACCGACCTTTGGCGGCGGCGCGCGCAGCGCGGCCGACGTCGAATTTCCCGGCGTCTTACACGACGTGTGTTCAGCGGTGCATCCGCTGGCGCTGGCGTCGCCGTTTTTCGCCGAGTTCAACCTCCCGGCGCGCGGTGTGACACTGGCCGTACCGGAGATCGCGTATGCCAACCCGCTGCCGGGGCGGCCAGCGGCCATCGCCTACCATGACCTGGCCCGCACCAGCACCGAATTGGATGACGGTGCGTCCTGGCGACGGCTGCTCGGCCCGCTGGTGACGAATTTTGCTGCTGTCGTGGACTTTATGCTTGGCGACAAACGTTCGGTGCCCGCCGCGTTGCTGCCGGCCATGCATCTCGGGTTGCGAATGCTGGCCCAGGGTACGCCCGCGTGGCGATCGCTGGCGGGCGAAGATTCCCGGGCGCTGTTCACCGGCGTTGCGGCCCATGCCATTTCACGGTTGCCGTCACTGGTGTCGGCGGGTGCCGGGCTCATGCTGGCTACCCTCGCCCATTCGGTCGGCTGGCCCATCCCGGTGGGCGGCAGCCAGGTGATCGCCGACGCGTTGATCGACGATCTGCGGGCACACGGCGGTGAGCTGACGGCGGGCGTCGAGGTTACATCTCCGCCCGGCGGTGTCGTGGTGTTCGATACGGCGCCCACGACGCTGCTGCACGTCTACCGCGACGCCCTTCCAGATCGGTACGCTAAGGCATTGCGGCGCTATCGATTCGGTTCCGGCGCTGCCAAAGTCGACTTCGTGCTCAGCGACGAGATCCCGTGGCCGGATTCGCGGCTCAGCCAGGCCCCGACGCTTCACCTCGGCGGCACCCGCGAGCAGATGGCGCGCGCCGAGGCAGAGGTCGCGGCCGGGCGCCACGCCGACTGGCCGATGGTGCTGGCCGCAAGCCCGCACCTGGCCGATCCCGGCCGAGTGGATGGCGCCGGCCGGCGTCCCTTCTGGACGTACGCCCACGTCCCTTCGGGCTCGACGGTCGATGCGACCGAGACGGTGACCCGGGTCGTCGAGCGGCTGGCACCCGGCTTCCGCGACGTCGTCGTCGCAGCACGTTCCGTGCCCGCCGCACGAATGGTCGAGCACAACGCTAACTATGTCGGTGGCGATATCTCCGTGGGTGCCAACTCCGTGTGGCGTGCGATCGCCGGACCCACGCCACGCCTTAACCCTTGGCGCACACCGGTTCCCGGGGTGTACCTGTGTTCGGCGGCCACTCCACCCGGCCCCGGGGTGCACGGCATGTCCGGTTATTACGCCGCACGCACCCTGCTGCGGCACGAATTCGGCATCACCGACATGCCTAAGCTGAGTCCATGACGAAACTTGCGGTCATCTACTACTCAGCTACCGGCCATGGAACGACGATGGCGCAGCGCATCGCCGCGGCGGCCGAGGCCGCCGGCGCCGAAGTCCGGGTCCGGCCCGTCGCCGAGACCCGCGACCCCGCATCGTTTGCCCACAATCCCGCGTGGACGGCGAATTACGAAGCGACCAAGGACCTTCCAGCGGCCACCGGTGAGGACATCGTCTGGGCCGACGCGGTGATTTTCGGTTCACCCACCCGTTTCGGCTGCGTCGCAGCGCAATTGCGAAATTTCCTCGACTCGTTGGGCGGACTGTGGGCCGAGGGCAAACTCGCAGACAAATTGTATGCGGCGTTCACGTCGAGCAACACCCTGCACGGCGGTCAGGAGACCACCCTGCTCACCCTGTACGTCACGCTGATGCATTTCGGTGGCATCATCGTGCCGCCGGGATACACCGACCCGCTGAAATTCGTGGACGGCAACCCCTACGGCGCAAGCCTGGTATCCACTCACGACAACATCCACGAGTTCGACGAGCCCACGGTCAACGCCTTAGACCACCTGGCGCGCAGGGTGGTTGAGGTGGCGGGGCGCCTCACCTCTTAGCGCCAGCAGACGCAAAATCCCCCACTACTACGCCGACAAATTGGGGGCTTTTGCGTCTGCTCGGCGAAACAGCGACTACGCGGTTTCGGTGATGGGCCGGTCCACCCAGCTCATCAGGTCGCGCAGCTTCTTGCCGGTGACCTCGATGGGATGCTCGGCATTCTCCTTGCGCAGCTGCTCGAGTTCCTTGTTGCCGCCCTCAACGTTGGCGACCAGCTTCTTGACGAACGTGCCGTCCTGGATCTCGCGCAGGATCTCGCGCATCCGGTCCTTGGTGCTGGCGTCGATGACGCGCGGGCCCGACAGGTAGCCGCCGAATTCCGCGGTGTCGGACACCGAGTAGTTCATCCGCGCGATCCCGCCTTCATACATCAGGTCGACGATCAGCTTCAGTTCGTGCAGCACCTCGAAGTACGCCATTTCCGGCGGGTAGCCCGCCTCGACCATCACGTCGAACCCGGCCTTCACCAATTCCTCAGTGCCGCCGCACAATACGGCCTGTTCACCGAACAGGTCGGTCTCGGTCTCGTCTTTGAACGTCGTCTTGATGACGCCGGCACGGGTGCCGCCGATGGCCTTGGCGTAGGACAGCGCCAGCGCCTCACCGTTTCCGGTCGGGTCCTGGTCGACCGCGATCAGGCAGGGCACACCCTTGCCGTCCACGAATTGGCGGCGCACCAGATGGCCGGGTCCCTTCGGCGCGACCATCGCGACCGTAACGTCGGCGGGCGGCTTGATCAGGTTGAAGTGAATGTTGAGGCCGTGACCGAAGAACAACGCGTCGCCGGGCTTCAAGTTGGGCTCGATGTCGTTGGAGAAGATCTCCGCCTGGGCGGTGTCGGGAGCCAACAACATGATCACATCGGCCCACTTGGCAACCTCGGCCGGCGTGTCGACCTCCAGACCCTGCTCTTCGACCTTGGCCCGCGACTTGGAGCCCTCCTTCAGCCCGACGCGCACCTGCACGCCGGAGTCGCGCAGGCTCAGCGAGTGCGCATGGCCTTGGCTGCCGTAGCCGATGACGCCGACCTTGCGGCCCTGAATGATCGACAGGTCTGCGTCGTCGTCGTAGAACATCTCTAATGCCACTGTTGAGTCACTCCTTGTTAGTTATTTGACAGTGCCGATACACCGCGGGCCGCGGGACAACGACACCATTCCGGATTGGGCGATTTCGCGGATACCGAAGGGCTCCAATACTCGCAGCAACGCCTCGAGCTTGCCGCGGTTACCGGTGGCCTCTACGGTCAAGGATTCCGGAGATACGTCAATCACGTTGGCGCGGAAGAGGTTTACCGCTTCGATCACCTGACTGCGGGTACCGGCGTCGGCGCGGACCTTGATCAGCGCCAATTCCCGGGATACCGACTGCTCCTCGTCCTGTTCGATGATCTTGATGACGTTGATCAGCTTGTTCAGCTGCTTGGTGACCTGCTCGAGCGGGGTCTCCTCGCAGGCGACCACGATGGTCATCCGCGACATGTCCTTCTGCTCGGTTGCGCCCACCGCCAACGACTCGATGTTGAAGCCGCGCCGGGAGAACAGCGCCGCGACGCGCGCCAGCACGCCGGGCTTGTCTTCCACCAGCACCGAGAGCGTGTGTGTCTTGGGCGACGAACTGCTGCTCATCAGGCGTGCCCTTCACTTTCGTCGTCGAACAGGGGACGGATGCCGCGGGCGGCCTGGATCTCGTCGTTGCTGGTGCCGGCGGCCACCATCGGCCACACCTGTGCGTCGGCGCCGACGATGAAGTCGATCACCACCGGGCAGTCGTTGATCGCCCGGGCCTGGTTGATCACGTCGACGACGTCTTCGGCACGCTCGCAACGCAATCCGACACAGCCCAACGCCTCGGCCAGCTTGACGAAGTCGGGGATTCGGTGCGAGTGGGTGGCCAGGTCGGTCTGGGAGTAGCGCTCCTCGTAGAACAGGCTCTGCCACTGCCGCACCATGCCCAGATTCCCGTTGTTGATCAACGCCACCTTGATCGGTATGCCCTCGATGGCACAGGTGGCCAGCTCCTGGTTGGTCATCTGGAAACAGCCGTCACCGTCGATGGCCCATACCTCGGTGTCCGGCAACGCGATCTTGGCGCCCATGGCCGCCGGGATGGCGAACCCCATGGTGCCCAGCCCGCCGGAATTGAGCCAGGTGCGGGGCTTTTCGTACTTGATGAACTGCGCCGCCCACATTTGATGCTGGCCGACGCCGGCGACATACACGGCGTCCGGGCCGGCGATTTCGCCCAGCTTCTCGATCACGTATTCAGGACTGAGGCTGCCGTCGCTCTGCGGCCCGTAGCTCAGCGGATAGGTCTTTCGAACGCCTTCGAGATACGCCCACCACTCGCTGAGCTCGAGGGTGCCGGGAATGTCGTAGTGGCGCAGCATCGCAATGAGTTCGGCGATGACGGCCTTGACGTCGGCCACGATCGGGACATCGGCGTGCCGGTTCTTGCCGATCTCGGCCGGATCGATGTCGGCGTGAATGACCTTGGCTTCCGGAGCGAAGGAGTCGAGCTTTCCGGTGACCCGGTCGTCGAAACGGGTGCCCAGCGCGATCAGCAGGTCACTACGCTGCAGTGCCGCCACGGCAGCCACCGTGCCGTGCATGCCGGGCATGCCAAGGTTCTGCCCGTGGCTGTCGGGGAACGCCCCGCGAGCCATCAGCGTCGTGACCACCGGAATGCCCGTCAGTTCGGCCAGTTCCCGCAGCTGCTGCGTCGCCTCGCCCCGGATGACGCCGCCGCCGACGTACAGCACCGGCTTGCGCGCGGCGGCGATCAGCTTGGCGGCAGCACGGATCTGGCGGTTGTGCGGTTTGGTGTTGGGCTTGTAGCCGGGCAGATCCATCCGCGGCGGCCAGCTGAAGGTGCACTGGCCCTGCAGCACGTCCTTGGGGATATCGACGAGCACGGCTCCGGGACGACCAGATGCCGCGATGTGGAATGCCTCGGCGATCACCCGGGGAATTTCGTCGCCGCTGCGGACCAGGAAGTTGTGCTTGGTGATCGGCATCGTGATACCGGAGATGTCGGCCTCCTGGAAGGCGTCGGTGCCGATCAGCCCGCGGCCGACCTGACCGGTGATGGCGACCACCGGTATCGAGTCCATCTGCGCGTCCGCCAGCGGCGTCACCAGGTTGGTCGCACCCGGCCCCGACGTCGCCATGCACACCCCCACCCGGCCGGTGGCGTGCGCGTAGCCGCTGGCGGCGTGGCCGGCGCCCTGCTCGTGGCGGACCAGCACGTGGCGCAGCTTCTGGGAGTCGAACAGCGGGTCATATACCGGCAACACAGCGCCGCCCGGAATTCCGAAGATGACGTCGACGTCGAGCTCTTCCAGGGACCGGATGACCGCCTGCGCCCCGGTAAGTTGCTGCGGCGCAACATGTCTGGGTTGGGGCAGCGACGGTTTGGCGCCGTTTTCCCCGCCTTGCGATGTCGGTGAGTGTGGCTTCGTTGGTGCGCTCACTGTCCTGTTAATCCTTTATTGCGGTGGCGGTCTCGTTGGTGGGCAAGAAAAAACCCCCGCCAGCTCAGCTGCTGCACGAGGGTTGCGCGTTGGTGCTCGATCGACCTAGTCAGGCACCAACGCGCCGACCAAGTACTACAAGCATTGTGGGGAGCATTCCGGGCTCTCCGGCGGTATCCATAGCGTCTGACGGTAGCCTTCGTACAGCTCAGCCGTCAAATCCGGTGCCGTCACACCGCCGCGCGTGTGGGTGGGACCGCGCGGCCGCGGTATGGCGTGCGAACGATGGAATGATACGAGGGTGGTTACTGGCTCACCGGTGGTGATCAGGGTGTCACCGATCGCACACCTGGCCGTGGGATTTGCGACCCTGGGACTGCTCATACCCGTGCTGGCGTGGCCGCCGAGTGCGCCGCTGCTACTTATCCCAGTGCTTTTGTCGGCATTGATCGTCAGGCTGCGTACCGTCGCCGACGACGACGGGGTGACGGTGCGGACGCTGCTGGGTAGCAGGACGGTGCGCTGGGACGACATCGACGGCCTGCGGTTCCACCGGGGTTCGTGGGCGCGGGCCCGACTCAAGGACGGTACCGAGCTGCGATTGCCCGCGGTCACGTTCTCGACCCTGCCGCAATTGACCGAGGCCAGCTCGGGGCGGATTCCCAATCCCTACCGGTAAGGGCGTTCAGGCCAGCGGGTTGACGCCGTTGAGGAAAACCCACACGGCGATCCCGGCGGCGATGCCGGCCAGCAACGCCACAAATGACCCGATAAAGGGGCGTTGTGCCCAGCCGCGGCCCGCGTCGAGGCCGTAGCGGCCGGGGCCGCTCAAGATGACGGCAACAGCCATCACCACCAGGGAGATCTGGTATTCGTTCCCGTCCGGCAGGAAGTAGGTGAAGTGCGAATGCGGCCGGGCCGAGACCATTGCGAGCAAACCATTGATCAGGAAGGCCAGTGCTCCCGCCGCCGCCAGCGGGGTGAACAGGCCCAGTACCAACAGCACTCCGGCGACGATCTCGCCGCCGGCACCCACATAGGCGAGGATGTCGGCGTGCTGGTAGCCGACGTCGGACAGTGAGTTCTTGAATCCGGTGACCCCGGAGCCACCCCACCAGCCGAACAGCTTCTGCAATCCGTGGGCTATCAGGACCGCGCCCAGCCCGACGCGCAACACCAGCAGACCCAGATGCTGCGTGCCGCGCCGGCCCGCGGCGCGTACTCGCTCGTCGTCGGCGTCGATATCGATCGCGGGCGCTGACGGCACCGGCCGCCCGGCGGGCTGCGGCTGGGCGTACGGTAGCGGCTCCTGCGCGTCAAGCAGGTGATATCCCGAGCTGACCGCACCGGAATTGGCGGGGTCATAGGGCGGGATGACGGTGGTGGTGCCGGTATTTCCAAAGTCGCCGGAGTAGCCGCCGGGGCTCAGATCATCTTCGGGGTCGACCAGGCTTGCCGAGACGGGGCGTCCCGCGGTTGGCCCGGGGGAACCGTCCGGCCGCTGCCAATGTGAGTCATTCGAACTGGTCACTCGTGTCAGGGTAAGGGCATTTGGCCCTGAATTGGGGATTTGAGCGGCGCTTTCGCCGGTTAAGTCCGCACTTCGTGCGGTCAACGGTTCCGGCGGTGGCCCAAAACGGGCTCCGGCCCACCGACCATGACTTGATTGCGGCTGCCACGCCGCGGTCGGTAGGTGGCGGTGGCGCAGACAAAGTCCGTAGCCTGTCGGTCATGCGGATACGGCGGTCGGTTCGGCGCGCACTCACTGTGTTGTGCGCGGCGGCGCTGGTGTCGAGCGGTTGCGCACGGTTCAACGATGCCCAGTCGCAGCCTTTCACCACCAACCCGGAACTTCGGCCCCAGCCCAGCTCGACCCCGCCACCGCCGCCGCCGCTGCCGCCCACACCATTTCCCAAGGCCTGCCCGGCGCCGGGCGTCATGCAGGGCTGTCTGGAGAGCACCAGCGGCCTGATCATGGGCATCGACAGCAAGACCGCGCTGGTCGCCGAGCGCATCACCGGCGCCGTCAAGGAAATCTCGATCAGTGCCGAGCCCAAGGTGAAGATGGTCATCCCGGTCGACCCGGCGGGCGACGGCGGCTTGATGGATATCGTGTTGTCGCCCACGTATTCGCAGGACCGGCTGATGTATGCCTACATCAGCACGCCCACCGACAACCGGGTCATAAGGATCGCCGACGGTGACGTCCCGAAGGACATCCTGACCGGCATCCCCAAAGGTCCTGCCGGTAACACCGGTGCGCTGATCTTCACCAGCCCCACCACGCTGGTGGTCATGACCGGCGACGCCGGCAACCCGGCGATGGCCGCCGATCCCAATTCGTTGGCCGGCAAGGTACTGCGCATCGAGCAGCCCACGACCATCGGACAGGCGCCGCCGACGACGGCACTGACCGGGATCGGCTCGGGCGGCGGCATGTGCATCGACCCCGTCGACGGCTCGCTCTATGTCGCCGACCGCACCCCGGGCGCCGACCGGTTGCAGCGCATCACCAAGAAGTCGGAGGTCTCGACGGTATGGACGTGGCCGGACAAGCCCGGCGTGGCCGGGTGTGCGGCCATGGACGGCACCGTGCTGGTCAACCTGATCAATACCAAGCTCACGGTTGCGGTTCGGCTCGCACCGTCGACCGGCGCAGTGACCGGCGAACCCGACGTCGTACGCAAGGACACCCACGCACATGCCTGGGCCCTGCGGATGTCGCCCGACGGCAACGTCTGGGGTGCGACGGTCAACAAGACCGCAGGTGATGCCGAGAAGCTCGACGATGTGGTGTTCCCGTTGTTCCCGCAGGGCGGCGGGTTCCCGCGCAACAACGACGACAAGACCTAACCGTTGGGCGACGATGCGGCCCGCAACGTCCGTCATACCAACCACAGAAGCCTCAGCACGGCGCCCGTACTGCTCGTGCAACCTGTGAGCGACAAACTATGCAGCGGCTACCCGTCCGAGGTAGCGGCACAATCGGCTGGCACTCAGGGCACGTCGAGGGTGAACCTGACGCCGTATCGCCGGGTCACCTCGGTGGGTTCGTAGAACCGCCGCGTCGGTTCCTCGTGGCCGGGGTCGAGGTCGTCGATGTCGGAGAGGTAAAGCAGTTCCTCGGAGCATTCGGGAGCCCAGACGCTCACGGGCTCCAACAGGTAGCACACGTGGTCTCCGACATCGCTGCGACTCACTGTCCTGCCGACGAACCACGCCACCGCGTCGTCGAGAATCGGCATCCCAAACGGGCCGGCGCGCCATGGGCAGCGAGCGAATTTGTCGGTGTCGTCCGCCGTGTGGCCGGCGAACAGTTCGGCCAGGGCTCGATGGTGCTGCGCCAACAAATGCACCGCCACATGGTCAGATCGGCCGGCCACCTCGGCGGTGCGGTTACTCCTGGGCATGCCGATCATGAAACTCGGGGGCTGCACACTCGTTTGAGTGGCGAAGCCGACCAGACAACCCGAAGGGTGACCATCGGCCTGGGTTGTCACCACGAATGCCGGGGAATCCAGCATCGTCATCAGGTCATCGAACGATTCATCGATCACCTCAACATCATGAATCGCGACGACCGCTTTCGACACGTTTCGTAGCGAACTCGTAGAGACCAGTCGGCGAACCGGCAGCCTGGCTAACCCTGACCGCAGGCCGCCAACACCAACTCGCGCACCCGGGCCGCGTCGGCCTGCCCGCGGGTGGCCTTCATCACCGCGCCGACGATCGCACCCGCCGCAGCCACCTTGCCGCCCCGAATCTTCTCGGCCACATCGGGATTGGCGGCCAGTGCCTCGTCGACCGCGGCCTGGGTCAGCGAGTCGTCGCGGACCAGCTCCAAGCCGCGGGCGGTCATCACCTGCTCGGGTTCGCCTTCTCCGGCCAGCACACCTGCCACGACCTCGCGGGCGAGCTTGTTGGACAGCTTGCCGCCCTCGACCAACCGCACGACGGCCGCGACCTGGGCAGGCGTGATGGCCAGCTCGTCCAGCCCGATACCGGCCTCGTTGGCCTTCTGCACCAGGAAGTTCCCCCACCACGAGCGCGCCTCCTTGCTGGAGGCTCCGTGCTTGACCGTCTCGGCGACCAGTTCGACCGCGCCGGCGTTCACCAGGTCGCGCATCACCTCGTCGGAAACCCCCCATTCTTGCTGAATCCGCTTGCGGGTCAACCACGGTAACTCGGGAATGGTTTGGCGCAGTTCTTCGACCAGTTCCCGGCTGGGCGCGACGGGCTCCAGATCGGGCTCGGGGAAATACCGATAGTCCTGTGCGGTCTCCTTGGTGCGGCCCGGGCTGGTGTAGCCGGCCTCGTGGAAGTGCCTGGTTTCCTGGATGATCTGACCGCCGCCCACCAAGATGGCGGCCTGACGCTGCATCTCGTAGCGCACCGCGACCTCGACGCTTTTGAGCGAGTTGACGTTCTTTGTTTCGGTTCGGGTACCGAATTCGGTTGTACCCCTGGGCTTTAGCGACACATTGGCGTCGCAGCGCATCGACCCCTGGTCCATTCGCACGTCGGATACGTCCAACGCCCGCAACAGGTCTCGCAAAGCGGTCACATAGGCGCGGGCGACCTGCGGCGCACGTTCTCCGGCTCCCTCAATGGGTTTGGTCACGATCTCGATCAGCGGCACGCCGGCACGGTTGTAGTCGATGAGCGACGTCGTCGCTCCGTGGATGCGGCCCGTCTCGCTGCCGATGTGGGTCAGCTTGCCGGTGTCTTCCTCCATGTGAGCACGTTCGATCTCGACTCGCCAGGTGGTGCCGTCTTCCAGCGGCGCTTCGAGGTAGCCGTTGACGGCGATCGGCTCGTCATACTGCGAAATCTGGTAATTCTTCGGCATGTCCGGGTAGAAGTAGTTTTTCCGGGCGAAGCGGCACCAGGGAACGATCTCGCAGTTCAGCGCCAAGCCGATGCGGATCGCCGACTCGACCGCGGCCCGGTTGAGCACGGGCAGCGAACCGGGCAGCCCCAGACACACCGGGCATACCTGGGTATTCGGCTCGGCACCGAACGCCGTGGCGCAGCCGCAGAACATCTTGGTCGCGGTGGACAACTCGACGTGAACCTCCAGTCCGAGAACCGGATCGAAGCGGGCGACGACGTCGTCGAAGTCCAGCAGGTCAGCCCCTGAAGCCCGGGCGGCAGCAGTCATGGGCTCGATCCTAGTGCCGACCGGGAGACCCCCGGAGCCGGACATCTGCCACTACACCCGCTTTGGGAACATGTCCGCCAACGTGGCCGCCAGCTCCAGGTACGCGCGCCGGCTTTCCTTGCCCAACCGGTCCAGACCTATTTCTTTGCCCGCATGGATGTGCCGATCGAACGGCAGGACCACCGTGGCGGCCACGCCGGCCGACAACGGCTCGAGTTCCTTACCGGCCAAGATGCTCGGCCTGCCCGGTTCGGTGTGGTTGAGTGCTAACACCGCCGTCGCGAGCAGCTTGTGATACCCGTTGTTACGCAACCATTCCAGCGTGATCCTGGTTTTTCGTATCGCGTCGATCGAGGTGCTGGTAACGACCACCAGGGCCCGCGATTCCGGCAACACCGCTTCCATCGCGCTCGACTCGAGCGCCTTGACGCAGTCCACCAGTACCACCGAGTAATGCTTGCGCAGAATGGAAAACACTTTGACGACGTCGCTGCGCTCCACTCGCCAATTGCTCTTTGCATATTCGGGCAGGCCGAGCACTTCCAGCCCGCAGCTGTTCATATAGGTATGGGCCCGCACGTCCGGGTATCTTGTGACCGAATCGTCCATGAGCAGGTCCACCATATTCAGCCGGCTGCGGCGGCCATGCCGATCGGACAAATCGCCGCCGTCGATGTCGACGGCGACCACCCGGTCGTTGCGCACCTGCGCAAAAGTCGAGCCGAGCGCCTCGACCACCGCGGTCTTGCCGACCCCGCCTTTGAGGTTGAGCACGGCGATGGGAAACGCGCTGCCGAGCGGTGCGCGGACGCGCTCACGCAGCGCACGTTCGTAAGCCGGGCCTTTGCCGGGGCCGAAGTCTCTGCGGCTGATGCGCCAGATCAGATCTCGCCAGCTGAAACGGCCGGTATCGTCGGCGTGCTGCTGGTCAAGAACGTCAAGCGCCATCCCGCCGGGGCTCCGTTCACGAGGCGGAACAGGCGTCGCCGCGGGGGTCCGGGCGGTCGACCACGGCGCAGCGGGAGACGGGGGGTAGGCAGGGGCATTACGGCGGTAGACCCGCGGCACCGTGGTGGACGTCCACTCGACCGGCGGACGGTGACAGGGCGGGGAGGTGTGTCGCTCCTGCGCTGCCCGTGGAGCGGCCTGCGGCAGGTCTCCGCGACCAGGATCGCGGTTGCTCATACCCCACGGTATAGCCGGGCTGATTTGCCCGAAAACCGCAAATAGGACCGATTCCGAAGATGCAAGCAGCAGTCAAGCAAGAATTAGCCCGGCGTTCAGCCCGCGCTACCGGATGTTCGACGAATTTCGAGCGATCGGTGCGAAACGCCGACGTCAGCCGAAGAAAGCCGCGGCGTCGTCGTAGCGGCTTTGTGGTACCAACTTGAGCTGGCGAACGGCGTCAGCCAGGGCGACACGGCCGATGTCCTGCCCGCGCAGGGATACCATCTGGCCGTATTCGCCCGCGTGTGCGGCGTCGGCGGCGTTGACACCGAAGCGGGTGGCCAATACCCGGTCGTAGGCCGTCGGTGTCCCACCCCTCTGGACATGGCCGAGCACGGTCACCCGGACATCCTTGTTGATCCGCTTCTCCACCTCGGCGCCCAGCTGCGCGGCCACCCCGGTGAAACGCTCATGGCCGAACTCGTCAATCCCGCCTTCGCGTAACTGAATGGAGCCGGCGACGGGTTTGGCGCCCTCGGCGACCACACAGATGAAGTGCGAGTCGCCGCGCTGGAAGCGCTGTTTGACCAGCCGGCACACCTCCTCGACGTCGAAGGGCTGTTCGGGGATCAGCGTCATGTGAGCGCCGGAGGCCAGACCGGAGTTCAGCGCGATCCAGCCGGCATGACGGCCCATCACCTCCACCAGCATCACCCGCTGATGGGATTCGGCGGTGCTGTGCAGGCGGTCGATCGCCTCAGTCGCCACCGTCAACGCCGTGTCGTGCCCGAAAGTCACGTCGGTGCAGTCGATGTCGTTGTCGATGGTCTTCGGCACACCGACGACCGGAACGTTCTCCTCCGACAGCCAGTGCGCCGCGGTCAATGTGCCTTCCCCACCGATCGGGATCAGCACGTCGATACCGTTGTCGTCCAGGGTCTGCATGATCTGGTTCAGGCCGGCGCGCAGTTTGTCCGGGTGCACGCGCGCGGTGCCCAGCATCGTTCCGCCCTTGGCCAGCAGCCGGTCGTTCCGGTCGTCGTTGCGCAGCTGCATGCGCCGGTTTTCCAGCAGCCCGCGCCACCCGTCCTGGAATCCGACCACCGACGAGCCGTACCGGGCATCGCAGGTGCGCACCACGGCCCGGATGACGGCGTTGAGGCCGGGGCAGTCGCCGCCTCCGGTGAGAAGTCCAATCCGCATGCCATCATCTTGCACCGCAGCTGGCTCGGGCCGCGAGCAGACGCGGAATCGCACGCGCGGGGTCCGCGCAGTGCGATTCCGCGTCTGCTCGCGCAAGCGAGAGGTGCCCCAGGTCGCGCCTAGATGGCTCCTAAATCGGCGAGGGCAGCGGGCCGCGGGCTGCCTCGTAGGCGGCTCCTACCCGGTAAAGCCGGTCGTCGGCCAAGGCGGGCGCCATGATCTGCAGCCCGACCGGCAGCCCGTCGTCGGGGGACAGCCCCGAGGGCACCGACATGCCGCAGTGGCCCGCCAAATTCAGCGGCAATGTGCACAGGTCGAACAGGTACATCGCCAGCGGGTCGTCGACCTTCTCCCCCAGCGGGAACGCGGTGGTGGGAGTCGCAGGCGAGACCAGCACGTCGACCGATCGATAGGCCTCGTCGAGATCGCGGGCGATCAGCGTGCGCACCTTCTGGGCCTGGTTGTAGTAGGCGTCGTAGTAGCCCGCCGACAGGGCGTAGGTGCCAATCATGATGCGGCGCTTGACCTCCGGGCCGAACCCGGCCGCGCGGGTCATGGCCATCACCTCTTCGGCGCTGTGGCTGCCGTCGTCGCCGACCCGCAGCCCGTAGCGCATCGCGTCGAAGCGGGCCAGGTTGCTCGACACCTCCGACGGCAGGATGAGGTAGTAGGCGGCCAGCGCGTGGTCGAAGTGCGGGCAGTCGACCTCGCTGACCTCGGCGCCCAGCGCGGTCAACTGCTCGACCGCCGCCTGAAACGACGCCAGCACACCAGGCTGATAGCCCTCACCGCGTAACTGCTTGACCACCCCGATGCGCACCCCGCGCAGGTCACCGGACGCGCCGGCCCTGGCGGCGGCCACGACGTCGGGTACCTCGGCGTCGACGGAGGTGGAGTCGCGGGGGTCGTGCCCGGCGATCACCTGGTGCAGCAGCGCGGTATCCAGCACCGTGCGCGCACAGGGGCCGCCCTGATCCAGCGACGACGCGCAGGCCACCAGCCCGTAGCGCGACACCGTCCCGTAGGTCGGTTTGACGCCGACGGTCGCCGTGAGCGCGGCCGGCTGCCGGATCGAACCCCCGGTGTCGGACCCGATGGCCAGCGGCGCCTGGAATGCGGCCAGCGCCGCCGCGCTGCCCCCGCCGGAGCCCCCGGGTACCCGGTCGACGTTCCACGGGTTGCGGGTCGGGCCGTAGGCGGAGTTCTCGGTCGAGGAGCCCATCGCGAACTCGTCCATGTTGGTCTTGCCGAGGATCGGGATGCCGGCCGCACGCAACCGCGCGGTCACCGTGGCGTCGTAGGGGGATCGCCAGTCCTGCAGAATCTTCGAGCCGCAGGTGGTGGGCATGTCAATCGTGGTGAAGACGTCCTTGAGCGCCAGCGGCACGCCGGCCAACGGCGACGGCAACGTCTCGCCGGCGGCCAACGCCTGGTCAACGGCGCCCGCGGCGCTCAAAGCCTGGTCGGCGCCGACATGCAGGAAGGCGTGGTAGCGGTCGTCGGTTGCTGCGATCTGGTCCAGGCAGGCCTGGGTGAGCTCGGTGGACGACAGCTCCTTGGCGGCGACTCGGGCGGCCAGCGTGGCGGCGTCGGAGCGGATGAGTTCGCTCACTCGGCGTCCCCCAGGATCTGCGGGACGGCGAAGCGGCCGTCGACGGCCTCCGGCGCCGCGGCCAGCGCCTGCTCCTGGGTCAGGCACGGCGCGATCTCGTCGGGGCGCGTGACGTTGACGTCCTTGAGCGGGTTGTCGGTGGCTTGCACGCCGGTGACGTCGACCGCCTGGATCTGGCTGACGTGCGCCAAGATGGCGTCGAGTTGACCGGCGAAGTGGTCGAGTTCCGACTCGGTCAGCGCCAGACGGGCCAGCCGGGCCAGATGGGCCACCTCGTCGCGGGAGATCTGAGACACGAGCGAAAAGCCTAACGGGGAGCGTGCGGCTGGTTCACCGGAGTCGCTCTGCTCTTGCCGAAATGCCACGGATACATCCTTGTGTAACAGTGTTGGCCGTGCCGTCGTATCTGTTGCGCATCGAGCTGGAGGACCGTCCGGGCAGCCTGGGGTCGCTGGCTGTTGCGCTCGGGTCGGTGGGCGCCGACATCCTGTCGCTGGACGTCGTCGAGCGCAGCGCCGGGTACGCGATCGACGACCTGGTGGTCGAGATGCCGCCGGGCGCGATGCCGGATCGGCTGATAACCGCCGCCGAGTCGTTGAACGGCGTCCGGGTGGACAGCCTGCGCCCCCACACCGGGTTGCTGGAAGCGCACCGCGAGCTGGAGCTTCTCGACCACGTCGCCGCGGCCCGCGACAATTCGTCCAGACTGCAGGTGCTCGTCAACGAGGCGCCCAGGGTGCTGCGAGTGAGCTGGTGCACCGTGTTGCACAGCTCGGAGGGCGCCTTACACCGGCTCGCGGGCAGCCCGGGCGCCCCGGAAACCCGCGCCGATTCGGCCCCCTGGCTGCCGATCGAACGCGCCGCGCCGCTCGACGGCGGCGCCGACTGGGTGCCCCGGGCCTGGCGTGACATGGACACCACGATGGTGGCGGCACCATTGGGCGATCCGCATATGGCGGTGGTGCTGGGGCGGCCCGGCCCGGAATTCCGGCCCTCTGAGGTGGCCCGCCTGGGCTATCTCGCCGGAATCGTGGCCACCATGCTGCGCTGACCACGCCGCTGTCGACGCGAGCACCAACCAGGCGGCGCGAGGTTGCTTCCCCGTCGACAGCTGGTCACCGGGGAGGCTCCGGGCGGCCTCGCCGACCGTTAAGCAGCCGGGCGATCCGCAGGGTGGCCCACAACCCGTAGCGGGCCGCACGCTGGGACACCAGACCGGACACGGGTGCGAGGACCACGTGGCGCATCCCCGCGTCGCCGAAGGCCCGCAGCTTGGCCGCCACCTGCCGCGGAGATCCCCACAGCAATGGCCCCTCGGTCATCACGGCATCCGGCACGGCGGCAATGGCGGCCTCGATCGCCCGGCGATTGTGGCGGTCGGGCACGAAGTTGACGAACGCGTCGAAGTGCGCCCCGAGAGGGTGCACGGCACCGGCTTGCCGCCACACTTCGGCGGGCGCAACGAGCCCAAGCAACCGGATGGCTTTGGTGTCGAGCATGGCCCGCGCCTCCCGCTCGGTCGCGCCGATCACCGCGAAGCGATGCAGCGCCGGGGTGATCGAGCCGGCGTCTCGCCCGGCCTCGGCGGCCGCCGCCTGCACCACCGCCAGCTTGGCCGCATACTCCTGCGGCGAGACCACCGTGACGGGATACCACCCGTCGCCGTAGCGTCCCGTGAGCCGCAGCATCCGCGGACCGTGCCCGCCGACCCAGATCTGCGGTACCCGGCCGCGCGGGGCATCGAGGTCCATTGTCGCCCGGTCAAGCTGAAAATGCTTGCCGGAGAACGTGATTGGCCCCCGCGTCGATAGGCACAGGCGGATCACCTGCAGCGCCTCCTCCAGCCGGGTGACCGGCTCGGAGAAGTCGAGTCCGTACGGGTCGATATTCATGCGCTCGCCCGCGCCGATGCCCAGGATGGGCGCGCGCCGGGTGAGATGAGACAGCGTCAGCATGGCCTGGGCGATGAGGACGGGGTGACGCCGAATCGCCTCGGTCACGCCGACGCCCAAGCGCAGTCGCCCGGCCCGCGACGCGAGATAGCCCAGCAGAACCTGGTAGTCGAAAAACTCGTGTGGGCTTTGATCTTGCGCCGCAAGCCAGCTGAGGTCTTTGTTCCAGATGGCGCGCGGCACAGCGCTCTGGAAGTGGTCGATGAGCATCACCGACTCCAGCCGCGCCGCCCGGGCCGCAAGTAACAACGCCCGAGCGCTGCTCAACGGCGGCTGCGTCCCGATCTGCAGGCCTACCGAGATCGCCGAGCTGTTCATGAGTGTTCTCGCCGCGGTGATCCCGGGGCGCTGGTCAGGGGACAACGGCGCGCCCCGGTAGAAACGCTTGCGACGATGACCGCCGGCACGGCGTGTCACTCCCGTACAGCTTCGGGGTCGGCGGGGCCCTGCGCTAACAGTTCGCGAAAGCCGTCCTCGTCGAGGATCGGCACCCCGAGCTCCACCGCCTTGTCGTATTTCGATCCGGGGGAATCTCCGGCGACGACATACGACGTTTTTTTCGACACCGAGCCGGCGGCCTTGCCGCCGCGGGCAACGATCGCCTCCTTGGCCTCGTCCCGGGAAAAGCCGGCCAGCGAACCGGTGACCACGACTGTCAAGCCGGCCAGCGTGCGCGGCACGCTTTCGTCGCGTTCGTCGGCCATCCGCACCCCGGCAGCCCGCCACTTGTCGACGATCTCGCGATGCCAGTCGACGGTGAACCATTCCGAAACCGCGGCGGCGATGGTCGGGCCGACCCCCTCGACGGCGGCCAGCTGCTCGGTGGACGCGTTGGCGATGGCTTCCAGAGTGCCGAATTCGGTGGCCAGCGCACGGGCAGCCGTCGGCCCGACATGGCGGATGGACAGCGCCACCAGCACCCGCCACAGCGGTGCCGCCTTGGCCTTGTCGAGATTGGCCAGTAGCCGTTTGCCGTTGGCCGAGAGCCCACCGGCCTTGGTGCGGAACAGCTCGGTGCGCAGCAGGTCGTCTTCGGTGAGGGCGAACAGGTCGCCCTCGCTGGCAATCACTCCGGCTTGCAACAGCGCCACGGCCGCCTCGTAGCCCAGCACCTCGATATCCAGGGCACTGCGGCTGGCTACATGGAACACCCGCTCCCGCAGTTGCGCAGGGCAGCGCTGGGAGTTGGGGCAGCGGATGTCGGCGTCGCCTTCCTTCTCCGGCGCCAGCACGGTACCGCACTCGGGACATGTTGTGGGCATGACGAATTCGCGTTCGGACCCGTCGCGCAGGTCGACCACGGGTCCCAGCACCTCGGGGATCACGTCGCCGGCTTTGCGGATCACCACCGTGTCGCCGATGAGCACACCTTTGCGTTTGACCTCCGAGGCGTTGTGCAACGTGGCCTGCGCGACCGTCGACCCGGCGACCTTCACCGGCGTCATGAACGCGAACGGCGTGACCCGCCCGGTGCGCCCGACGTTGACCCGGATGTCGAGCAGCTTGGTCTGCGCCTCCTCCGGCGGATACTTGTAGGCGATCGCCCAGCGCGGCGCCCGCGACGTGGAGCCCAGCCTGCGCTGCAGTGCCACCTCGTCGACTTTGATTACCACGCCGTCGATTTCGTGGTCCACCTCGTGGCGATGCTCGCCCCAGTAGTCGATGCGCTCCTGCACGCCGGCCATGTCGTTGACCAGGGTGGTGTGCTCGGAGACCGGCAACCCCCAGGCGCGCAGCGCCAGGTATGCCTGGTGCAGGCTGGCCGGGCGAAAACCCTGGGTATGGCCCAGCCCATGACAGATCATCCGCAGCCGCCGCCGCGCCGTGACCGCCGGGTCCTTCTGGCGCAGCGAACCCGCCGCACTGTTGCGGGGATTGGCGAACGGCGCTTTGCCCTCCTCGACGAGGCTGGCGTTGAGCGCCTGGAAATCAGCGACCCGGAAGAACACCTCGCCGCGGACTTCGAGCACCTCGGGGACCGGGTAGTCGTCGCTGGGGCTGAGCCGTTCGGGGACGTCGTCGATGGTGCGGGCGTTGAGCGTGACGTCCTCTCCGGTGCGCCCGTCACCTCGAGTGGACGCACGGGTCAACCGGCCCTGCTGGTAGACCAGCGACAGTGCCACGCCGTCGATCTTGAGCTCGGTGAGGTAGCTGGCAGCATCGCCGACCTCGGCATGAACCCGCGCTGCCCACGCGGCGAGTTCCGCTGCGCTGAAGGCATTGTCGAGGCTGAGCATCCGCTCCAGGTGCTCGACCGGCTCGAACTCCGTGGCAAAACCCGCACCCCCGACCAGCTGAGTGGGCGAATCGGGCGTACGCAGCTCGGGATACTGTTCCTCGAGCACTTCCAGCCGGCGCAGCAGCTCGTCGAATTCGGCGTCGGTGATGATCGGCGCGTCGCGCACGTAGTAGCGGAACTGGTGTTCGCGCACCTGCTCCGCCAGGTCCTGCCACTGATGCAACACTGGGGGCGGTGTGGTGTCGGCTTCGGGCGAACTCACCCTGGCAGGCTAACTGAGGCGGCTGACACGAGAAGGGTGCGCATTGTCGCAGCACGCAGCGAAAGAGAGTGTGTCGATGCAAGGCGATTGGCGCCGACTGGCGTGGGCATCCCCGCCGCCCTCGGTCAAATCGCTCTCCGTACGGCGGCAGTCGCTGACGGCCTGGACGCTGCCGGCAAACGCCTGGATTGACGCGTGAAGACCAATCCTCTGTACGGCCCAGCGTTCTACCTAGTGATGTCGGCGCTGTCCTAGCACAGTCCGAGCCCTGTTCGTACTGAATGTGTGCACCCACGGCACGACGCTGGGCCTCATCAGTACCGGAGGCCTTGCCGTATTGATGGGCTACACCGCCTACCGAGTCCGGTCGGGCAAGCGGCGATGAGCCGGCAATAGCGATGGCCGGCGGGTTCGCAGTGTTCGTCGGCAAGAAGGCCCCAGACTCCCACGGCTGACCACAGCGATGGTGGATTGCGGTCTTGGAACGGCAGTCTTCGTTTCCAAGGAAGCGATAGCCATCAGTGCCGACATACCAGATTTTGTCAACGAGACCTCCGGTTCTGGTCCAGTACAGGACGCGTACGCCCGCTGCGCCGCGGCATTGTGTCCATCCACAAAACCAACAAACCGCTAGCTGGTCAGCAACCGCGGCAGGTGCGGGTCCACACAATCCGCTAGATCAGCTCGTCGCGGCCAGCGCCCCGTTCAAATGGCGTCCGGGTCCTCAGCGAACGCCTCGGCGGCCTTACGGGCCAGCCCGATGGCGGTGCGAGCCCATTGCGGCGTCGCCCCCGCCAGACCGCATGCCGGAGAAACCCCGACGCGATCCCGCAGCGCCGAGCGAGAAAAGCCGAGCCGATCGGTCACCGCGACCACCTGCCCCGCCACCTCCTCGGCAGCCGGCCGCCTCAAGGGCGCGACGGCGGGGACCACGCCCAGCACCACGGTGCGCCCCGTCTCGACGAAGGCCGCGACACCGTCCAGGTCCGCCGCGCACAAGGTGCCCGCATCCACCGACACCGCACCAATAGCGCTGCGCCGCAACAGTTCCCACGGTAGCTCCGGCGCGCAGCTGTGCACCATGACGTCCGCGCCGGCCGCCTCGGCGCAGGTGTCCAGCAGTGCGCCGGCCACCGCCTCGTCCAGCGGGGCCACCGGGGTCAGCGCGGTCACACCGGTCAGCCGTCCGCCCAGGGCCGCCGGCAACGACGGCTCGTCGAACTGAACCACCACCGGCGTGTCCAGCCGGCGGGCCAGCGTCGCCCGGTGCGCGGCGACGCCCTCGGCCAGCGAGGCCGCCAGGTCACGCACCGCGCCCGGGTCGGTGATCGCCCGGTGGCCGTTGGCCAGCTCCAGTCCCGCGCTCAGCGTGATCGGTCCCGGGGCCTGAACCTTGACCACCTGCCCGCTCCCCCGCAACCCGGCGGTCTCCCACGCTTCTTCCAGGGCGTCCATGTCCTCGTTGAGCAGGCTGACGGCGCGGCGGGTCACCGTGCCGGGCCGGGCGACAATGCGGTAGCCGCGCGGCACGGTGTCGACGGCCAGATCGAGCAGCAGGGCGCCGGCCCGGCCGAGCATGTCGGCGCCCACTCCCCGGGCGGGCAACTCGACGAGATGCGCCAACGCATCGGCCAGCTCACCGACGACCACCTCGGCGGCGGGCCGCGCCGCGGTGCCGGGCCAGGATCCGATGCCGGTGGCCCGTGCGAACGGCGGCGCGAAATCACTCACTTGTCAACCGTATTCGAGGGCTGTTTAACGGCGGGGCGCGCGGGTAGGTTGCAACCACAGAAGGGTGGCTGATGGTGGGATCAATCCGGCTGCTGCTGTGGTGCTGTGCGGTGGCGCTGACGGTGGCGTGCACACGCGTGGTCGACGGTGAAGCACTGCCGCCCTTCGGTCTCTACCCGCTCGATGTGCTCAACGTCGACACCCTGATGCTGGACCAAGCACGGATGCGCGCGATCACCGGCGCCGGTGACGACCTGACGATCGTGCCGTCGATGGACGGCAAGCATCCGGTCGACATCGACGCCCTCGCAGAGGCCCTGCCCCGGGAATGCCGGTTCATCTATGCCGAAACGGCGACCTTCGGGCCCGACATCGCAGGGTTTCACAAGATCACCTTCCAGGACCCGCCCGAAGGCGCCCTGATCTCCGAGGGCGCCGCGGTGTATCGGGATCCCGGCATCGCCCGGCATGCCTTCGAGTCGCTGGTGGGCGCGGTGAGCAACTGCGCAACCAGTTCCAGTGGCCCCCTGCTGGTCAGTGTGTGGCATGTCGACGGTGACTCGCTGCACATCCGGCCCGGCGACTGCGGCCGCGACTACCGAGTCCTATCGGTGGCCCTGCTGGAAGTCACCTTCTGCGGGTTTCCGGAATCGGTGCCCGGCATCGTCATGACGAACATGGCCGCCAACGTGCCGGGTTAGACACCCGTGGTCTTGGTCTGTACGACGCGGGCGTCGGTGGATCGCCCCGGCCGCGTCCTCGAAACCTGCGAACCCCCAAGAGCCCGAACAGGTTACGACTGGGACGCACCAAGCTCGACTGGCCCAGGCGAGCCGTCGGCACGGCCGGCACGCCGCCAAGCCGACCCGAGTCGACCGAGACGCCCGCAGGCAGCGCACGGAGTCCGCCGCAACCCGCGACGCTCACAATGGACGAAATCCAGGTAGCCGATGACTCTTTCGGGGTGCGGCTTCGGAGCGATAGGCTCGTCGGCACAGCGCCAGATTGGAGGGTTGCACATCGGTCACAGCCGCTGATCGCGCGTCATGGGAAACGGGTCGGGTCCTTGTCAGCAGCATGCGCGCCTTCGCTGACCACCGTGACTGAGCGATACGTGGTCACCTGGGGTGACCGGCGGGCCGAGGATTTTCTGCTCTGATTCGGTAAGGGGCGGGCAACGATGGTGACGGTCGGGCACGACTTTTCCAACACCGACTTGGTGGATGAAGTGGCGGATGCGGGGTCGACGCAACGGGCGCAAGCAGTTTCGGTTCGGGCGGTGGTGAAGTGACATTGGCTGCCTACGACCCGGCGGGCGACGTGCCTGGTGCCGCATCGGAAGCACCGTGGCCCAGCCACTGACCGAGCAGAGCAATGCCGCGGCGGCGCCACTGGCGCTGCCCAAGGGGGGCGGGGCGATCCGCGGCATCGGTGAGAAGTTCGGGGCCAATCCCGTCACCGGAACCGGCAGCCTGTCCATTCCGATTCCGGCCAGCCCCGGACGCGACGGCTTCGGCCCCAGCCTGACCCTGACCTACGACAGCGGTTCGGGCAACGGACCGTTCGGCTTCGGCTGGACGCTGCGCCTCGCGTCGATCACCCGGCGCACCGATCGCGGGCTGCCGCGATACCGGGACGCCGCGGAGTCCGACGTGTTCATCCTGGCCGACACCGAAGACCTGGTTCCGGTGCTCACCGACGCCGGTACGCGTTTCGAGGACCGGGCCAGCGCCCCCGGCTACGTCATCCATCGTTACCGGCCCCGGCTGGAGGGCCTGTTCGCGCGGATCGAACGGTGGACTCGGCGCAGCGACGGCGATGTGCATTGGCGCTCGTTTTCCCGAGACAACGTGCTGACGATCTACGGCCGCGACGACCGCTCACGCATCCGCGACCCGGCCGACAGGCGCCGCATCTTCTCCTGGTTGGTGAGCGAGACCCGCGACGACAGGGGCAACGGAATCCTGTTCGACTACGTCGCCGAGAACGGCGCCGGGGTCCCGCTCGAACAGGTGCACGAACGCAACCGCGGCGACCGCGATGACGCGGCACGCAGCGCCAACCGCTACCTCAAGCGGGTACGGTACGCCAACCGCACGACGCTGCTCGACGAAAACGGCGACCGCCCAACCGATCTCACCCAGGCGAACATCGACTCGACGGTGTGGATGATGGAGGTGGTCTTCGACTACGACGAGGGCCACTTCGAAACGCTGCCGCCCGCCCCCGGCGTGCCGGCACGCGAGCAGCACACCCTGGTTCGCGCCAGCCCGCAGCCGGCTCACGCGTGGGCGCCGCGGCCGGACCCGTTCTCGACGTTTCGGCCCGGATTCGAAGTCCGCACCGTCCGGCGCTGCCGGCGGGCACTGGTGTTCCACCACATTCCCGACGTGGCCGGCATGGCCGAACCCGTGCGGCCCGGTTACGACGGCCTCGTCGCCGCCACCCACTTCGACTACAACGACCTGGACCTGCCCGCCTCCGTCGCCGTGGAACACGCACACGACGGAAGCACCCGGTACGGCTCCTTCCTGTGCGCGGTCACCCAGTCGGGATATCGCCACGCCGACGCGCCCGGCACCGAACTCGAGCAGTCGCTGCCACCGGTGGAGCTGCGCTACAGCCGTCCGGCGATCCAGGAGGCCGTCCGCCAGCTCGACGCCGAGGACATCGCCGACCTCCCCGCCGGCCTGGACGCGCGGCGCCGACTCGTCGATCTCGACGGGGAAGGACTGCCCGGCATCCTCGCCGACGAGGCAGGCTGGTGGTACTACAAAGCCAACCTCGGCGAAGGCCAATTTGGTTCCGCCGCAGTGGTTTCCAGCCAGCCGCGGTCGGGGCGCGACCGGTTGATCGACCTCGACGGGGACGGGCGCCCCGCCCTGGTCTGCCTCGACGGCCCGGTGCCCGGCTACTACGAACGGGCACCGGGCGCCGGCTGGGAAAACCTGCGTGCCTTCGAGCGGCTTCCCGCGCTGGTGTGGGACGACCCGGCGCTGCGCTTCGTCGACGTCGACGGCGACGGCCGACCCGACGTCCTGGTCACCGAAGACGAAGCGCTGGCCTGGTATCCGTTCCTGGGCGACGAAGGATTCGGCGACCGGGCGCGGGTGCCCGCAGCGCTAAACGAGGAGCTGGGCCCACGCGTCGTCCTCGCCGATGCGCTGGAATCCATCCAGCTGGCCGACATGAGCGGCGACGGGCTGGCCGACATCGTCCGGATCCGCAACGGCGACGTCTGCTACTGGCCGAACCTGGGTTACGGCCAATTCGGCGCCAAGATCACCCTCGACGACGTCGCCCCCTTCGACGACGCCGAGGCGTTCGATCAGCGTCGTATCCGGCTGGCCGACATCGACGGATCCGGCACCACCGACCTCATCTACCTCGCCGACGACGGTATTCGCCTGTACTTCAACCGGTCCGGCAACAGCCTCAGCGAAGCGCGCCCGCTCCCCCCGCTGCCGCACCTCGACGACGTGGTCAACGTCATGGCCGCCGACCTGCTCGGCAACGGAACCGCCTGCCTGGTGTGGTCGTCGTCGCTGCCCGGCGACGCGGGCGCACCGATTCGCTACCTCGACCTGATGGGGGGCGCCAAACCGCATCTACTGGTCGCAACGACCAACAACATGGGCGCCGAAACCCGCGTCGAATACGCGCCGTCGACCCGGTTCTACCTCGCCGACAAGCGGGCCGGCGCCCCGTGGCCGCTCCCGCTGCCGTTTCCGGTGCACGTCGTGGAGCGAATCGTCGTCGTCGACCACATCAGCGGCAACCGATACGGCACCCGATTCGCCTACCACTACGGGTATTTCGACGTCGTCGAGCGCGAATTTCGCGGCTTCGCCAAGGTCGACCAATGGGACAGCGAGGCATTCGCCGCGCTCGATCCCGCCGGCGCGGCCCCGGTCGCCGCCAACCTAGAGGCGTCCGCGCAGGTGCCGCCGGCACACACCGTGACCTGGTTTCACACCGGCCAGTGGGAGCGCCGCGCGGAGTTCGACGCCGCACTCGCCCGCGACTACTACGGGCAACCGCAGTTGGGTGAGCCGGTAGTGCCGGCCGGGCTCACCGTCGACGAGGAGCGCGAGGCCCGCCGCGCGCTCAAGGGCTCGCTGCTGCGCCGCGAGGTCTACGGACTGGACGGCACCCGCCGCCAGCCGCACCCCTACTCGGTGACCGAAAGCGTCAGCACCGTGCGCTGCCTGCAACGCCGGGCCGGCAACCGGCGCGCCGTCTTCCACACCGCGCCTCGGGAGACGATCACGCTGCACTACGAACGCGAGCCGGACGACCCTCGGGTCCAACACGACCTGACCCTCGAGGTCGACGACCACGGCAATGTCGTGCGTGCGGCGCAGGTGGTGTACGCGCGGGCCACGCCGGACGCAGAGTTGCCGCCCGAGGAGCGGGCCGCGCAGGCCGCCGTGCGTGTGCTGCTCGCCGAGAACCGGATGACCGAACCTCTCAGTGAGCCGGGCACGTATCGCGAGCCGGTGCCCTGCGAGCAACGCCGATACGAGCTGACCGGGATCCCGCCCCCGGCCCCCGCGACCCGATACGGGTTCGACGACCTTGCCCGCCGGACCGTGCAGGCCACCGAAATCCCTTTCGAGGCAACGCCAACCGGAGCCACACCGCAGAAGCGGCTGGTCGACCACCGCCGCGCCTATTTCCGCCGCGACGACCTCAGCGGCCCCGCGCCGTTGGGCAGCACCGGGCGCCGCGCGCTGCTGCACCAGCGCTACGCCCTCGCCTTGACGCCCGGTCTGGTCGACCAGGTGTACGGGACCAAGGTGAGCGCCGCGCTGCTCGACGGCCCCGGCGGCTATGCGCACCCCGACGGCCATCCAGGCTATTGGACCTCGTCGACCCGTGAGCTGCTGTCACCCGGCGCAACCGACAACCCGGCCCAGGAATTCGCTTACGCCCGTGCACATTTCTTCCGCCCGCTGCGCCTTCGGGACCCGTTTCACACCGCCGCCACCAGCACCGAGTCGTTCACCGTGCTCGACGCGCACGACCTGCTGGTCGCCGAGACCCGCGACGCGCTGGGCAACACCACCCGCGCTGTCGGTCTGGACTACCGGGTGCTCCGCCCGTCGCGCCTGGCCGACCCGAACGGCAACATCAGTGCCGTGGCCTACGACCCGTTCGGCGTGGTCGCCGGCAGCGCCGTCATGGGCAAACCCGCGCCCGCCCCCGTCGAGGGTGACACGCTGGACGGCTTCGTCGCCGACCCGACACCGGCGCAGCTGCAGGACTTGCTGGCCGACCCGCGCGGGCCGCTGGCGGCCACCCTGCTGGCGGGCGCGACGACACGAACAATCGTGGACCGCAACGCCTTTCGCCGGACGCCGGCGGGTCCGCCGGTGACCGTGACCATCGTCAGGGAAATCCACGTGTCCGATCTGCCCGCCGGGGCGGCCAGTCCGCTGCAGGTCCGCCTGGCCTACTCCGACGGCCTGGGCCGGCAGGTGCAAACCAAGGTGCAGGCACGCGCCGGGCCGGTTGCGCAGCGTGACGCCGCGGGCGCGGTGATCGTCGGCGCCGACGGGCAGCCGGTGCTCACCGCGACCGACGCGGACCCGAGGTGGATCGCCAGCGGCTGGACGGTGTACAACAACAAGGGTTTTGCCGTCCGCCAGTACCAACCCTTCTACACCGACCGCCATCAGTTCGAATTCGATGTCCGGGTGGGGGTCAGCCCCATCACGTTCTACGACCCGCTGGGCCGCACGGTCGGGGTGCTGCATCCCGACCACACCTGGCAGAAGACCGTCGTCGGCGCGTGGCGCTCGGAATCCTGGGACGCCAACGACACGGTGGCGCTGGTGGGCGCCGCCGACGACGACGTCGGTGGTTTCTTCGAACGCCTGCCCGCGGCGGCGCACGTCCCGACCTGGGCCGCGCTGCGCACCGATCCCGCGTTGGCGGCCGGGCGCTGGCCGGACGCCGACGAACGGGCTGCGCAGCGTCGCGCCGCCGAGCAGGCGATGGTGCACGCTGCGACACCGACGGTGGCGCATAGTGATTCGCTCGGGCGCGCGGTCCTGACGGTGGTGACCAACCGCTACAAATACTCCGACGCCGCACCGGCCGACCCGCCGACCGAACGCAGCTACCGCAACCGGGACGTGCTCGACGTCCTCGGCCGGCGCCGCGCGGTGATCGACGCACGCGGGCGGACCGTGCTGCGCGCCGCATTCGACCTGCAGGGCAACCGGATCCACGAAGCCAGCATGGAGGCCGGGGCCCGCTGGAGCCTGACCGACGCCATCGGCGGCGCGCTGGTCTCCTGGGACGACAAGGGCCGGCGGTTCACCACACGCTACGACGTGCTGCGCCGGCCCACCGGCACCGTGCTGAACGACGGCGGCGCCGACGTTCTGGTCGCCGACACCGTCTACGGCGAATCGCGGCCCGACCCGCAGGCGGCCAACCTGCGTGGGCGTGCCGTCGAACTGCGGGACCAGTCCGGGTCGGTGACCACCGACCGCTTCGACTTCGCCGGCAATCCGCTGCGGGTGGAACGGGCATTGGTGACGGACTACCGCAGCGTCATCGACTGGTCCGGGGCGGTCGGCCTGGAAAACGAGCGCTACCTCAGCGCCACCCGGTTCGACGCGCTGAACCGGCCGATTCAGGTCATCGCGCCGCACAGCAACCAGCCCGGCGCGGCGGTCAAAGTGTTGCAGCAGCAGTACGACCAGGGCTCGCTGCTGCGCCGTCTCGACGTGTGGATCGACGAATCCGATGATCCCCCAGCACTTCTCGACCCGGCCAGCGCCGACGTATCCGCACTGGCCGACGTGCGCTACGACGCGCAAGGGCGCCGCATCCAGGTCGACCGCGGCAACGGTGTGCGCACCACCGCCCGCTACGACCCGCTGACCCAGCGGCTCGCCGAGCTCCAGAGCCGCCGTAACCCAGCAGCTTTCGCCGACTGCCCGGACCCGCCGCCGGCGGGATGGCCCGGATGCCAGCTGCAGAATCAGCGGTTCGTGCATGATCCGAGCGGCAACGTCGCCGCGGTGCGCGACCTCGCCCAGCAGGCCATCTTCTTCCGCAACAGGCGCGTCACCGCCGACAGCGACTACACCTACGACGCCTTTTACCGGCTGATCGAGGCCACCGGCCGCGAACACATCGGTCAGGCGGCACCATCCCCGACCACGTACAACGACGTTGCGCGCCTTCGTATCCCGCACCCGGCCGACGGCAACGCGATGGCACGCTACCTCGAGCGCTACACCTACGACGACGTCGGCAACCTGCAAGCGGTAGCACACGTCGGCACCGATCCCGCCAATCCGGGATGGACCCGAACCTATGCCTACGCCGAGACCAGCCTGCTGGAGCCGGCACAGCACAACAACCGGCTCACCAGCACGACGGTGGACGGCGTGACCGACGTCTACGAGTACGACGAGCACGGCGACACGCTGAAAATGCCGCAGCTGCAAGCGATGCAGTGGGACTTTGGCGACCGGCTGCGGATGACGCGGCGACAGGCGGTGAACGCCGGCGACGCCGACGGCACCGCCCACGCCGGCGAGCGGACCTACTACGTCTACGGCGCCGGCGGCGAACGTCTACGCAAAATCACCGAAACCGCCGCGGGTGCCGTCGTCCAGGACCGCATCCAGCTGGGCGGCGTGGAGATCCTGCGCCGCGCCGGCCCGTCACCGCTGACCCAGGAGATCCTGCACATCCCCGATGGTTCGGCCACCCTGGCCATCGTGGAGACGACGCTGTCCGGCGGGCCGCCGGGGGCGCCGAAACACCTTGTGCGACATCAGGTCCGCGATCAACTCGGTTCAGCGGCCGTCGAGCTCGACGACCAGGCGCGGATCATCAGCTTCGAGGAATACACCCCCTACGGCGCCACCACCTACCAGGCGGTACGCAGGCAGACCGAGACGCCCAAGCGATTCCGCTTCCTGGGCGCCGAGCGCGACGAGGAGTCGGGACTGCAACACCTGGGCGCCCGCTACTACGCGCCCTGGCTGGGCCGGTTCGTCTCCTGCGATCCGATGGGCATCGAGGGCGGCACCTGCCTGTACGCATACAGCCGCGGCAACCCGGTCAGCCGCAAAGACCCGGGCGGCATGGGCGACGAGCCGACGGCCGCCGGCGGCATCACGATCACCAGCGGCGGCGGCGTCAGCGCGGGACCCTTTGTGGTCAACCGGGATCCGTCGAAATACGTCGTCGCATTCGGACCGGGAATGGGCTACATGGACCGCGCCGAGCACAACACCGGGCTCATCCCGCTCAACATTCAGGACAAGTACAACTGGGGACGGCCCGGCACGGGACCGCCGGCGTTCTTCCCGTCCGGCCCGGAGCTGGAAAAGCAATTCCAGATACCCAATTCCGAGGGCCAGCGGCGCGACCTCTACCCCATGTTCTCGGCGCTGATGACCGAGGAGGCGCTCGAAGGCAAGGTCGCCAGCACGGTCCACTTCGACATGCGCAAGGTCAACCCGACACCCAAGATGCCGCCGCTGGTGCCCGGTGACCCGGAGGCCGCCACGCCCGGATACTCGTGGGCCGACTTCCACTCCTCCGCCGAAGCGCGCCGGGTGCTGGCGCACCTGGCCGACACCGCCCCCGGCGACCGCAAGGTCGACATCTTCATCGAACACGAAGACGGAATCTCGATCATTCGCAAGGGCTCCGGCGCCGTCGAAGGCGCGCCGCTGCCGCAGCGGCTGGCCAAATTCGTGCCCAACCTCAACAACAGCGGCACCCGCGGCAGCGGCGGCGGAACGGGGACCGCCCCCACCGGCGGCGGTGCGCCGGGCGGGGGCTCCAAGGGCGGCGGTTCGCGCGGCGGACCCAGCCTCGGCCAGCGAGTCGGCGGCGCGGTCGCCGGCGCCGCCCGGGTCGCGATCCCCGGCGTCGTCGAAACCGAAGCCGTCGTGGGTAGCAGCGCCCTGCTCGCCTACGGCCTCGGCTACCACACCGCAGCCGCGACACTGCTGACCGTGGCCGAGGCGGTTCCCGTCGTGGCGGCCGCCGGCGCGGGCGGCGCACTCGCCGGACTGGCGGCCCGCAACGCCGCCAAGGAATACCTGGGCGCCACCCAACAAGAGGCAGACACCATCGGCCTGCTGGCCGCCGTCGGGGTCGGCGCCGCCATCGGATCCGTCATTCCCGGCGTCGGCACCGCCGTCGGCGCCGCAATCGGGGCCGCGGTGGCCGGCATCGCCTACCTGTTCAGCATCTGGTGACCGAAGGGACCCGGACATGCCGCTCGACAGCAAACTCAAGCTCGACGACATCGCGCGCCTGCAGAGCCCGGGCGCCACGCCGACCAAGCACCGCGTCGAACTGTTGCACCAGGCGCTCGGCACGCTGGGCCTGCCAGTCGACGCCGGCGAGGTGGACGAGGCCAAGCTGGGTAAGACCACCTCCGCCGCGGTCAAAGTGCTGCAGGAGCGGGCGGGACTGGACCAGACCGGCAAGTTCAACAAATCCACCGTCGACGCGCTCAAGGTCCACGTCGAAGACCAGCTGCTGACCGCAAGCAGCTACCGCGCCGGCCGCATCCAGCAGCTACTGACCGACGCCGGGGTGGCCGTCGACCCGGGCGAGCGCAAGACGCGTACCTTCGGCCCCTCGACCCGCGACCAGCTGAAGGAGTTCGCCGCCCAGGCGGGGCTGCGCGATGACGGCCTGGTGACCCAGGACGTCATCACCGCGCTGCGCGCGCACGCGTTGACCCGCAAACTGGGCACCAAGACGCAAACCAGCAAGCTGCAGAAGACGATGCTGCGCGCCGCGCGCGCCCGCAACATCGACCTGCACATCGACGGCACCGAGATGCGAACCAAGGAACTGGGGCCGTCGACACAGGCCGCCATCCGCACCCTGCAAGCGCGCTTCGGCCTACCGGCGACCGGCACCATGGATCCGGAAACCTTCGACCGGGTGCACGCCGCCGCCGCCAGCAAACCGCGCAAGCCGGTGCTGGTGTCCGCGCCGGATCCGACGGCACTGAAGCCGATCCCGCGGGCACTGCGCCTCAACGCAACCAACAAGGACGTGCCGGTCCTGCAGCGTACGCTGGCGTTCCTCGGCCACGCGGTCAACGAGACGGAGTTCAAAGACACCCGGTTCGGGGCGTCCACCCGCGCCGCGGTGCTCGCCTTCCAGAAGTCGGCGGGGCTGCCGGAGACCGGTCACGTCGACAGGGGCACGCTCGCCGCGCTCAACCAGGCCGTCATCCGCGCCAATCCCGCCGCCGCAGCCACCACGGCCCGCATCCGCGGAACCGTCCGCGACACCGCGTGGGCCGGCATCAAAGGCGCGAGCGTCGAGCTGCGCACCCGCGCCATCGGTGGCGCCGGCGTCGTGCTGGGGCAGCGCGCCACCCTGGCCAACGGTTTCTTCGATCTGCCGTACACCGCGCCCGTCGACGCCGCCACCGGCAAGCCGGTATCCCCGCTGCTGCTGACGGTCACCTATCGCGACCCCGCCGGCGCCGAGATCGGGCGCAAGAACCTGACGAACCCGCCGCCCATGGCGTGGGCCAACTTCACTCAGGGCGACCGGCCGTACGCCGGGCCGTCCGATTACGAGGTGCGGCTCGCGGCCATCAGCGCCGCCGCCAAGGGCGCCCCGCTGATCCTGCTCACCGAAACCGCCGAACGTCCCGATATCAGCCACGTCGCGCTGGCGTGCGGCCTGGCACAGGACGACGTGATGCGCATGGTGCTGGCGGCCCGGGTGTCGTCCAAGCTCGCCGGCGGCGCACTGGACATCGCGGTGGTGTACGCCTTTCTCCAGCAGAGCCTGCCGCCGACCCTGCCCGACGAGCTGCTGGCCAGCACCCACGAATGGGAGCTCATCGACCAACTCGTGGAGAACACCGCCAACGGCATCGCGTTCATGGAGAGCCCGCTGCAGGAGGCGGCACTGGATAGCGCGCTGGCCGAAAACCTGATTCCCGTCACCGTCGGCGCCCGCCGCGCCGACATCACCGCGGCGCTGGCCGCCAACCGCACCGCCTTCGCACTGCACAAGCCGTTGCTCGTGGGCAACGGCAGCCTGGCGTCGGTGCTGGGCACCAGCACCATCCCGGCCGGCGAATTCGACAGGGTCGCCGAGGTTTTCGTGAGCACACGCGGTTTCGGCAACGAGTTCTGGACCGGCGTGAACGCCGCCTTGCCGGGCCTGGAAACCCAGGTCCAGGACTTCAAGCAGTCCGTGGAAGTCGGGCTCGTCGTCAAGAACCATCTGCCGACGATGACCTTCATGAAAGACAAGATCGCCGATCCGGCCGACGGGCGGGTCAGCTCGGCACGTGACCTGGCCAAGCTCACCCCTCAGGAATGGAGCGACTACATCTCGGCCAACGGGAACGCGATCCCGGACGGGACCGACGGTGCCACGCTGCCGGCGCGGCGCGAGACGTTCGCCCGCACGCTGGCCGCCCAGAGCGAGCGCATCTTCCCCACGGTCGCTTTCGTCGCCGAGGTCGGCCGCAGCACTCAGACCGCGCTGACCAAGGTCGACGAGGTCGCGGCATTGGTGGACGCCCACGAGGACCTGGACCTGCGGACCGCCAACGTGGACGGGTTCGTGGCCAGCAACGCCATCGCGGTCGACGACGACGTACGCGCCGATCTGCGCGTCCTGCAGCGCGCCCACCGGCTGGCCCCCACCGCATCGACCGGCCGGGCGCTGCTGGACAACCACCTGCACAGCTCGATGCAGATCCTGTCGATGGGCAAAGCCGAACTGGTGCAGAAGCTCGGCGCCAGCGGCGTCGACCAGCCGACGGCCCTGTCGATCCACGGCTACGCCCTGTTCCAGTACGCCAACGTCTTGGCGCGCCTGGGCGACTTCCGCGCCGAGATCCACCAAAGCGATCCGGCCGCCGTGGTCCCGCAAGGAGTCAGCGTCGCCGAGCGTGCCGATCTGCTTGGCCAGATCCCGGACCTTGAGCTGCTTTTCGGCCCGCTCGACGTGTGCGATTGTGCGCACTGCGCCTCGGTGTACGGCCCGGCCGCCTACCTCGCCGACCTGTTGCGCTTCCTCGACGCGCATCCCTCGCAGGTCGCGGGGCGCACCGTGCGCGAAATCCTCACCGATCGCCGTCCGGACCTGGTGACGACAAAGCTCAACTGCCCCAACACCGAGACCGCGGTGCCCTACATCGACCTGGTCTGCGAAATCCTGGAAGCCGCCGTGACCGGAGCGGACCCGGACGGCCAGACCACCCGCCCGGCCGAGGAGCTGCGCGCGGTCCCCGAGCATCAACGTGACGGCGCCTACGACACGCTGCGCAGCGCCGACTTCCCGATGACGGGTGTGTTCGACCTGTGGCAAGAAGACGCCCGCGTGCTGCTCGAGCACCTGGGTGTCCCGCGCTGGCGGTTGATGGGGGTGTTCGGCGACCCCGACGCCGACGCCGTGTCGATCGCGGCCGAGCAGCTCGGCATCTCCTCCCACGAGACGTCGATCATCACCACCGCCGCGGCCACTCCGGCCGCCCAGCAGAAGTTCTGGGGCCTGGACCCCGACCAGGCCGAGATCCCGGTGCTGGACGTGATGGGCCACGCCCACCTGACCTACGAGCAGATCCTGGAATTGCGGACGCTGACCTGGATCAACCCGCCGGGGGCGCCGGCGCCCGTGCAACTGGCGCGGCCGGTCAGCAGCGCGTCGCTCGGCGACCAGCGGATGACCGGGATCACCGTCGACGTGCTGGACCGCATCCACCGGCTGCTGCGGCTGTCGCGTCACGTGCCGTGGGATCTGTGGGAGCTGGACCTGCTGGTGCGGACCACCCACCTCGGCGGCGGCGCCGTCAACGGACCGGCACTGGTCGCCCTGCGCGACGCCGCCCAACTGCAGGGCCGCCTCAACGTGCCCGCCGAGACGCTGGCCACCTGGTTCGGTGATCTGCCCCGGCAGGGCCGTCCCGACCCCGCCGACCCCGCCCGGGCGGCGATGTCGGCCTACGCCGCGCTGTTCGCCAACCCCGCCGTGCTCAACCCGCCCGACCCCGCCTTCGCGACGCCGGGCGGCGGCGCCATCACCGCCGATCACCACCCGGCCCTGTTGGCGGCGCTGTCGGTGACCGAAAGCGAGCTCACCGCACTGCTCGCCAAGGTGGGCGCGACCTTCGACATCGCGCACCTGAGCGGCCTGGTGCGCTGGGCTACGCTGGCCCGCGGCCTGGGCATGCGTGCCGGCGAGCTGCTGGCGCTGGCCACGCTCGTCGAGTCCGTGGTCGAGGACCCGTTCGCTTCCCCCGCGGCGCTGCTGGAATTCCTCGACGTCCGCGACGTCGTCCACACCGCCGGAGTCGCGCCCGCCGAACTCGACGCGCTGCTGCACGCCCGGCCGGACTCGCCGTATCTGCCCGGCGACGACGCCACCACCGACGCCGCGCGCACCCTGCGGGAAAGCCTGCGCACCGCCACCGCGGATACCCGCGCCGGGGCGGCCATCAGCCACGTCGCCACCACCTTCGGGGTGCCAGCCGAGCACGCCGCGCTGCTGTTGGCCCGAATTGCGGTGAACGGCCAGCCGCTGGCCACCCGGTTCACCGATGCGGCGATCGACGCGAACGACGCTGCCGGAAACTACGTCACCGAGCTGAGCGCCGCGGCACAGCCCAGCCTCTACGCCTCATATGCGTTGCTGCACAAGGTCGTTCGTCTGATGCGTGTGCACGGCGTCACCGCACTCGACGACCTGCGATGGCTGCTCGACAACGCCGCCGACGTGGGTGTGCTGGCATTCGGCGATCTGCCGGTGTCCGCCGAGCCGCCGACCGATCTCTTCGGCGACTGGCTTGCCCTGGCCCGGCTGCGGCTGCTGCGCGCGACGGTGCCGTCGGCGCCCGAGCTGCTGCGCCTGGGCAGCAAGCCCGCGTCGACGCTGGCGCAGTTGCGCACGGCCGCCGCCGACTTCGGCCTCAGCGCCGACGACCTCGCCAAGCTCGATGCCGGCCGGCGAGCGCCCTACCGCGACCTGCGCTTCCTGGCCCGGCTGTGCGCGGCCGCCGCCCAGATCAAACGCCTCGGTGTTTCTGCCGCAACATGTTTCGCCTGGGCGGACCGCGACACCGACGCCGCCCAGGCCGACATCGCCCGCCAGATACGACAGACGGCGAAGTCGAAATACGAAGCTGCCGCGTGGCTTTCGACCGTGACGCCGATGCAGGACAATATGCGCGAGCACAAACGCGACGGTCTGCTCGCCCATCTGATCGAGAAGTCGCTGCGCATTGAATCCCCGTCGGTCACCGTCGACGGCACGGTGTACGCCAACCGCAAGTACTGGCGCAACTCCGAGGATGTCTTCAACTACTTCCTGATCGACGTCGACATGTCGGCCTGCCAGCTGACGTCACGCATCCAGGAGGCCATCAGCGCGGTGCAGACCTTCGTGCAGCGCTGCTTCCTCAACGTGGAAAAGCCCGAGGTGCTGATTTCCGGCGCCGAGCGGGCCGATCAGGTCTCGCTGGACGCCTGGAGCCAGTGGAAGTGGATGAAGAACTATCGGATCTGGGAAGCCAACCGCAAGATCTTTTTGTATCCGGAGAACTGGATCGAACCCGCCCTGCGCGACGACAAGTCGCCATTCTTCGTCGAGCTGGAAAACGAACTGCTGCAAGGGGAAATTACCGACGCGCGGGCCGAGACCGCGCTGCGCCACTACCTGGAGAAGGTGCACGAGGTGCACGACCTCGAGGTGGTCGGGATGTATCACGACGTCGACGACGACTCGCCCTTCGACAACCTGCCGCCGTCGATCAACCGGGTGCATGTCATCGGGCGCACCAAGACCGATACCCCGTCCTACTTCTACCGCGGCTTCGACCTCAACACCGGGGTGTGGTCGGCCTGGGAGCGTATCGACCTCGATATCACCGGTGAGCACGTCGTGCCGGTGGTGTATAACCGTGCGCTGCACCTGTTTTGGCTGGTAATCACCGACAAGCCGCAGAAGGTGCGGCGCCAGCCCGCGGCTCAGCAGACCGCATCCACCAGCGATGCCCCCGAGCCGCCCAAGCAGCTCGAGATCAAACTCGCCTGGGCGGTGCGCCGCGAGGACGGGTGGAGCCCGCGCCGGGTCACGCCGAACCCGCTCGTGCATCCATGGCAGCGGCCCGCCGGCAGCTACACGCTCAAACCGCGCTACAAGACCCGGGAAAACCAGCTGTGGCTGGACCTCTACGTGTCCACCAGCCTGGAATTCAACAACACCAAGTTCTACGACCCCTACACCGGTCAGTTCGCCTACCTGACCGGAACACGTTTCGACGAGACCGCGCGCCCGTGGCACTCGTCGTCATTCGTGTTCGACGGCAACGTGATTGCGACCAAGCTGAAACCGCTGCGCGGCCAATACCACGTGCTCGACGCCGCCGGGCTGGCCTCCCCGGCCCTCACCCAGACGACGTCGTATCAGTACGTCCACGACGCCGCCGACGATCGCGGCCGCATGGTGCTGCCGCTCACCGGCGGTTATGAGATCGCGCCGCGAATGGCCCTGCCCGAGGGCATGCATTTCCAGACCAACCGCCTGGTCAACAACACCTACAAGATGAACAGCGGCCGGCTGTCGGTGCTCGAGTCCGGAGCTTCGGTCGCGCTGCTCAACGCGGCACGGGCTCCGTTCTCGCTGTCGTTCTCGACGCATCACGTGCAGCTGGACACCGCCGCCTACGAACGCAGCCCGTTCTTCTACTCCGACACCGGCCGAACATATTTCGTGGAGTCTGAGTGGGTGACCATCCAGCACGGGTCCAGCCAGACGCTGCAGCTGCGGTACCGGTTCGCGCCGTTCTCGCACCAGTACACCGCGCTGTTTCTGCGTGAGTTGAACCGCGGCGGCATCCCCGGTCTGCTGAGGCGCGCCATCCAGCGCTTCCCGCAGACGTTCTACCCGACCAATTCCTTCAACTTCGCGAGCTATCAGCCCACCGGCGTGGCCATCGCCGAACCGACCGCCCAGACCGACGTCGTGGACTTCAGCCCGCGCGGGGCGACGTCAATCTACAACTGGGAGTTGTTCTTTCACGCACCATTCCTGATCGCCTGCAAGCTCACGGCCAACCAGCGCTTCGACGAGGCCATGAAGTGGTTCCACTACATCTTCGACCCGACCGACACCGAGCAGCTGGCCGCGCCGCAGCGTTTCTGGGTGACCAAACCGTTCTTCGACATGGGCGACGTCGAGATACGCAAGCAACGCATCCAAAGCATCTTGGACAACGTCGAAAGCCATGCACCGGAGGTCCGGGCCTGGAAGAACGACCCGTTCAAGCCGTTCCTGGTGGCGCGGACCCGGCCCGTGGCCTTCCAGAAGGCGGTTGTCATGAAGTACATCGACAACCTGATCGCCTGGGGTGACCAGCTCTACCGGATGGACACGCTGGAGTCTATCAACGAGGCACGGATGCTCTACGTGCTGGCCCACGAGCTGCTCGGCCGCCGCCCCGAGCACGTCCCGGCGGCGCCGCGCGCCGACCAGTCCTATGCCGAGCTGACGGCGGCCTCCCCGTTGGATCCGTTCGGCAACAAGCGGGTTGACGTGCTGCTTGAGAACTTCGTGGCCCGCCCGGCCACCGTGGTCGATGCCCCGCCCGGAACACCGCCGCTCCCCGAGCTGCCGTTGCTGTATTTCGGCATCCCGGCCAACGATCAGCTCGAGCAGTACTGGACGACGGTCGAGGGCCGGCTGTTCCAGATCCGCCATTGCATGAATCTGGCCGGCCAGGTGCGTCAGCTGCCACCGTTTGCCCCACCGATCGACCCGGCGGTACTGGTGCGCGCGATCGCGGCCGGCGTCGACCTGGACAGCGTCCTGGCCCCCTCCGCGGCCGCCGCCAGCCCGTACCGCTTCCGCACGCTGGTGGGTAAGGCGCTCGAAGTGTGCGCCGAGGTGCGGTCGCTGGGCCAGCAGATGATCGGCGCGCTGGAGAAACGCGACGCCGAAGCGCTGGCGTTGCTGACCGCCGGAAACGACGTTGCCTTGCAGGACGCGATCACCCTGATCCGCAAACAGCAGATCACCGAGGCCAACCTGGCGGCCGCCGCGATGGAGAAGGGTTTTGACGCGATCGACGAACGCATCGCCTACTTCGGCGGCATTCCGCGGATGAACGACTGGGAGACGGCCGGCGTGGTCGTGCACGGCCTGGGCCTCATCTCGGAGATCCTGGCCACCGTGCTCAGCGCGGTCGCCGGGCCGTCCCACCTGATTCCGCAGATCGAAGCCGGCGCAGCGGGTTTCGGCGGCTCCCCCACGCTGACGGTGAAGTTCGGCGGCACCAACGTCGGCAGCGCGGCCGGCAGCTTCGCCGCATTGTTCAACGGTCTGGCCGGCATCCTGCACCAAGGCGGCCACATGCTGGAAACGCAAGGCATGTACACCCGTCAATACGACCGCAACCAGCACGAGTTCACCGTCGCGCAGAAGGATCGGGCGCATCTGAGCGCGCAGCTGGAGGCGTCGAAGGTGCGCATCACCATCGCCGAGAAGGAGCTGGAAGCTCACGAGCTGCACATCGACCATGTCGGGGCCACCGCCGAATACCTCAAGTCGAAATACACCAATCAGCAGCTCTACGACTGGATGGTCGGGCAACTGGCCACCGTCTACTTCCGCGCCTACCAACTCGCCTATGACATGGGCAAGCAGGCCGAGCGGGCCTTTGAGTACGAGTTGGGCGCCGACTCGTCCCGTCCCACATTCGTCCAGTTCGGGTACTGGGACAGCCTCAAGAAAGGTCTGCTGGCCGGTGAGCGCCTGACCGCCGACCTGCGCCGCATGGAGGCCGCCTACTTGGACACCAACCGGCGCCGGTTGGAGCTGACCCGGTCCTTCTCCCTGGCGGCGATCAACCCGATGGCCCTGGTTCAGCTGCGCACCACCGGCAGCTGCGACCTGACCCTCGACGAGTGGCTTTACGACCTCGACCATCCGGGCCACTATCAGCGCCGGCTGCGCTCGGTCGCGATGTCGGTGCCGTGTGTGACCGGTCCGTACACCAATGTCAACGCGACGCTGACGCTGACCGGCAACGGTGTGCGGCTGATCGATGATCCCGGCGGCGACTACGGCGATCCGTTGGTGACCGACGACGCCCGCCGGTTCGCCGCGGAGAACGTACCGGTGACGATGATCGCCACCAGCCATGGGCGCGCCGACAGCGGCGTGTTCGACAGCCGCGGCGACGACGACCGCTACCTGCCCTTCGAGGGCGCCGGCGCGGTGAGCAAATGGACCATCGCGTTGAAGAAGGCACACAACCACTTCGACCTCGCGACGGTCACCGACGTCATCGTGCATGTCGAGTACACGGCGCTGCCCGGCAGCCCCGCGCTGGCGACCGCGGCCACCACCGCGTTGAATACCAAATTGCCCAAGAATGGCGCCCGCCTACTTGCGCTCGACGCTGAATTCGCCGGCGAGTGGTACCGATTCGAACGCCCCGACGCCGATGCGGAGCAAATCTTCGCCATTGACGTCGGCATGCAGCAGGTTCCATTTGCCATTCGGCGCGCGGCGGGATCAACCGGCCTGGTCGTCACGCGGGCCGACCTGGTGGTGGAAAGCGCTGCAACCCAGCCGTTCGACGTCCGCGCCGCGGGGCCGGGACACAACCTTGGCGCCAGCGTGCCGCTGACCGTCGACGGCACCTTCGGTGACCTGTTCCATGCTGTCATCACGCCCGGCCCCGGCACCCCGCTGCTGGGCAGCTGGCAACTGTCGATCAAGCGCCAGGCGGACAATAACTTCAAGACGCTTCCCGCCGGCCTGATCAGTCACGCCTACCTCGTGCTGCAGTTCGGCACGCCATGATCCGCGCGGCGGCTGCGATGGCCGAACTTGTTGTCCGAGCGTGTGATCCGGAGGAAGTCCTGCTCTTCGGATCGTTCGCGAAAGGCCGGCAGCGCGAGCACAGCGACGTCGATCTGCTCGTCATCACCGGCAAGCGCGCCTCCGATGCGCTGCGCCACGAATTGCGGGACCTCCTGTTGCGATTCCCGGTGTCTGTGGACGTGCACCTGCTGACGCCTGACGAGGCCCGGGCCGCGTGGGCCGATCCCGGTTGCTTTGCCCAATCGATCCTGTCCACCGCGGTGCCGCTGTATGTGCGCGGTGACCGTTCGATTGTTCGCGAATTAGCCGGGAATCCTTGACCGGATGACTTTCCGCGTTGTATTTTGAAGGTCCGGAGGAACTTAAAGTCATTGTATTGGGGTGTTGAATTAGTCGCAGGACGAATTGCACTGTCATAAAAAGCCTTCGTTACTAGATTGAGACCTCGCTCGCCGGGGCTCTTTCGCTTTTTAGGGCTCGTTTTTTGGGAGCGAATCGAATGCTTTCCGCCGGCTCCTTCGACATCCGAAACGACGCTCGGTGCCTCGTTCAGCTTGCGGTTTGCCGCCGGTGGCTGCCGGCTATGGTGGCGCTGCCGAGCACCTCGTCACCGCCGGGATCCGGCCGGTAGAGCACCGCCGTCTGGCCGCGCGCCACGCCGCGCAGCGGTGCGTGCAATCGCACCAGCAGTTCGTCACCCACCAATTCGGCTGTGGCGGCGACTGTTTCACCGTGGGCACGCACCTGCACCGCGCAGTCGACCGGACCCGACGGTGCGGCGCCGGCGGTGAAGACCGGCGCTCGTCCGGTCAGCGCGTGCACGTCGAGATCGGACACGTCACCCACGCGAACGGTCGCGGTTTCGGCGTCGATGGCGGTGACGTAGCGCGGGCGGCCATCGGGGCCCGGGCCGGGAATGCCGAGGCCCTTGCGCTGGCCGATGGTGAACTCGTGCACGCCGTCATGGGTGGCCAGCACGGCGCCGTCGGCATCGACGACGAGGCCGCGGCGAACACCGATGCGCGCACCGAGAAACGCCCGGGTGTCGCCGGACGGAATGAAGCAGATGTCGTGGCTGTCGGGCTTGTCGGCAACCGCCAGGCCGCGGCGGGCCGCCTCGGCCCGTATCTGCGGCTTGGGCGTGTCCCCGATCGGGAACAGCGCGTGGCGCAGCTGCCGGGCGGTCAGCACGGCCAGCACATAGGACTGGTCCTTGTCGCGGTCGACGGCGCGGCGCAGCCGCCCATCCGACAGCCGGGCATAGTGCCCGGTGGCCACCGCGTCGAAGCCCAGCGCCAGCGCCCGTGCGGACAGCGCCGAGAACTTGATCCGCTGATTGCACCGGACGCACGGGTTGGGTGTTTCGCCGCGAGCGTAGGACGAGACGAAGTCGTCGATCACGTCTTCGTTGAACTTCTCGGCGAAATCCCAGACATAGAACGGGATTCCGAGTACATCGGCGACCCGTCGGGCATCGGAGGCGTCCTCTTTGGAGCAACAACCCCGCGATCCGGTGCGCAGTGTCGAGGGCGCCGTCGACAGTGCCAGGTGCACGCCGACCACCTCGTGGCCGGCGTCGACCATGCGGGCGGCAGCGACCGAAGAGTCGACCCCGCCGCTCATCGCGGCAAGGACCTTCACCGGGAGGCTCCCGCGGCGGCCAGGGCGGCTCCGCGGGCGCGGGCCACCGCTGCGGGCAGCACCCGCAATGCCGCATCGACATCCGCATCAACACTGGTGTGCCCCAAGGAAAGCCGCAGCGATCCGCGGGCGCTGGCAGGGTCGGCGCCCATCGCGATCAGCACGTGCGACGGCTGGGCAACACCGGCGGTGCAGGCCGACCCGGTCGAGCACTCGATCCCGTTGGCGTCCAACAACATCAGCAGCGCATCGCCCTCACAGCCGCCAAAGGTGAAGTGCGCGTTGCCCGGAAGGCGCAACGGGTCACGAGCACCGTTGAGACGCACACCGTCGATTTCGGCGAGCACACCTTCGACCAGGCGGTTGCGCAGCAACCGCAGCCGCGCGCTGTTGGCTTCCAATCCGTCCACGGCGATCCGCGCCGCGGCTGCCATGCCTACCGCCCCGGCGACGTCGGGAGTGCCCGAACGGACATCGCGCTCCTGGCCACCGCCGTGCAGCAACGGCACACAGGCGACGTCGCGGCGCAGCAGCAACGCGCCAATGCCCGGCGGACCGCCGAACTTGTGCGCTGTCACACTCATCGCCGACAACCTGCTCGCGCCGAAGTCGACCGGCAACTGCCCCACCGCCTGGATGGCGTCGCTGTGCATGGGCACGCCGAACTCGGCAGCGACGGCGGCCAGTTCGGCGGTCGGCATGATGGTGCCGACCTCGTTGTTGGCCCACATCACCGACACCAGCGCGACGTCGTCATGGCTGTGCAGCACCTCACGCAGCGCGGCGGGCGACACCGAGCCGTCGGCGGCAGTGGGCAGCCAGCTCACCTGCGCGCCCTCGTGCTCGACCAGCCAGTCCACCGCGTCGAGCACCGCGTGATGCTCCACCCGCGAGGTCACGATGCGCCGACGGCCGGGCTGCGCGTCACGGCGCGCCCAGTAGATGCCCTTGACGGCCAGGTTGTCGCTCTCGGTACCGCCCGCGGTGAAGATCACCTCCGACGGGCGCGCGCCGAGCCTGCCGGCGATCAGCTCCCGGGATTCCTCGATTCGGCGGCGCGCCGCACGCCCCGTGGTGTGCAGCGAGGATGCGTTGCCGGCGGAGCCGAGCGCGGCCGTCATCGCCTCGATGGCGGCGGGGTGCATCGGGGTGGTCGCGGCGTGATCCAGGTAGACCATGACTCGCCCCACGATACCGGCCGGGTCCGGAGACCCAGAATCTTCCGGCGGTCGACAATGCAGGCCGCAATGCAGGCGGGCCGACGAGACGAGCCGCGCGGCGACCGGGGGCGCAGCCCACCCTCAGTCGGCGCCGGATAATCCGAGTAACCGGGCGGCGTTGCGCCAGAGCCACTGTTCGAGGGTGGTCGGGTCCACGGGAAGTGCCCGCATTTCATCGCAGAGTAGCTGGTAAGGACGGTTGATCAGGAATGCGCCGGAGCCGTAAACAACTTTGTCGCGAATCGTGCTCTGGCCGAATCGCATGAGAGCATCCCACCCGGCTCCGGGGGCCGCGAAGTACCTGGGGCGGTGCGCGCCGAGTTCGAGATAGACGTTGGGGTGTTTCCAGGCGATCAGGCAGGCGTCGAGCACCCACGGGTAGCCGGCGTGGCTCATCAGGATGGTCAGCTCCGGGAAGCGGCACGCGACGTCGTCGATGTGACGGGGATGGCCGAGTTCGCTGGGCCGGGTTCGGGTCCAGTTGGCCGACGTGTGGATACTCAGCGGAATTCCGAGTTCGACGCACTTGGCGTAGTACGGGAAGTATGCGGGGTCAGACGCCGGACGGCCGATCATGAAGGGTCGCAGGCTGAGTCCGCGGAACCCGCGATCGGTGATCCAATGCTCGAGTTGGTCGAGGCCCGAAGTGCCGCTCATGACGTCGGCCCCGGCGAATGGGATGAACCGATCCGGATGCCGGGCGGCGAGCGCGGCCACCGATTCGTTGTGCACGAACGTCACGCCGCAGGTGGAGTGCTCGTCGAAGCCGGTGATGAGACTCAGGCGGATACCGGCGGCGTCGAGTTCGGCGAGGATGGCATCGTCGCTTCGGCGCAGCGATTCGGCGTAGGCCGCGAATTGCTCGGTGGTCAGCCGCGTCTTGGTGAACACTTCGAGATATCGAAGCTGTTCGGCAGGAAATCCGGCCCGCAGGTCGTCGACGATCTCGGTAGCCGGCACGATCGGCGCCCACATGTCGATGACCGGCGTCGGGGTACTGTCCTCAGGTGCGCCAGCAGCGTCATCCGGCAACGTCTTCACCTTGAACAGACTATTGCGCGACATGTCCGGTGTAGTGGTTGCCCTGCCGGACAACGTGATTCCTGGTTTGGGACAACTATTTCGCTGGTCCGACACGGGAGACAAAACGGCGTGCCGTCAAGCCGCCAGCGCCTGCCGAGGAGCCGGGTGCTGCGACCGCTGCGACCGCTGGTGTACCGCGAGCTGGCACCGTCTGGCCAATGCCCGGCGATCGGTGCCCGGCAACTGCAGGGAACCGACATGCACCCGGGTGACCGTGCGGCGCACGGCGAGCACCCGGCACACCGACCGTGCCAACGTGTCCTGGCCGACGTAGGCCGGCGTGGTCGATACCGTGCCGTCGACGTGGTGATAGGTCAGCCGCAGTGGTTGTACCGGGCGGCCGGCGTCGATGGCGGCCTGAAACATCGCCGGGTAGAAGCTGCCGGAGGCGAGCCCACACCAGGTGGTGCCCTCCGGGAAGGCCACCACGGTCTGGCCGGCACGCAGCCGGCCGCCGACGGTGCCCACCACTGCCGGCAGCCGGCGCAGGCTGGCCCGCTCGATCGGGATGATCTTCAGCAGGCGGGCCACCATGGCGATCGCGCGGCCGCTGAACATGTCGGCACGGGCGACGAACGATCCGGGCAGCACCGCGCCGATGGCGAAGACGTCCAGCCAAGACATGTGGTTGCTGACCACCAGAACGCCGGATAGGTTTCGAATCGGGTTGCCCGACACCATGATTCGGACGCCAAAACAGCGCAGCACCGCCCGGCAGTAGGCACGTTGCAGGCGGGGGCGACCAAGGACGAACAGCAGCGGCACCCCGGGTGCCAGCAGCAGCGCCAGGCCAAGGCGTACCGCCACCCGCAGCGCCAGCAGCACGGGCGGCGAATCGGCCGGGTGGCCCACACAGCTGACATCGCATGACGCGCGTGGCAGCCACGCATGCCCTCCCGAAGGGCTCATCAGGCCACCCCGCCCACCAATGCCGAGGCCGCCGACACCGACCGCAGTCGACTCAGGTAGCGGGCATCGGCCTGACGCTTGCTCAGCAGCACGCAGAAATCACCGACACCGAAGGCGGGGTCGTGGGCGGGTTCGCCGCAGACCTGTGCACCCAGCCGTAGGTAACCACGCATCAGCGGCGGGAGCGTCGCACGCCGCGGCGGCGCAATGTCATCGAGGGCCTTACCGCCGATGCGGACCGCCCGGTAGGGGTGCACCCGGTACGGCGCAGCGTGACGCGCCAACACGAAGTCACGCACGCCGCGCAGCTGGCATCCTGGGACGTCGTCGCCTGAATCGACCGGGACCGACACACAGCCGGTCACATAGTCGTAGTCACATCGGTCCAGGTAGGCGAGAATGCCCGCCCACATCAGCAGGACCACCGCGCCGTTGCGATGACCGTCGCGCACCGCCGCGCGGCCCATCTCGACCAACGACGGCCGCAGCGGGTCGAACGCGCGGACGTCGAATTCGGTGGCGGTATACAGACCTCCCGCGGCGATGGCACCCGCCGGCGGCAGCATCCGGTAGCACCCCACCAGCTCAGCGGTGTCGTCGTCGCGGACCAGCAGGTGGTCGCAGTACTCGTCGAATCGGTCGACATCGCGACCATCACTGGCCGCGGGCAACGTGAAGCCGGGCGTACGGCTGAAGACGTCGTAGCGGAGTCGCTGCGCGGCCTCGATCAAAGCGTCGTCGGTGGTCAGCAACAGGGAATAGCGTGGTCCCGAGGATGATCCGGCCGCCGGATCGTTCGACTTGTCGCTGGGTATGAGGACAGAAGCGATGCTCATGCCACCAACGTGGCGCAGCCGGTCAGCTAATCGGCATCGGCGCTGTGACGGGCTGGTGCACGTCAGGTGACAACATGTCGCAGCACCGGGTCCTTGCCGAATTTTGAAAATTGATCCAGTATTTTGTGCCATGGCACACGTCCCGGGATACGCGAAGCGCCACCGGACGCGTGCGGTGATTCTGGATGCCGCACTGGCCGAGGCCAGCGAGCGCGGACTGCATCGGGCATCGGTGACCGGGATCGCCGCACGAGCCAACACCGCAGTGGGAAACCTCCACTATCACTTCGGCTCTCGCGCGGAATTGTTACGCGCGACCATGCGCAAGCTGATGATGGATTTCTTTGCGCGGCTGGCTGCCTCCGAAGAGCAACGCGCGCCGCACAGCGGCGATTTCTTCGAGCGTCACCGCGCCGGGTTGCTGGCCTATGTCGAGTACGTGCGCAGCAACCCCGGCCACATCCGGTTGGTCGACGAGATCAGATTTCTCGAGCCCGAGCTGTATCGCCAGGGCATCAATGCCTGGGTGGACCTGGTTTCGGCGCGGTTGCGCGACGGCATCGCGGCCGGCTCGGTACGGGCGATGACCGACGTCGAGATCGCCGCGCAAGCACACTTCCTGGTCGGCGCCCATCGGTTCCTCGAGGACCTCGTCGGCGACCCGGCTCACGAGGAAGAAATCGTCGACGCCTACCTGCGATTGGTACGGCGCGGGCTGGCAGCAGAACCGGAAGGCGGTCATGACTGAATTCACTGGGCTCACTGGATCACCATTCGATCCGGACGCGCTGCGTGCCAAGTATCAACAGGAACGCGACAAGCGCCTGCGCCCGGACGGCATCCGTCAATATGTGCAAATCGCAGGCGCATTCGCCCGCTTCGGGGACGACCCGTGGGCTGATCCCGACTTCTCCCGCGATCCGGTCACCGAAACAACCGACGTGGCGATCATCGGTGCGGGTTTCGGCGGACTGCTCATCGGTGCGCGGTGCCGGCAACTCGGCGTGGACGACATCCGGCTCATCGACAAGGCGGCCGATGTCGGCGGCACCTGGTATTGGAATCGCTACCCCGGCATCGCCTGTGACGTCGAGTCCTACATCTACCTGCCCCTGCTCGAAGAGCTCGGCTACGTCCCGACCGAGAAGTACGCCAAGGGGGCCGAAATCTTCGCCCACTGCCGGCGCATCGCCGAGCACTACGACCTGTACCGCAACGCGCGGCTGAACACCGAGGTCACCGAGATCCGTTGGGACCCAAGCGACTCCCGTTGGGTAATCGCCACCAACCGCAACGACACGATCCGCGCCCGCTTCGTCGCGATGGCCAATGGTTATCTGCAGAAACCGAAGCTACCGGGCATCGACGGGATAACCTCGTTCGGCGGACACGCTTTTCATACCAGCCGCTGGGATTACGGCTACACCGGCAAGAACCTCGAGCGGCTGTCCGACAAGCGGATAGGCATCATCGGCACCGGCGCGACGGCGATCCAGTGCGTGCCCCGCCTGGCGGAGGCGGTGCGGCAGCTGTTCGTCTTCCAGCGCACCCCGTCAACGGTGGATGTGCGGGCCAATAGGCCAACCGATCCGGACTGGGCGGCGTCGCTACAGCCGGGCTGGCAGCGACGGCGTATCGAGAACTTCCAGATCCTCACCGCGGGAGGCGAATCCGACGAGGATTTGGTTGACGACGCGTGGACCAGCCTAACCAAGAACCTGCCCATCGTGCGGCACAACGCCAACGCGGTACCCGGGCAGGCGTCCCCGTTGGAGCTGGCGGACTTCGCGAAAATGGAAGAGATCCGGGCACGTATCGACTCGATCGTCACCGATCCCGCCACCGCCGAGGCGCTCAAACCGTGGTACGGCTACTTCTGCAAACGGCCTTGCTTCCACGACGAATACCTGCAAGCCTTCAACCGCGACAATGTCACCCTCGTCGACACCCACGGGCATGGCGTCGAGCAGATCACCGAAAAGGGTGTCGTTGTCGACGGCGTCGAATACCCGCTTGACTGTTTGATTTTCGCAACCGGGTTCGAGGTCGGCACCGACTATTCCCAGCGGACCGGCTTCGAGATAATCGGCCGCGACGGCCTGACGCTCACCGACAAGTGGTCCAGCGGCATCCGCACCTTCCATGGCCTGCACGTGCACGGCTTTCCGAACTGCTTCATCGAAAGCATCGCCCAGTCGGGCTTCACCGTGAACTTCCCGTACTTGATCGACACCCAATCCCGGCACGTGGCCTGGGTGATCGCCTGGGCGCTGCGGCACGGTGTCACCGAGGTGGAGGCCACTGCCGAGGCCGAAGCGGCCTGGGTCGACACCGTCGTGCAGCGCTCGGCCGTGATAGCCGGACGGCGTGAGGCGTGCACTCCCGGCTACTACAACCGCGAGGGCCAGGTGAGCGCCCGGCTGCAGCAGGACAGCTTTTTCTTCGGCAACCCAACCGAATACGCCGACATCCTGACGGCGTGGCGGGAGGCAGGCGAGGTCGCCGGCCTGGCCGTGCGGACTTCGGCACCCGCCGATCAGGAGGTCGCGTCTTGATCGACGGCACCTTCGACGCCTCGCGGTACCGGTGGAAGGAGGTGACCGGACGCCCGGGGTCGAAATACAAAATCCAGCACGACTACACCATCCTGGGCTACGACCGTGACGTGGCCACCCTCGACATGGTGGTGCGCTGGCAAGGTGACGGCGGGCACTGCCCGATCCACCGCCACGCGGCCACCACCAGCATCATCGTGCTGGCCGGCGAGCAGCATCTGTGGGACGTCGAATCAGACGGTGCGATCGGCAATCATCGTTGCCGGCGTGCGGGTGACTATGCGCTGACCGGCAACGACAAAAAGCCGCATCTGGAGCGCGGCGGCGACGACGGCGGTCTGGTCTACTTCGGGGCTCGCCCCAACTCTCCCGACGCGCTGCTCTACGAGATCTACGATGCCGACATGAACGTCGTCGCCCGGATCACCATCGACTCCCTGGTCGCCGATTTCAACGCCGACCCGGTTACGGCCTGACCGCCGTGGGCCTGCAGATCGACCAGGAGGTGGTCGCCGAGCTGGCGTTGCTGAGTACCGGCGGGACCGCTTCCGAGCCGCCCCCGGTGGGCGATGTGGCGACCCGGCGGGTCAACAGCAAACGCACCGTCGACCAGCTGATGGCTGCCCGCCCTCCGATAGCCGGCGTGCAGGTGCAGCACCACGCGGTAGCCACCGACGACGGTGCGACGCTGACGTTGGCCTGGTACCACGCGACGACGGAGCAGCCACCCGGTAGCGCGGTGCTCTATTTGCACGGCGGCGGAATGATTTTCGGCATGCGCGAACTTGGCGGCCTCTACGACTGGCTCGCACGACGCTACGTCGCCGACTCCGGTGTGCCCATGTTGCTCGTCGACTATCGCACCGCACCGGAGGCTGCGCACCCGGTCCCGCTGCACGACTGTTTTGCCGCCCTGGAATGGCTGCACGGCCACGCCGGCGAACTGGGCGTCGATCCGGCCCGGGTGGCCGTGATGGGCGACAGCGCCGGCGGCGCCCTTGCCGCCGCGGTGTGCCTGATGGCCCGCGATCGCGGTGGCCCCGCGATCGCCCAGCAACTGTTGGTCTATCCGATGCTCGACGATCGGACCTGCCTGCCCGACCCGGAACTGGTGCCATTCGTGACCTGGACCTACGACGACAACACGACCGGCTGGCAGGCCCTGCTGGGTGAGAGCGCCGGCACCGACGGCGTCAGTTCTTATGCCGCTCCGGCGCGGGTGAGCGATGTGAGGAAGCTGCCGCCCACCTACATCGACGTGGGTGACCTCGACATCTTCCGCGACGAGGACATCGTCTATGCGCGCCGCCTGGCGGTGGCCGGCGTACCAACCGAATTGCATGTGCATCCGGGTTGTCCGCACGCATTCGAAAGCATGGCGCCCAATGCCGCCGTTTCCCGCCGAGCGATCGCCGACCGCGTGCGGCGGCTGCGGACCATCTGAGAGGCTCTGATCCGGATTCCCGAAACCCGTTGAACGGCCCGGCAATTGGGAGCGGGGCGGTGACCACTGACGAGCGGTTGACGTCAGCACAGGGCGGGCTCCGTGACCCTCAGTGACCGATCGGGCAACCGGGCGCGCCGCCGTAGTCGACCTGCCAGTGCTTGATGCCGTTCAGCCATCCGGATCGCAGTCGCTCCGGCGGCGAAATCGGCTTCAGGTCAGGCATATGGTCGGCGATCGCGTTGAAGATCAAGCTGATTGTCATCCGGGCCAGGTTGGCTCCGATGCAATAATGTGCGCCGGTGCCACCGAATCCGACGTGCGGGTTGGGATCACGCAAGATGTCGAAGGTGTAAGGGTCGTCGAAGACTTCCTCGTCGAAGTTGGCCGACCGGTAGAACATCACCACCCGTTGGCCCTTGCGGATCGGCACACCGGAAACTTCGGTGTCTGTTAGTGCCGTTCGCTGAAACGCCGTCACCGGGGTGGCCCAACGCACGATCTCGTCGGCCGTGCTGTGCGGACGCTCACGCCGGAAAAGCTCCCACTGGTCCGGGTATTCGGTAAACGCCATCATGCCCTGGGTGATGGAGTTGCGGGTGGTCTCGTTGCCCGCCACCGCCAGCATGAGGACGAAGAACCCAAACTCGTCGTCGGACAGTTTCTCGCCGTCGATGTCGGCCCGGATCAGCGTGGTGACAATGTCGTCACCGGGGTTCCTCGACTTCACGTCGGCCATCTGCATCGCATAGGCGAGCACCTGCATCGACGACGCCTCGGCGTCGATGTCTGCGTATTCGGGGTCCTCGCTGCCCGTCATTTCGTTGGACCAGCGAAACAATTTGGCTCGATCTTCTTGCGCCACCCCCAGCAGGCCGGCGATGGCCTGCAGCGGCAACTCGCAGGACACCTGTTCGACGAAGTCACCGGACCCTTGTGCGGCAGCATTTTTGACGATGTTGTGTGCACGCTGGTCGAGTTCGCTGCGCAGCCGCCCGACGGCCCGCGGGGTGAATCCCCGCGAGATGATCTTGCGCAGCCGGGTGTGGTGCGGGGCATCGATGTTGAGCAGCACCGAGCGCTGCATGTCGATGTTCTCCCGCTTCATGTCGTCGGGGAACCTTGGGATCGCGGTGTTGACGTAGGTGGAGAAGACGTCGCTTCTCAGCGAAATGTCTTTGACGTCTTTGTGTTTGGTGACGACCCAGAAGCCGCCGTCATTGAAGCCGCCCTTGCCAATCGGTTGGTCGTTCCACCAGATCGGGGCGACTCGGCGCAGCTCGGCAAGCTCGTCGACGGGCAACCGCCGGGCGTAGATGTCGGGGTCGGTGAAATCGAAGCCGGCAGGAAGGCTCGGGCAAGTCATCGGCCGGACTCCGGCGGCCGGTGCGCGCGCCCGCATGAGGGCCCGCTGGCCGCCCGATCGTCATGACCACTACTCCAAGCGGTATCCCACCACCGGGCAAGCCCCGCCGAGCCGCACATTCGGTTCCTCCCCAATTCAGCCGGCTACAACACGTCCGGCCTCATCAACTAATCGATCAGTTGATTGAATCCACTATGGGGACCGCGGGCCGCCACAGTCAAGAGCTGGGGCCCCGCGCAGGAGATTGCGCTACCGGACACACGCCGTGCGCGCCGATCCCGCCGCCGGGGAGCAGCGGGATCGGCACGACGCGAAACCCATTGGCAGCAAAGCGATCCCGCCGGGATCGCGACGACCCGGCGGGCGGCTAGCCCTTACGGGCCTTGATCGCCTCGGTCAGCTGCGGAGCAACCTTGAACAAGTCGCCCACCACGCCGTAGTCGGCGATCTCGAAGATCGGCGCCTCCTCGTCCTTGTTGACCGCGACGATGGTCTTGGACGTCTGCATGCCGGCACGGTGCTGGATGGCGCCGGAGATGCCCAGCGCGATGTAGAGCTGCGGCGACACCGTCTTGCCGGTTTGACCGACCTGGAACTGGCCCGGGTAGTAACCGGAGTCCACGGCGGCACGGGATGCGCCGACGGCACCACCCAGCGAGTCGGCCAGCGCCTCGACGACGCTGAAGTTCTCCGCACTGCCGACACCGCGGCCACCCGAGACCACGACGGTGGCCTCGGTCAGCTCCGGCCGGTCCCCGGCCACCGCAGGCTGGCGGGAAGTGATCTTGGTGGCGTTCTCGGCCGGAGCCGGCACTTCCACGCTGACCTGCTCACCGGCGCCCTCGGTGGGCTCCGCCTCGATGGCCCCGGCGCGCACCGAGATCACCGGGGTGTCGCCGGTGGCCTGGGCCTCGACGGTGAACGCGCCACCGAAGATGCTATGGACGCCCACCGCACCCTCTCGGACCTCCACCACGTCGACCAGCAGCCCCGATCCGATCCGCGCGGCGAGCCGGCCGGCGATCTCCTTGCCGTCGGCGGTGGCGGCCACCAGCACGGCGGCCGGGGCCGAGGACTCGGCCAGCGCCGCCAGCACGTCGACATACGGGGTGATCAGGTACTGGTCAACGACATCCGACTCGGCGACGTAGATCTTGGCGGCACCGGCCGCCTTCAGACCGTCGACCAGCGGCGCGGCGGTGCCCGGAGCACCGACCACGACGGCCGCCGGCTCGCCCAGCGCCCGGGCGGCGGTGATCAATTCGGAGGTGACTTTCTTCAGCGCACCTTCAGCGTGCTCAACGAGCACCAGTACTTCAGCCATGGGTTATATCGCTCTCGTCTCGGAATAGCGCTGATTCAGATGATTTTCTGGCCGACCAGGTACTGCAGGATCTGGTTGCCGCCCTCGCCCTCGTCGGCGACCTTCTCACCGGCCGTTTTCGGCGGCTTGGGTGTCGAGGACAACACCGCGGTCCCCGCATTGGCCAACCCCACCTCGTCGGCCTCGACGCCGATCTCGGCCAGGGTCAGCACGGTGACCTCTTTCTTCTTGGCGGCCATGATGCCTTTGAAGGACGGGAAGCGGGGCTCGTTGATCTTCTCGTTGACGCTGACCACCGCGGGCAGGGAGGCCTCGAGGGTGAACACACCGTCGTCGGTTTCGCGCTCACCGGTGACTTTGCCGCCCTCGACCGATAGTTTGCGCAGGTGGGTGAGCTGCGGTAGGCCCAGATACTCGGCGATGATGGCCGGCACCGCGCCGCCCACGCCGTCGGTGGACTCGTTACCGGCAATCACCAGCTCGGTGCCTTCGATGGTGCCCAGGGCTCGCGCCAGCGCCCATCCGGTCTGGAT